>JBEGJP010000207.1:0-10344 GCA_041184525.1 Pseudomonadota bacterium | reverse complement strand
GCCGCGCGGACGGGAGAGCAGACACGAGGTCTCGAACCCGTGGTCTTCACCCGCCATGACCCTCAACCAACTCCTCTGGAGCGACTGACAGCCTCGCTCCGTTTCCTCTTTCTTCAGTGCCGCCAGCACGTCCCACCACGCAGGTCCGGAGAGCCGGAAGGTGTGCGGCTCGCGTGCGGGCGAGACATCGAGGCGTTTTTTCTCGGCCTTTGACCCAACATTCAATCCTGTCCCGCTGGCGCTCGGGCGTCCCATCGCGACCGCTGAAAAAAGAAAACCGGCATCGTTCTCCCCCGACGGGTGCCGCAGGACATTCTTCTCCGTCGCATCCCGCAACAGAAGGGCCGATGCCAAAGCATGGCGAATATCCGCTCGCTGAAAGAATTCAGACAAAGAGCTCGGGATGAGAGGCTTGTTCAATTCCTCCGCATGTTGACCAATCCAAGCCGTCGACACCTTGCCTTCAATGTAGTCGGGATGGAGCGCCACAGCAGTCAGGAATGGAAGATTGGTCGTGCAACCATGCACGGTCGTCTGTTCCAATGCTTCAGCCAACACCTGACAGGCCGCAGCACGTGTCGGCGCGTGAGCGATGATTTTGGCGATCATCGAATCGAACCGATCGTTCACTCGACCCTTTTCGACCACGCCGGAATCCACGCGGACATGACGTAAGGATGGTTCACGATAGACCGTCAGCGGGCCCGGCGTCGGCAGAAAGCCTGCGCGCGGATCTTCTGCGAGAAGACGCGCTTCAATGGCAACACCGCGCGGCACAGGCACGCTGAAGACGTCCGGATCCGGAAATCCCGCCGGCCATTGCCCGAGCGCCAACTCAAATTGAGCCCGCACAAGATCTATTCCATAGACGAGCTCGGTCACGGGATGTTCAACTTGCAAACGCGTGTTCATTTCCAGAAAGAAAAACTCGCCCGCGTCATTGAGCAGGAATTCAACAGTTCCGGCACCGCGGTATTTTGTTTCAGCCACCAAAGCCATGGCAGCTGCCCCCATCTTCTCACGCAAGGGCGCATCCACAACCGGACTCGGCGCCTCTTCGAGAACCTTCTGATGCCGTCGTTGCAAAGAGCACTCCCGCTCCCCCCAAAACACACCGCCACCATGGCCATCGCCAAACACCTGAATTTCAACGTGACGCGGTGCCACCAGATAACGCTCCACAAAAACTGTGGCATCGTTGAAGCTCGCTTTCGCTTCCTGTGAGGCACGCGCAATGGCATCGGGCAGATCACGGACGCTTTCGACGATACGCATGCCGCGCCCGCCGCCGCCCCCACTCGCCTTCACAAGGTAGGGGGCGACAATCCCCCGCTTGTCCAACACGCGCGACCACTGCTCCACCGGCAATTCTTTGAGCTCCTGACTCAAAAGCGCTTCCAGCGTGGGCACTCCGCAGCGTTGAGCAAAACTTTTGGCTGATTCTTTGCCCCCCATCGCGCGCATGTTGAGCGGCGTCGGGCCAACGAAAGCAATGCCTGCCTCTTCAACCAAAGCCGCAAAATCGGCATTTTCAGACAAAAAACCATAGCCGGGATGAAGGAGATCCGCCCGCCAATTTCTGGCTGCTCCCACCACCGCTGCCGCATTCAAAAAACTGTCCACTTCCAGAACATCATCAGCTTCGAATCGCACAGGCGAGTCGCGGTCTTCAGGCGTCGAAATGACCGCCACCTTCCATCCGAACTCTCGTCCTGCGCGTAAAATACGACGGGCAATTTCTCCACGATTGGCAATGACGAGTCGTTTCATCGATGAGCTCCCCACGCTTCACTCGAAAGAGTCACGCTCCATTGCGGAGGTTTTTTTTCAAAGAACTGCGCCAACCCGTGTTGACCTTCTTCAGAACAACGCGCCGCTGCAATGGCCTGTGCCGTGTGTTCAAAGAGTCCGGGGTCGGGCAGCGGGTGAATTTTGCGCAACAATTCCTTCGTGCGTCGGACGGCATTCGGAGCTGCTGCGAGATGTTCATTGACCACACCCAGAAGCGCATTTTGAAAGACTGAATCAGGGACGTCTGATTCGACAATCCGATTCACAAGGCCCAAGTCTTTCGCTTCCGCGGCGCTCATCCGGCTGCCCGAGAGCATCGGCACTGCCGCTCTCCCGCAGCCCAATTTACGCACGATATAAGGACTGATGACACCGGGAACAATTCCCAAACGGACTTCGCTCGTTGCGAACACAGCCTTCGATTCGGCGACCACGACATCGGAGCAACAAACCAACCCGAAACCACCGCCAACGGCTGCGCCGCGCACGGCTGCAATCACAGTGGTGGGAAAGCTCGCCAGTCTGAAAAACAGCGTTCCGAGCACCCGAGCATCACGCACACTCTGCGCTTCCGGTGAACGTGCCTGCTCTTGCATATAGTTGAGATCAGCGCCCGCGCAGAACGTGTTGCCCGCACCTTCGAGGACAAGAATCCTCATCTTGTCTGCCTCACGCACGGCCGCGAGTTCAGCAAGAACCTCATTGAGTTCAGTGATCATTTCAGCGTTGAAGGCATTCTTCAATTCGGGGCGGTTCAATACGACGCGCACCACACCGGAACCGGCATGCCGCACCAAAAGCGTTTTTCCATCGTAATCCGCGCTGAGATTGGGTTTGCGGGAAGAACTCATTTCAGCGGTCCTCCTGTGACGTCCGCGAGGTGAATATTTCACTGTCGGGTGCCCTGTTTTCAATCGCGACGGTCGTCAGCAGCGAAAGAGGGATCTCGAGTTCACAACGGAGAAGCGCTTGGCTGAGAGTTTTCCCTTGCGCGTCGATGCACAGGCTCATCGTTCCTCCCCCATCAAGAGATTCTTCCAGAAGGAAATTCAAAGCCCACAGATTGGGAACCGTATGTCGTTGCACTTTCCCATGACAAATTCCGGCAAACCAATTTTTCACCATATCGGCCGACACATGATCACGCAGCCACGCATAACATTCCGCTGAACGACCAATCAGACCAATGTTGGCCGTATCACCTTTGTCGCCGCTGCGTGCATGCGCAATGCTCCACAATGGCAGTCGCTTGGATTTTGAGGATGCAGCAGGGATTACCACGTGCGGATCGCGCGGTTCCACCGAGACATCAGCTGTTCCGCGCGTGACTGGCCAAGGCAATTCGGGTGTTTGCTGAAGCACCGCAACGTCACTCTTGCTGCGCGTGACTTCTGCGACCCACACGCGCGGCAGTGCCACCTGCTGCGGAACCAAGGCCGGCCAATAACTCACCACATCGCTGATCACCGGCGCGCCCCCCGTCACAGCCACTCCCGCCGGACCACTCAAAATCAGGCTCGGAAGCAGTTTGCGGAACACCTGCAAAGAGGCTTTGTCGTCGGCGAGCGCTCCGAAGCGGAGGAGAATTTCTTTTGCGGGCAGCGCAGGAGAGAGTCCGCGGTGTGTGGAATCGTCACCAATGCACTCGGTCATGGTTTTCTTGCACTGCGGAAGCCCCGCACGAGCCAGTTCAGCCGAAAGCTTCTGCCACATGATTTTTGAAAACACTTCAGCCTTGGCACGCGCATCGGGTCCGCAGACAATCAGCGTGCCACTGGCCTTGTAGCCGTCGGCATAGGCCACACTCACCTTCAGAAGATCGGTGGGTGGACGTCCGAGAACTCCCGTCACGCGAACGCGATCGGCTCCGTCAGAAGACAACTCAATGGTTGAGAAATCGGCGATCACATCGGGGGTGATGTAGCTTTGCGGATGCCCCATTTCATACAACAACTGCTCGCGGATTGTTTGCGAAGACACGAGCCCACCGCTGCCGGGGTGCTTGGTCACAACAAATGATCCATCCGCGGCACATTCCAAAATGGGAAAACCGACATCTTCAAAACTGGCCACCTTTTTCCAGTCAGTGAAATTCCCGCCGGTGGCCTGTGCACCGCACTCGATGATATGACCCGCCACGATGCCGTGTGCGAGTTTGTCGTAATCGGCGGCATTCCAGCCAAATTCATGAATCATCGCCGCCAAAGTGATGCCTGTGTCTGTGACACGGCCGCAAATGACAATATCAGGACTGCTCTTGAGCGCCTCGACCACCGGCATAGCGCCAAAATAGACGTTCGCACTCAAAACACGCGGCGCCACTCCATCGAAGGCTTCCCCCGTTTCCATGTTCTTCATGGCACAGCCGGGCTGGCGGACGAGTTCGGTGAGTCCGGCAGCAATGTCATCGCCTTCCACCAGAGCCACGCGCAGATCGACGTTTTCTTTGCGGGCCAATTCAAAAAGTGCATCTGCGCATGCCTTCGGGTTCACTCCGCCGGCATTGGTGATGATTTTGATCCCGCGTTCCTTGCACGTCTTCAACAATGGCGTGAGCTGAGAAATAAAATCGGAAGCATAGCCGAGCCGAGCATCTTTTTGTTTCTGCTTTTGCAGAATGCTCATCGTGATTTCGGCAAGATAGTCGATCGAGATATAATCAATTTTAAGAGGACCGCAGACCTGACGGCGCAGGGCATAAGGATCGTCTCCCCAATAGCCGCCCGCATTGGCAATACGAATGATTTTTTTGTTGGTTCCGTTCGACATGCCCAATCCTTTCACATGCGGAAGACACCGACTTGCGTCGGTTCGATGGGAGCATGGAGCGTTGCTGCCAAACTCGCTGCCAAAATGTTGCGCGTGTTTCTCATGTCGATGATCCCATCATCCCAAAGACGCGCCGAGGCATAATAGGGGTGGCCTTCACGCTCATATTTAGCACGGATAGGGGCAGCAATTTCTTCGGCCTGCACATCGCTGAGCGACTGACCGTCGCGGGCCAGCTGATCACGTTTGACTGTCACCATCACCTGTGCGGCCTGCTCGCCACCCATCACGCTGATGCGGGAAGATGGCCAAGTCCACAGAAAACGCGGGCTGTAAGCGCGTCCGCACATGCCATAATTACCTGCACCAAAGCTCCCGCCCATGAGAAGCGAGATTTTTGGAACTTTGGCAGTGGCCACCGCGTGCACCATTTTGGCACCGTCCTTGGCAATCCCGCCGCGTTCATAATTCGCACCGACCATGAATCCGGTGATATTCTGAAGAAACAACAAGGGAACCGATTCCTTGGTGCAAAGCTCGATGAAATGAGCCGCCTTCAGCGCACTTTCAGCGAAGAGGACTCCGTTGTTGGCGATAATCCCGCAGGGCATCCCTTCAATGTGTGCGAATCCGGTGACGAGTGTCGTGGCATAACGCTGTTTGAATTCAAACAAGCGACTTCCATCCACAACGCGCGCGATGACCTCACGAATGTCCACCTGTCGGCGCAGATCGCGCGGCCACAGGCCGAGAATTTCATCGGGATCGAAGCGCGGCGCTTCGGGCGTCTGCAACTTCACCTGTGCGCCCTGCCGCGGGCCCAAATGGGCGACAATGTCGCGTAGGATAGCCAAGGCATGTTCGTCGTTGTGTGCGTAATGATCGGCCACTCCACTCATCTCGGTGTGGACGCGGGCGCCGCCCAAGTCTTCTGCACTCACATCTTCACCCGTGGCCGCCTTCACCAACGGAGGACCACCGAGAAAAATCGTGCCGGTTCCGTTGACGATGATCGTCTGATCCGACATTGCAGGCACATAGGCACCACCGGCGGTGCAACTTCCCATCACGCAGGCAATCTGCGGGATGCCCTGCGCGCTCAAATTGGCCTGATTGAAAAAGATACGGCCGAAGTGTTCTTTGTCGGGAAACACCTCCGACTGCATCGGAAGAAACGCGCCGCCGCTGTCGACGAGATACAAGCATGGCAGACGATTCTCGAGAGCGATTTCCTGTGCCCGCAGGTGCTTTTTCACCGTCAATGGGTAGTAGGTTCCGCCTTTGACCGTCGCATCGTTGGCGACAATCATGCAGGTCACGCCGCTCACGCGGCCGATTCCGGCCACCACTCCCGCGGCAGGAACATGGTCTTCATAAACTCCGTCAGCGGCGAAGGGAGAAATCTCGAGGAATGGGCTTCCGGCATCGAGAAGCAGCCCAATGCGGTCGCGAACGAAAAGTTTGTTTTGCTGTTTGAGACGGGCCTGCGCTTTTTCCCCACCGCCGGCTCTTATTTGATTCATCTTAAGGCAAAGATCTTCATTGAGCTGACGGTGGTGCTCATAATTAGCACGAAAATCAGCAGAACGCGTGTCGATATGGCTGCGGATGAGGGTCAAAATTCACTCTCCTTGCACCGGCCTCAGGTGCCCCAAGCCGACAACGCGCGGGGACAGCCTGTTTCCGAAGCTCTTTCAGTCAAGGAAGGTTTTCTTAGCTGTTCTGTAACATTTAGACAAATTTTACCCCAGTGCTTTCCGCGACCTGCAACCCTCACCCGCGTCCGGCATGAAGTCATGCATCAGGAACTCATTTCAAATAGCTGGTTCCAGAACAACAATATGTTCCCCGCGTGCCGGCGGATGCATCCAATGGGGCAAGCCCGGAACAGCTGCAAAGAGTTCATCCCAGCGCGACATGGAAACCAATTTCCAACCGCAGGATGCAAAGAAATATTTTGCTTGAATGAGATCCAACCCCCACAGAAAGGGTTCATGCTGCTGGTCCAGCCATACGTTGACAAACGACTTCCGCGACCCGCGGAACGTGATTTCGCCCTCGGAGTTGATCTCCATGCAGGTCAGAACAATTTTCGAGCCCGTGGCTGCGATCGAAAGAAGATCACGCAACACTTCCCTCACCTGTTCCTCACGCAAATACATCAAGATGCCTTCGGCGACGAAGACACTCGGCAAGACCGAATCAAACGCACTTGCTGCGAGAGCTTCCGACACGGAGTGTTCGGTGAGATTGGTCGCAATCAGAGTCAGATTGGACAAATTGGTTTCAACCGACTTCAGAAAGTCGAGTTTGAGCTGCTGGGTGGCTGGATGATCGATTTCAAATACTTTGACGTCCGGTGCATCCGCGGCCAAACGCAAGGCCAAAGTGTCGAGTCCGCCTCCCAAGACCACAAACTGTCGGCAGCCCACTTCCACAGCCGAGCGCACCCGCTTTTCAATGTACTTTTTGCGGGCGACATAGTGAGAAAACATCCCTGGAATGAACCAGCTCATCACTTTTTCAAACATCTGCCTGAAGAAGGGAGTTGTGCTCATCCGCGCAAGGAAGGCAAAGGGCTGAGGTGCAGAGCGTAAGATCGCCTCAAGGATCGCACGCACGCGGGGATCCCAATTTCCCTCCTTCAAGTCCTGTACAACGCAAAACGTCCCCAATGCCACGACAGTAGACGTTTTTGATGGTTCGGAATCAATCATCGGACTTCCACTCCAATGTCTGACAAAGTGAGTTGCACCAATCGCTGCGAAAAACGAAGTCCGAAAAGAACGCGGTCTTTCTTCGATCGCCGCGAAGCAATGGGACTCGATTCAACCAGAATCTGCCGCATCAGAAACCTTAAACGGGTCGCAACTCACCTGAGTTCCTCGAGTTTAAAACATTTTTGTATTCCGCGGGTGACCCTGAACGTCAAATTTGCAAACCCCTCGGCGGAAGAGGGATCGGATGAGCGATGCGGAAGCGAATGAGCATCGGATGTTTAAAAGAAGCAATTATCTTGGAGTTTTAGAATTTCTCTTTTTAAAAAGCTCAAGTCGCCGCTTCAACCTCCGCTAAGAATTATGGTCGCTTCTTCAAGGAGACTTCGGATGAACCAGAAACACCTTCCCATTTTGCCAATCGTTCTCTTGGGCTTCACTTTCACTTCGTGCGGCGGTAAAAATTTCCCTTCGGACGAGACAGCCTCCCCCAATGCCGGCTCGAGTCTTTCTGAGACGAGAACACTGCTGAGTACTGCACTGGCTTCGCAACTCACAAAAGCAGGACTGAGCCAATCTCAGGCGCAACTGATCATCGAAAAAGGAAAATCTGCACCCACAAGCAGCGCGCTTGCGTTGACGTCCGATGAAATTCTGTCAGAGGTGAAAGCATTCACCTCGGGAGCAACGGACGCGCTCAATGATATCGGCACCCTTCCTGAAGGAAGCAGCACAAAGCAGTTCCTGAAAATCATCGCAGGCACCAACATTAAGGTCATGAAGGATTTGAAAGCGAAATTCCCCGAACTTGACCTTAAAAGATCAGTGACAGCCGTCACCAGTGCTGCCACGGAGAATTTGGACGAAGCAGGTTTCGACGCAACATCACTCTCAGCCGCTCTCAAAGAAATCACAGCCTCCATTGCCGAAAACGCGGACGATGCCGGCATTTCCACAGCAGAATTGAAAGACGTCATTGAAGACTCGTTCGAACAAATGATGCTCTCGTTCAAAAAAATTGAAGGCTGTGACAAAGCCTTGTTCGATGACATGATCAAAGAAATGAGTGCAGGCTTGATGAGCACTGTGATGAGCTTTTCAGGATTTGAAAGCAAAGATTTGAAAGAACTCGCCACCGCGGTCGGTCGTGCAGCCATGAAGGGTGCCGACGATATGGGTGATATCGATGAAGCATCGATGCTTGAGTTTGCAAAGGCGGTCAACAGCGGCTTGCTCCAAGGCGCCGGCGAAGACGAAGATTTTGACAAAGAATTTCTCGGGGATGTTTCAGCGGGCGCCTCGTCCGGTATGGTCGATGCAGCTGGAGAAGACGATGAATTTGACCGCGAAAAGCTCGATGAACTCATGGCCCAAGCGAAATTGGGAGCTGAAGAAGCGGCCGAGGAATTGAAACTCGACGCGAGCACAACCGAGAAATTGCGCATGGCCAGCGAGTCGGGGTCCAAAGAGGCAGCAGCTGAAGTTCCTGACTATGATGCGTCTGCACTTGACACAAAGATTGCTGAAGCAGAAAGACTTGCAAAAGAGGAACAAGCCAGACTCGAAGCAGAAAAACTAGCATCAAGCACCTCGACGAGCACTGACGCCGCGACAGCAACCGTGAGTGCAAAGCCCTGAGGGCAATAAAAATATCATTTCATAGCAGCGTGCCCCGTCAGTCTTTTTCAAAGAACTCCTTCAGCAGAGAAAAGGCCTGAACACCGGCACGCAGGCGGTAGTCATATCGAATCACATTTTTTCCTTGGTCTGCGCCGCTGAGAAGGGCCACATGGGGAGAAACGAAACCGCCATTCAAAACATAGCCGTCACAGGTTCTCCAAAGAAGATAGTCGCTGGCATATAGAAAGGCATCAACCTGATTGACCAGAACAGAGGAGCTGTCTGCATCCAATTTCAAGGCCATCGAGCAATGCTTTTTTTCTCCCAATGCCTTGTAGGCCGAAATTGAAATGGGAGGGTCTTCAACAGAAACGCCGTCTTTCCCCATTATTTCAGAATGCCATTCAGACTTTCTTTTCAAAACTCCCCGATCAGGAAAGCCGACCGTGATTTGGCCGAGCGCAAAAAGATAAAGCCCGTCCTTTTTTTCCGAAAGAGCAGTTTGTGCTTCCCGCTGCGCCTCTTTCGGATCTGTTGAAAATGGAAAAGGCACATGCGTTCCTTTCAAATCTTTGGCAATGAAGATGTTCCTCGCATAGACAGTCCCAAGCCCCGTGTAAGGTCCGCCAATAATCAAATCGCCATCAATAAAAACCTCTCCGCTCACTTCAATGGGCTGTTGGGATGCGACAAGGGTCAGATGTCCCGAATGTTGATTTTCAATGACAGTTGAACCCAATTTCAGTGTGCCCTTTGTCTTTCCGGAAATCAGGTTCTTTCTCACCTCGGGAAATACAATTTCACCCGCAGCGTTCTTCGTTGTGGGAAAGACTTTCAATCCGGAATTTTTGTAATTTGAGACATACGCAGATGCGATGTCCATTTGCGACAGCAGGCTTGGAATATCATTTGTGGCAAATAACGTTCCGGTGATTTTAAGGTCAGTGCCCGTTCCCGGATGCAGTTCCGAGTCGGATGGAAAATGAAGACCGCCCACATCGCCCTCGACTCTCATGTGGCAAAACAAGCATTGCACGCTTTGAGTGAGAATAGCCGCATTGAAAAGTTTCTGAGGCGCAGTTTTATTTCCTGTCCGCGCCTGCGATTGTGTTGTTTGAGCTGCCGCACTCTCTCCTGCCGCTTTTCCCATGGTCCGCTTCGAGGCAGCTGCCTTTGGCGCTGTGGCGTATTCGTTGTTCTTGCTGCAGGAGATTGTAAGAACAAAAAGGAGAGAAAGAAAACGAAACACGAGCCCCCCCCAAGCCATAAAGCCAAATGGTCTGCCTTCCCCGCTCAGCGCACGGAAGACAAATTTCGTATCGTGTTTTTAACCAACAAACCTTAGTAAAACATTTAAATACATAATTTTACTAGACTAAAAATCAAACAATGTGAGACAAATTAGAGCAATTTACTTAAGCACGAACAATCAGTTCCTTCATTTCTC
>JBEGJP010000206.1:0-6944 GCA_041184525.1 Pseudomonadota bacterium | reverse complement strand
CCCTTTTTTCCAGCTGGTCTTCTTGATGAAGACTAGAGTTTTTTTTGCGCGGTGGAGTGGGCTGATTTGATGAAGCGTTTGGATCATCTGGTTTGGGTGGTGGCCTGTCTGGCAGCTTGTCGCGGTACTTCGATGCTTTTGCAAACACACCGTAATAACGCGCGAGGTGAAACTTGGGCAGGGGCACAAGAGCAATCAGTTTTTCAATGAATTGGATCGGTTATCTGGTGTGATTTCCAATCACATCTTCGCTCAAGAGCTCAACCCCTGCTCGGCGGTTAAATGATAAAATGACTAAGATAAACTCGAATTAATTGCAACTATCTAAAACCATTGGAAAAATGGTGGAGGTGCCGGGAATGGTCCCTGAGCCTCTTAACAAATCGATATCTTGAGATTTTTTAATCATATCGACAGGAAGCCACCCAAGAGTTCCCCCACCAAGCACCACAGAGACCCACTGTTCCAGACTCTCCTTTGTCGCATCTTGTCTCAGGGATGAACTCGCATGAGCTCGAAGAGTTTGTGCATTCAAGCGAGTACAGCCGACCGATCAAACATCTCTCCTGAGGGATAAATCCGGAGTCAGTCCAAGGACAACTGCAACGACAGCCAAAGTATCAAGAGTCAGATTCGCATCTCCTCGTAAAATTTTTGATGTTGTTGCCGAACTCATGTGCAGTCGCCGAGTCAATTCATTAAATCCGATTTTTTCTCGCGCCATGTAATCGGCGACAGATTTCGAAATGGTCTCCGAAAGTGCCCTACGAATTTGAGAACGACGAATCGCTCGACGATGTATGGCAGCTCGTTCATCTTCAGAAAAAACCTCACGTTCAAGGTCATCAAGGCTTTGAAAGCGAGCCAGCTCTTCTTGTGTGTATTTCATCTCAATCAACCTCCGTCATACGCAAACGCTTTTTCGCAAGCTCTATGTCACGGCGCTGAGAACTCTTGTCGCCCGCAGCCACGACCACACAAATCACTTGGCCGTCGAATCCGAAGTAGACCCGAAAACCGGGTCCAGGCTTCCGAAGATCTCGGCACTCCCAAAGGCCGCCCTCGAGATGCTTAAAAACCTTGTGTCGAGCCAGTGGCCCATCGACGGCGAGGTCCCGTAAAAGGTCGCCAAGGTAAACACGGTCTTTGGATTCGAAAGTCTTCATCCAGTCGGCTACAGGCTTCTCGCCCGTAGCACTCACCTAGAAAAGGACTCGAAAACTCACTTCCACCTAGGTCCACTCGTTCTTATCGACACCGCTTCATCATACTAAAGTACTTTTGTAAAGTAAATTGCTGCCGCATAGCTCAATCGGTATTGAGACTGCACTCCTCGGCTAAAACCTACCGAGATAAAACTCAATAATCTTTTATACTAACCCCATAACGATACTCACTCTTGCCAAAGATCTAACGTTGGCAGGCGTGTAGCTACAAAGTAGTCAGTGATTGATGGAGTAAGACACATGAAGCCAACACCTGAGCAAATTAGAAACTTTGACCAAGAAAATGAGTTGGACATCGACACTTGGGAAAAGGGTGATATTGGAAAAAATTCACAACTTGCCAAAAGAATCCCAGAGGCTGAATCAGCATTAATCAAGAAGAAAATTGGTGAAGCAAAATCTCAAAAAGGTCTTCCAACTTCAATTCGCCTTCCCCCGGAACTCATCGCCGAGCTGACCAAGCTCGCAGCCGCTTGTGGCATGGGATATCAAACATATTTAAGAATGGTGCTGACAAAACATGTTTCTGAACTCGCCCGAAAGCAGAATAAGGGCACGGCATGAGCAAAAGAACCTATGACCATAGAGTCAGGAACGCTATTGCAAAAAGTGGCAATCCATCCCTTTTTCCGGATCTCAATATTCCATGCACAACAGCGCAACAGTGGATCCGAGAAGGCGAGAAGGAAGTCGTAACGACGCATCAGTTCACCAAGACAGAACTTGAGCTTGTTGTTGAGGTCGAAAGCCTTAAAAGGGAATTAGCTCAGGCGGAAACAAAGTTGGCTCTCTTGAGTGTTGCACTGATGGTCAGTGGATTCCGCTTGCAATACATCCGTATTGCAAGCGGTGAGCTGAAGGAGAAATTGCTGGATGCGGTTGCCAAATCAATCGCCGTGGTGTCATTGAAAGAGGCTCTTGATACAATCGGCCTTTCCATGGCTCGTTATCTTTCATGGTCAAAGAGAAAGATTCAGTGCAGACTGAGCGACGAAGTCTCTCGTCCAAAGCTCACACCAACAAAAATAACCACAAAAGAGCGAAGAGCTATCTGCGACCTCGTTACCTCTAAGGAATATCTTCACTTCAGCATCACTTCGCTCGCACTATTCGCCAAACGGAGAGGACTTGTCTTCGCTTCACTCACGATCTGGTATCGTACCGTTCGAGAGTTCTCGCTTCGGCGACCAGGAATCAGAATCTATCCGTCGAAACCGAAACTAGGAATCCGAGCCTCTGCACCAAACCAAATTTGGCACTTAGATCAATCACTCCTTCGTTTGAAAAATGGGACTAAAGTCTTCATTCGCGCCGTTGTGGACAATTTTTCAAGATGTGTTTTGGCATGGCAAGTCACCGATGGCTATGGAGGCAAGCTGACGAAAGCGTTAATCGAAGATGCCTATCGGCGTGCAGTCGCCTCAAAGCATCATTTCGTGCCAAATGTTCTTGTAGACAGCGGAACAGAGAATTTGAATCGGCACGTCGATCATCTTGTTCAGTCAGGAATCATCAAAAGAACGATCGCACAACTTGATATCAGCTTTTCAAATTCAATGATCGAATCATTTTTCAGAACAATCAAACACCGCTGGCTCTTCATGCTTTCGCTCGACGATCTCGCTTCTGTCAGAAAACATGTTGGCGCATTCATTGAGGACTACAACACTCTCATTCCTCACTCTGCGCTTCGTGGTGCAACGCCAATGGAAATGTATCTTGGCCGATGGTTGCCTGCTCAAGTGGATGAGTTGAAAAATGCAGAAGAGCGGGCCAGAGAAGTAAGACGGATCACGAATCTGAATTCTTCATGTGGAGTTTGTCCTACGTAGAACGGGAATCCCAAGTCCGCATTTCGTGCGACATCCAATTCCAAATTCTCAGGCTACTTCGAATGTTTTCGCGAACAGTGGAAATAATGGGCTGAGTGCAAATTCACGGAACGAATATTCGGCAGCATTTTCACAAAATGCTCTGGCGATTAGCAGGGCTTTTTCGGAACGATTCAATGCGAAATGGGCCTAATTCGGCCTAGACCCCGAACGAATATTCGGCGGCAACTTCATAAAATGCTCTGGCGATTAGCAGGACAGATTTTTTAGGGAAATACTCGATGTGCGATCGGCTTAACTTCGGCTAGACTCGGAACGACATGCTTCATTTTTCAGAACTTCAATTAGTATGGTGGAAGCGGCATTGAACCCTCAAAGTAACTTTTGAATCTCAACATTGTTGCCACGACCATTCTGATTTTGTCTGACGCGGAAGCCTTGTCCCATTCGCCAGAGTTCAACTCATAAACCAATGACCAGATAACTTTCTTTCCAAAATCTGAATATCCAGTTCCTTGATATTTTCCTCTTTGAATAGTTCCAACAAATTCATTCGGCCCATCATCCACGTTATTTCCATAGGGAAAATCGAAAGAGAAATCAAACCAATCCGACTCAATTGCGAATGCCTTGCCTGGAAGTGCTACGTGGGCGATCCGGACACGTGCCTCTGCCTCTCCACGCCAAGAATTTTTCAGCGTGGACCCGCTTGGATTGAAATCATAGTTGTCCCGTACTTTGGCCTTTCCTTCGAATCGTGGAATCAATGAGCCGGAATTGACCATTTTCCACTTCAAAGAGCCTTTCAGTTTCAAAGTAAAATTTCCCAAAGTATTCCCGTATGTGGCTTTTGCAATGACCGATTCATCCACCGAACCAATCAAACTGCCAGCCTGATTCTGACCTGATGAATGAAGCTTCCCGAAAAAATTTCGCGAAAAATAATTCGAGCCAGAACTTCGAATTATAATTGCCAATGGTAAGTTCCTGAACTCTTTCTCACTGAGGTTAAATGCACTCCCGCTGCATCCCATGTAATGCTGCATCAAGGCAATTCCAAGTTTGTTGTCTTTGTGATTAACACCCAACCAAAGCCATTTGTATGGGGGTGGAGCAGGAATTATACACTTCACTGAGCTAAGAATTGAATCCCGGACGGACTGACTGCTTAAACTTTGAAATTCGCTTTCATCTAAAGTTTTGGCTGCTGGCTTGCAACCCATCTGGACAAAGAGAAAGGAAAGCGTTCCGGTGCAACAGAGGACAGGCCTGAAGGCCGCCGCGAGACCTGTGCCGACCAAGACACTCTCCTTATTGATTTCAGACGTCTTCGACTCTGTGCTTCGGCCGAAAATTTAATAGCTTTAGCTGTTTCTATCTCCGGTTTTGTCGCAAACGAGGACTGTTTGCTTCTGAGTGAGTTGAGTCTGGTTGGTGTTGTATGCGACTCCCTGGCTATTTAAACAACGTTGACGGCTCCCGTCAGCCCAGGCGAGGGAAACGAGCGCCAGCGGCGTTTCCTGAGGCAGTGCCGTTCCCACCAATTCCGCGCTCGTGTAGTTTCCCAAATGATGAAGTTTTCTACGAAAGACGTGAAGATTGGCGTGGCTCCGTAGTTGATTTCCCAGTCCGGGAACCATCAACTACAGCAGGAAACTACAGATTGATGCAAATGGAGTTATCTGGTGTGATTTCCAATGACATCTTCGCTCAAGAGCTCAACCCCTGCTCGGTGGTTAATTGATAAAAATGACTAAGATAAACTCGAAATGGTTATAACTATCTAAAACCATTCGAAAAATGGTGGAGGTGCCGGGGGATGAGAGAATTCAGCCACTTACGGCCCAAATTACAACGGATTACAACATTCATTTAGCCCCCACCGACGCTCTCAACGGGAAATCTGAGGACCTCACCGTCTCGTTTGCTGTCATCATGGAAATTCAATTTCGATGTTGCACCGCGGATATCCACAGCCGCAATGCGCACGTACTTCATGAGAGTCTTGAGATCCTTCCAGCCACTCATTGCCATCACCTTGATAGGTTCAACACCCTTCAGGAGGAGCAAAGTGGCCCAAGATGCTCGGAGGTCATGAAAACGAATCGCAGGCTGCCCCATGCCCGCAAGGAAGGTTCGCAGAACCCGTGCCTGTTCACCGCGATCCCAATCTTCGATTCTGGGAAGAACAAACCCAGACTCGCCGGTTTGAAGCTTCAGTCTCTTCAACACCGGAAGCAAGGCTGGTGCAATCTCAACAACCCGCTCCTCCCAGCTCTTGGGAGGCTTGTAGCCATCTTTGCTATTCCAGGTTGCCTTCACTCGAAGCACGCTTGTTTCGAGATCCACACAATCCCAACGGAGTGCGTAAATCTCACCATTTCGCATGCCTGTGTATAGAGCGACTGCCCAATGTGGATACCACTCATGATTCACCGCGCGAGCGGTCTCCAAGAGCTTTCTCGCTTGTCCTTCCGTGAGACCGCCTTTCAAAGATTCAACAACGTGAAACTTCATATTCGGAACCGGAATTCGAGCGATGTAACCCTTTTCAAGGGCAAACTTAAAAACAGCCCTCACATATTTAATCATGTTCTTACGATGAGTCTCGCTCCACGCTTTCTCAGGATTACGGATCATCATTCTGACCTCATCCTGCAAAATTGAATCGACACCCCGTGATCCCCACAACGGGATTGTATGTGCCAAGAGACACTTTCTGTATGCCGAAATGGTCGCCTCGCAGATTCCGCCCGTACGAGCAGCCTCCTGCCACTCTTCAACACACTGACTCCAGGTCGGAATCACTGCACGAGTCAATCGCTCTGCCACTGCAACAATGAGTTCCTTTTCCACACGAGCTGCTTCCGCCTTGGTTTTGATCCCCTTGCGAAGCAGACCCACACTTTGAAGACTCACTGGATGCCTCTTGGCATATCTCACATTAAACGTGCCATTCTTTTCTTGCTTAATTGCCATACTTCATGCTCCTTTCCGGTTGGAAAGCAGCATGTTTTTGAGTTCTCTTTTGCAATATCTGTTTCGACGTCCGAATTTATAAAATGGAATCTTTCCACTGCTGGTGTGATTCCGAAGTGTAGCCGGTGATATCTTCAGAAAGGCCGCAGCCTCGTCAGATGTCAACCATTCGTCTCCGTCATCGGACTTCGTCAACGCAAACCCTGTTTGTTTTTCAAAGAACCGGTCAGGACCTGTTTTGGGCCTATGACCGCCGTATTCTCTTGATGGTTAATTATATTTTGGAACTTTTCAAGTTGACGACCGGCTGCCAGAAAGCATTTCACTCTGCCGAAATTCGATTTTTCAATTTGGAGAACGTCGTCTGCAAAAACATAAATTTCGAGCGATAGCTAAAAGGCGCAGAGGTCTAATTTTGATATTTTTTGAAGTGACTATAGCTGAAAATAATTGCCAGGACACAGGGTAAAATAATTCCGACCGATGAAACAAGAATGTTCGGACGGATACAGTTCCAAACAAGTGAAATAATCCCTGAGACGACGAACGCTCGGCTTGCAAAACGGTGTGTCTGTTTCCAATTGTCGTCAGATACGACAGTCCACGGGAGCCGAAAGCCAACGACGAAGTTCCTTTCAATTTTTCCAAAGTAATTACCCATGAAAACAGTCAGAGTACTCAGTCCGATAGGCGCGGCCCGTGAAATCCATGCTCCCGGTTCAAGTGCCTCACGCAACGAGGCAACATAAATCATCATCATAAAAAGAGTGATACCGAAGTTGAGCTGCGTCACGGTCCGTCTGCTTTGTTCAGCTTTGTATCCCTCCGGGGACATGCGCAGCAATCCGGAAACTGAAATTACGGTGACGCAAGCCATGCTCGGAAGAAACAACAAAGCAAAAATCTT
>JBEGJP010000205.1:0-5117 GCA_041184525.1 Pseudomonadota bacterium | reverse complement strand
CCGTGGTTGTCGGGTATCAATTTACGACGCGACTTGCGAATCCGCTTTGTGAAGATCTTTTCTCCAAATTCTCCGGCACAAATGCGGACGGCACGCAGGTCAATTGGAAACCTTGGGCCGATCTTCTGGGCCTTTTTGCAGGATTGGCATTCACATTGCCGTTGGCGTGGTTTGTGTCTGTCCGCGTGAAATATGAAACGCTCAATACGGCCTTGCGGAATTACTTCTCTCTCAAGAGCTCGGTGAACATTCTGATCTTCATTGTTCTGTATAAGTTGGGCGACGCCTTTGCCAGTGCGTTGCTGACGCCCTTTTTGCTCAAGGGTGTGGGTTTTGCTCAGGCCGAGATTGGTGTTGTGAACAAGATCATCGGAATCTGGTTGACGATACTCGGAGCCCTTGCAGGCGGCACACTGATGACACGCATCGGATTGTATCGCTCATTGCTGGGCTTCGGTGTTCTTCAGCTTCTTTCCAATTTGGGTTTCTGGTTGGTGGCAACACTCGGCAAGGGAGCTTGGGGAGAACTCACTTTGCCTGCGTTCAACTTTGGTCTTGTGTCATTGAAAGAAGCAACTCAAGTCGATGGTCTTTTGATTTTTGCCGTAGGCATTGAGAACATCACCTCCGGTATGGGAACTGCAGCTTTCGTGGCACTTCTGATGTCATTGTGCAATCAGAAGTTTACCGCCACCCAGTATGCTTTGCTTTCTGCATTCTCCGCAGTCGGCCGCGTTTGGGTCGGGCCACTCGCGGGAGCTGCGGCGAGCAGCATCGGTTGGCCTGCGTTTTTTATCATTTCGACTTTTTTGGCCGTTCCGGGTCTGGTGATGCTGATCAAACTCAAGCCGATTGTGTTTGAATTGGAAGCACCGCGGGACGCGGCTCTCCTAGATGATTGATCTTCAAGGCCAATGCTCTGCGACACTTCATTTCGGTGAATAGCGGCGAGCGATGCTGCTGTTGCTCTTTTCTTTCAACGGTTTTGTCTCAGCGCTCGCTCGAGAATTTCTGATGCCAGCGATCGTATGGACGGATCAACGGCCAGCGCCGGAGCATGGTGTGGCTTGATGCGTGCATCGATCACAATACCGACCGTCGCACCGAAGTGTTTGTTTGTCGTGAATTCGCCGATGCCATGAACATCATGAGAGGGGTTGGAACGCGTGAACGTTGCCCAGAGAAAATTGTCGAACGAAGCCGACACGAACTCAGCATCATCGCAAAGAACGACCAAAGGAAACCCTTGTGTGTTCTGGAAAGCTGCAGCCAATCGCTTCGCATCGGAAAGATCCGTCGCTTGCATTTCTGATCGCCACTGAGGTCCGCTGACGGCAAGAATTCCCTCAGCTATAAATTTCACCGCACCAAAATCGGGTGGGAGACTGCACTGTGGAAGCGAACGGCCCAGTGTTCTCTTCTTTTTTCCACAAGCCACAATGACGAGTTTGGATCCCTTGTTGATGCCTTCACCCGAATAATCGAGTGTGTCCATGGTGGTGCGCGTTTGGAAATGGAGATCGTTTTCAGGGTCGAACCGTTCCAGCAGATGTCTGAAAAAAGCGGGTGTATTGTTGACGTCCAGTTGGGGATCATCCTCCTCTGCGACGAGGAACAGATATTTTGCCAACGAGCACTGTCCAAAGCCGAGAATGCGGTTGGCAATGGTGTTGAGTTCCATGGGCCTGCGTTCTGCATAGGGCACGTATCGTTCCTTGCCGACAGCAAGCAGAAGCGGATGCACTCCCGCTTCATCCACAGCTTGAAGAGCTTTCACTCCCGGAATCTCTTTTGGAACAAGTGAAGCCGTCACTTCGTGAATCAAGTGTCCGAACGAGGTGTCTTCCTGCGGAGGGCGCCCCACAACGGTGAAGGGCCAAACAGCATTGCGGCGGTGATACACCTTCTTAACTCTCAGGAACGGGAAATCGTGTCTCAGGCTGTAGTATCCCAAGTGGTCGCCAAAAGGTCCTTCAGGCTTGAGCTGGTCGAGAGCGATTTCTCCCAAAATGCAAAAATCAGCATCGGATGAAATCACGAAGCCATCCTGTTTTTTGTAGCGAAAGTTCCGCCCCGCAAACATGCCAGCGAAGGTGAGTTCGCTCAAACCTTCTGGAAGCGGCATCACGGCTGCGAAAGTGTGTGCGGGCGGACCCCCGACCCACACCGCCACGGGGAGCGGCTTGTTTGCTGCTATGGCATTGGCATGATGGGCTCCCAAACCTCGGTGGATTTGGTAGTGCAATCCAATTTCTTCGTTGGGGATGTAATCTCCACCGCTGAGTTGAATGCGGTACATGCCCAAATTTGATTTCAGCAACGATGGCTTCTTTGGGTCCAAGCTGAACACTTGCGGGAGAGTGATGAACGCTCCGCCGTCATCGGGCCAGCTTTTTATTTGTGGCAAATCTTCGAGCTTGCACTCTCCCCATTGCACGGCTGCACGTTTCAAGGAAGGCAACGGAAGAGCATGAAGTGCAGCAGCAGCAGCGCGCAGCAATCGAAGCGGATGGAGTGCCAAAAGAGGATCGGATTTCAGACTGACCACTGCGCTGACGTTTTTGAGAGTTCTTCGGAAAATAAAATTTGTTCTCTCGACGGTGCCAAAGAGGTTCGACACAGCCGGAAAACGGCTTCCCTTGACGCGTTCAAAAAAGATGGCTCCCAACTTTCTTGCGTAGGCTTGGCGCTGTATTTCGGCCATGACCAGATTCGGATCCACCTCTTCGCGAATCCGGACCAGCTGTCCCGTCTTTTCGAGGTCTTTCACAACATCGTCGATCGATTTGTAGGCCATGACCTCTCCGACGCTTGGGACCTCGCTCCAAATTCTGGAATCTAGGCAGATGAAATAAGCGGGTCGAAGTCCGACGGTTATATTGCAGTTGCGCGGCCTGCAAGGAAATCTCGGCTCATACTCAATTTTTCTTCCCCGAATGCCGATAGTGAAGAATCGTGTGAGAGGGGATTGGTTTTAAATGTCTGAATTCATTTGCCTTGTTTACAAACAGGTGAAAGATTTGGCACACCGCGTGACGAGTGGACCACGCATGCGATGGCCGGTGCCCTTGGTTTTGCTGGCACTTCTCGGCTGCTCCAATCAATCGGTCGTGGTGGTCCCCGCAGGCACTGCATCCTCAAGGAAGATTCTTGGAAAAGGCGGAATTGCCGATGCATCGGTATCCGGTCAGATTTTGAAAATCGATTTTACGCCGCCGTCCGCCGCAGAGCAGTCGAAATTTGCTTCTTTTGCGACAGCGACGGCGTTGTCGTTTGTGAGCCCGACCCTCATTGCGGGGACGAGTTCCTTGGGTGGAGCGGTGGTGGAAGTTTCCAATGGAATTCTCTCCTCACCTCAGGTGATTCCTTTGCCTGCGTTCGCAAGCGGAGGCGTCTTTCTTCCTGTGGCTGCGCAGGGGAAGGATTTCTGGTTGGTTCAAAAGAACGGCGATAGCACGGATGTCTTAAGGCCATTATCCCCGTCTCAGGGCGAACTGAATGCCGAACTGCCCCCGCATTCCAAGGTTTCTTTGAAAGCTTCGGCTCAGGTGATCGGTTTTTCCGCTGACATTCTTATCCTCCGTGGCCAAGGTTCACTTTGGTACGTCAAACGTGAAGGTGAAAAAATAAAAGCGTTCGAAATTCCCTTGCCCGAGGGAGCCGAGGCGCCGGTGGCAGCTGGTGCCGTGTTTGGTGATCAGACCGAGAGGTTTTGGATCGCGGGAGGCTCTAATCTCTGGCTTTATACAAACGACAATTCTGGATGGCTCATCCGCAAACACACTCTGAGCGTGAAATCGACTCAGGATAAAATTGCTTTGCTCGCCGGTCATTTCGTAACCGCAAATGGTTCTCTTGAATTGAAAAATACCGCGATAGCCAAGTTTGGAAATCAGATGATGTCGGTGGGATTGCGTTTTGGCGGAGAGAGTCCCGTGTCACTTCCTCAGGTGTCTCCCCTGACGTTCGCAGAAGCCCGAAGCTATTGTGACAGCTGCCATGCGACGAACTCTAACAATCAAGCAGCACTTAAGGCCCTGAGTGGCACTGAGAATTTGGCAACATGGAAAGATAATAAATCTTCAATTGCAGGCGCTGTGCAATCCGATTTTATGCCCTATTCTCCATCCGCGAAACTCTCTGGAGAGAGCAAAACCCGCTTTCTCCTTTTTGCACAGGACCCGAAATGATGCAGGCCCATCCATTTTTGCAGAGTGAGGGTGTCAGATGAAAAATCGACTGTTTCGCTATGGCCTTCTTCTTTTTGCAGTTGCAGCCTGTGGGAAGGTCCAAATGGGCACCTCTCCTGTCAGCAGCAACAGTTCCGGAAGCACCAACAATGGTCGGGTCAAGACGCTCTCGTCCGCAGAATCGACGGCTGTGACGGGGAGCTCGTCGTCTTCCCAAAACTCAGACGCAATCAGGTTCAATTTGGCAGAGGCAACATTGAATCAGGGCGAGAGTCTTGAAGTCAATGCGACTTTGGAGGGAGGCGCACCCAGCAGTACCGTGATGCTCAGCGTGCCGCAGGCAGTGCAGCAAGTGAAAGTCGAATTTCTTGACTTGAATTCAGGGAGCCCATTGAACTCAGGGTTGGCCCTCGACACTGCAGGAAATGGAAAATTTAAAGTTCGCGTCACGTCTGAGTTTTTGAGAACCACCTCGACGGTGACGGCTCCGGGGATTTTCAACGGCAAGCTCACTGTTCAAGCGCAAGGCGGGAGCAGTGCCTTGACGGGCTCTTTGCCTTTGAAAGTTTCAAACGTCGCTCTTTTTGTGATGAGTGGTGTGACTGCAGTCGAACAGCTGCCTGCAACATTTGAGTTTCCGGCGGGAACGATACCCGTGTTCGCCAATCCTCCTGCACCCGCCACTCCTGTGGTGTCCGTCTTTCATTTTCAGACGGGTCAGTTCAAGCATCAGAACACGGGCTCTAACATGGGCGCCAACATGGGATACTGTCCGCTCAATTCAAATTCGTCCGCAGTGGTGACGGTGGGGAGTGCGGTGCCATCCGCGTGTCAACCTTGCCCTCCGGATGCGATGCAGGACATGACAGGATCGTTCTATAAGCATGGTGGTTCAGCAACGAATCCGAGAACTATCATTTGTAAGAA
>JBEGJP010000204.1:0-12151 GCA_041184525.1 Pseudomonadota bacterium | reverse complement strand
ACCGTATCAAACGCGGACCACATGAACGTATCGTTGGGTAAGGCAGGTCGTGCACGTTGGAAAGGCGTTCGTCCTTCCGTTCGTGGTGTTGCGATGAACCCAATCGACCATCCTATGGGTGGTGGCGAGGGTAGAACGTCGGGTGGACGTCATCCTTGTTCGCCTTGGGGCCAGCTTGCGAAGGGTTACAAGACTCGCCGTACAGCTCGTCCAAGTGACAAATTTATCATCAGTCGCCGCAAGAAGTGAGAGGGGTTTAATTTATGCCACGTTCGTTAAAAAAGGGACCATTTGTCGATGGCTACCTGCTGAAGGCGGCTGACAAGAATAAGGGAGCTGGAAAGGTCATCAAGACCTGGAGCCGCCGCTCTACTATCGTTCCAGATTTTGTTGGACTGACTTTTGCAGTGCATAACGGCAAGAAGTTTGTTCCTGTTTACGTCAATGAAAACATGGTTGGTCATAAGCTCGGTGAGTTTGCTCCAACCCGGACCTTCTTCGGCCATGGTGCCGATAAGAAGGCAGCGAAGAAGAAGTGAGGGGGAGTGATATGAACGCGAAAGCTACACACTATTCTGCGAGATGCACGCCCCGTAAGGCGAGGTTGCTCCGCCCATTGGTGAAGGGTAAGTCGGCAGCTGCTGCTGTTGCGCTATTGAGCGCAGAGAGAAGAGCAGGCTCAGTTGCGACTATTAAATTGATTAAGTCTGCTATGGCACAACTCCCGAAGGAATTGGCTGCCAATGCGGTTGTGGCTGATTTGGTTGTGGATGAAGGTCCGCGTCGGACGACTTTTATGCCTCGCGCTCAAGGCCGAGCATCGCCCGTTACGAAGAAGACTTCACACCTCACAGTTCGCTTGGCACTAGGTTGAGAGGGGATTTGCAGTGGGACAGAAAGTAAATCCAATTGGTTTGCGGTTGGGAATCAACAAAACTTGGGATTCACGTTGGTTTAGTCAGCGCGATTTCGCGCGCTATTTGAACGAAGATCTGAACGTTCGTAAGTTCATTACGAAGAAGTACGGTTCAGTGGATGTGGCTGGCGTGTCAAAGATTGAAATTGAGCGGGCTGCGAAACAGCTCCTCGTTAAGATCTACACGGCGAAGCCCGGTCGGATTATTGGCAAGCAAGGAAAAGGAATTGAGGTCCTTCGTGACGAAATCAAAGGTCTTTTGAAACAGCCGGAGCGTGCTGTCAAAGTGGACATCTTTGAAGTCAAGAACGCCGACACAAACGCGCAGTGGAGTGCACTCAACGTCGCTCAGCAGCTGGAAAAGCGCGTCTCTTTCCGTCGTGCGATGCGGAAGGTCATGCAGTCAGCGATGAAGGCAGGTGCAAAGGGTATCAAGGTTCGAGTTTCCGGCCGTCTGAATGGTGCGGAAATGGCACGGACTGAGTGGTATATGGAAGGGCGCGTTCCCCTTCACACTCTTCGTGCTGACATTGATTACGCAACGGCAGAAGCTCTCACAACTTACGGCATCATCGGTGTCAAGGTTTGGATCTTCAAGAATGAAATTTTCGGCAAGGCTGTTCCAGGCAAGGAAAGTCGTACGCCTCGCTCGAATGAGGAGTGATAGAACATGTTAGCTCCAAAGAAAGTTAAATTTCGTAAGTCTCACAAAGGCCGCATCAAGGGTGTTGAAACTCGCTGTAATACGGTCGACTTTGGCGACTTTGCTCTGCAGGCCGTTGAGCCTGGCAAGTTGAGCTCTCGCCAAATTGAAGCAAGCCGAATTGCCTTGACTCGGCATATTAAGCGTGGTGGTAAGGTATGGATTCGGGTGTTTCCGGACAAGCCGATCACCAAGAAGCCTGCCGAAACTCGTATGGGTTCTGGAAAAGGTGGTTTGGATCACTGGGTTGCACCTATTCGCGCAGGACGCGTTGTTTTTGAGATTCAGGGGATTCCTGAGAATTTGGCTCAAGAGGCATTTGCTCTTGCTGCTGCCAAACTCCCCTTCAAAACACGTGTGGTCTCTCGCGCAGCCAAGGTTTGGGAGGTCTAATGAGCTCGAAGAAAACCAAAGAAACCGTTTCGTCGTCTGAAGCCACGGTTCGTAGGAATGAGTTGGTAAATGATTTGGTTAAGTTCCGGGTCTCGTTGGATCCGAATTCAATCAAGTCTGGCAAAGGCCCAGTTCAGCTCCGTCGTGAAATCCGAGCTCTTGGTCGTGCAGCGAACGTGAATACAAGCAAGAAATGAGGGTATGACCGTGAATACGACAGACAAAGTAACAAAAAATCCGGTGAGAGCGCGTGTGGTCGGCCTCTCTAAGGATGGCAAAACCGCCAAGGTTGAGGTTCCACGGGTTGTGGTCGCACCTCGCTATGGAAAAAGGTTGCAACGGGAAATTTCGCTGCAGGTAGATGCTTCTGAGGCGAAGATTGTTGTGGGCAAAGAAGTGATGATTCTACCCTGCCGCCGTATCTCCAAGACCAAGAGCTGGAAAGTCGTTTCTGTAATTTAATCGAAGAGAATTGAAGAGGTGTATCGTGATTCAACCGGAATCCATCCTGGTAGCAGCTGATAACAGCGGAGCGCGATCACTCAACGTTATTCGCGTGATGGGCGGTTCTTTCCGCCGTTACGCTCGCGTTGGTGACTTGATCGTCGTCTCTGTCAGAGATGCTGTGCCTGGAGGCCGCGTGAAGAAAGGTGAAGTTCACAAGGCTATTGTTGTTAGGTGCAAGAAAGAAGTTTCGCGTGTCGACGGTTCTAGCATTCGTTTTGATGAGAATGCTGCTGTGCTCGTGAAGATTGTCAAAAACGAGCGCGAACCTATCGGTACTCGTATTTTTGGGCCTGTGGCTCGCGAATTGCGTGCTCGCAATTGCGGTAAAATCATCAGTCTCGCTCCGGAGGTCTTGTAATTATGGCAACCGAAAAGAATACGCCTGCTAAAAAGGCCGGTGGCAAAAAGGGCGCAGACGCCGCTGCGGCGGTGGTTCGTGGTGAACACGTTAAGGGAGCTAAGCCTCGCTATCAAGTGAAGTTCTCAGACAAGGTTCTTCCCGAATTGAAGAAACGTCATGAGGGTGTGAACCCCATGCAGCTTCCAAAGATGGTAAAAATTGTTGTCAACACCTGTCAGGGTGAAGCCACTCAGAATATCAAGGCGCTTGAGTCGGCAGCAGCTGAACTCGAAATGATTACGGGCCAAAAGCCTGTGATCACCCGCGCAAAGAAGTCGATCGCTTCGTTCAAGCTGAGAGCCGGTATGCCTATTGGCGCATCGGTGACGCTGCGTCGGGAACGCATGTTTGAGTTTTACGACCGCTTGGTGAACGTAGCTCTTCCTCGCGTCCGTGACTTCCGCGGAGTCTCGTTGAACAGTTTTGATGGACGTGGAAATTACTCATTGGGATTGCGCGAACAAATTATTTTCCCCGAAATTGAGGCCGACAAAGTCGACAAGTCACGTGGGCTCAGCATTACGATCGTCACGTCTGCAAAGACGGATGAATCTGCTCGAGAATTGCTTGGACTTCTTGACATGCCATTCCGTAAGTGAGGTTTTAACGATGGCACGTTTAGCAATGATCAATAAAGCGAATAAGAAACCAAAGTTCTCGACGCGTGCACACAATCGCTGCAATCAATGCGGTCGTCCGCGTGCTTTTTATCGCGATTTCGGTGTTTGTCGTTTGTGCTTGAGAAAATTGGCCTTGAATGGCCAGATTCCAGGCATGATTAAGGCAAGTTGGTGAGGTAAAAGAAATGTATACTACAGATCCTATTGCAGACATGTTGACACGCGTACGCAACGCCAGCCGAGCTGGGCTGCGTTATGCAGTGGTGCCAGCCAGCAAGTTGAAGGTCGACATTACCAAGATTCTCGAATCGGAAGGTTTTATCCGCGGTTTTCGTCTCATTCGGGACAACGGTCAGGGTAAAATCAAGATTGCCGTGAAGTACAACGAAGCTGGTGCACCTGCGATTCGTGGGTTGTCTCGTGTTTCGAAGCCAGGATGCAGAGTCTATACGAGTGTATCCAAGTTGAAGCCCGTTCGCGCTGGACTCGGTTTTGCAATTCTTTCGACTCCCAAGGGCGTTATGACGGATGCAACGGCTCGTGCGGAAAAAGTCGGCGGCGAAGTTTTGGCTCAGGTTTGGTGAATCGAGCCCGTAGGAAGAGAGTGTGAAATATGTCAAGAATCGGCAAACAGCCTGTGAAAGTTCCGAACGGTGTGACCGTAAAAATGAACGGAGCAGTCCTTGAAGTGAACGGTCCCAAGGGGAACCTTAAACGGGAAACCTATGGCCGTATCAAGTTGAGCCAGAGCGGTTCTGAAGTCAACGTTCAACCTAATGTTGAAGACGGAGCCAAATACTGGGGTCTTTATCGGACTCTTCTGGCGAATATGGTGGAGGGTGTAACGACAGGGTATACCCGTCAGTTGGAATTGGTGGGTACTGGATATCGTGCGGCAATGACAGGGAAGAACCTGACTTTGACCGTCGGTTATTCTCACCCAGTCAACATGACTCCTCCCGCCGGTGTTGCGTTTGACGTCGACAAGGCCGGAAAGGTTGTTGTGGCGGGTCCAGATAAGGAACTCGTGGGGCGTGTTGCGGCTCAAGTGCGTGGAGTGCGCGCGCCAGAGCCCTACCATGGTAAGGGCATTCGATACGTTGGTGAAGTTATCGCAACCAAGGTTGGTAAGTCCTCCGGTAAGAAGTGATCGTATCAATGTCGACCTGTATGTGAGCAGGCGATGAGGAGAGTTTTATGTATCGTATGGTAAACAGACGTCGTGTGCGTGAGCTGAGGAAGATGCGCTTTTGGCGTCGTCGTTTGACTGACCTGAGCAAGCCTCGTCTTTGTATCTTTCGCAGCGCGAAACATATTCAAGTTCAGTTGATAGATGACAAAGCTCAGAAGGTTCTTGCGTCTGCAACTTCGTTTGAAGCGGGCATTCGGTCAACGGGCCTGCGCGGAAAAGAAATGGCAAAAAAAGTGGGTGCCACGATCGCCGAGAGAGCAATTAAAGCTGGTCTTACGGATGTTGTGTTCGATCGAAATGGTTTCAGCTACCACGGCCGCGTCCAGGTTCTTGCGGACTCTGCACGTGAATCTGGTTTGAAGTTCTAAGGTCAAGGAGTAGAGCATGCAGGTGAGAACTGAAGAGAAAAAGGATCGGTTTGAGGATCGCGTCGTCAGCGTGGCTCGCGTGTCCAAAACTGTCAAAGGTGGCCGCAGAATGAGCTTCTCCGCCTTGGTTGTCGTGGGTGATCGCGAGGGCACTGTTGGTTTTGGCCTCGGAAAAGCGGGCGAAGTTCCTGAAGCCGTCCGTAAGGCAGTCGCGCAGGCGAAGAAATCGCTTGTCAGTGTTCCGCTTGAAAATCAGACGATTCCATTCTTGGTGCAATCTAAATTTGGCGCCAGCAAACTTCTGATGAGTCCAGCTCCAGATGGTACAGGAATCGTTGCAGGAAGTGCAGTTCGTGCGATCGCCGAGCTTGCTGGAATTCCTAATCTGATGGCGAAAATTCAGGGTAGTCGTAATCCTCACAACGTTGTTAAGGCAACCTTTGCGGGTTTGCGTCAACTTACAACGCGTGAAGAATACGTTAACGCACGTAAATGAGGTCAGGCATGAACAGCCTTAGTACGAAGAATATCCGAGTGACCCTGCTGAGAAGTCATGCGGGTCGGTCAGAATCACAGAAGCGCACATTGGTGTCTCTTGGTTTGCGTAAGATTGGCCAATCGAGAGTTTTGCCGAACTTGAATCCGATATTGGGGCAAGTCAACAAGGTGATCCAGTGGGTCAAAGTCGAACCCGCTGAGTGAGAGGTGGATTGTGAGAATTCAGGATTTGCGCCCTAACGATGGCGCTACAAAAGACAGAAGACGTCTTGGACGTGGGCCAGGCAGTGGACTCGGCAAGACTGGTGGCCGTGGTGGAAAAGGGCAAACCGCTCGTGCTGGAGGCGGAATCCGTCCCGGTTTTGAAGGTGGCCAGACGCCATTGTACCGCCGCCTTCCGAAGCGCGGATTCACTAATGTCCATGCTATCGAAGTGTTTTCGATCAACCTCAGGGATGTTGAGCCGTATATTGAAGCCGGAGTCCTTGACGGGAATTCGGTGGGCGGAGATAAAGCCACGGTCAAGCTTTTGTCCGTAGGAGACGTCCCCAAGAGTTTGAAAGTTGTTAAATCAATCCGCGTGTCAGGGAGTACGCGCGAGAAACTGAACGCTGCTGGCGTGAAGATTGAGGAGTAAGGACGCGATGGCACTTGCCGAAGAGAGCGGTGAGAACCTGCTGCTAAAGAGAGTATCATTTACTCTTTTGGCCTTGATGGTGTTTAGGTTGGGAGTTCACATTCCGACACCAGGTGTAAACGCTAAGGCTCTGGTGGCATTGGCCAGTGAGAATTCAGGTGGCCTGCTGAAAATGTTGAACATGTTTTCAGGTGGCGCCTTGAATCAGTTTTCAATATTCGCTCTCGGCATTATGCCGTATATTTCGGCTAGTATCATTATTCAGTTGATGACTGTCGTTGTACCGTCTCTCGAACAACTTCAAAAAGAAGGTGGAGTAGGTCGGCAGAAGATCAACAGAATCACCCGTGCTCTTGCTGTGATTATCGCAATTTTGCAGGGATACTTGGCAGCGACTGCTCTGGAGAATGCACCCGAGACAGCTGCTGGTGCGGCAGTTCTCGACCCGGGTCTGTCGTTCCGGATATTGGCAGCGCTGCTGCTCACGTCAGGAACATGCTTTGTGATGTGGTTGGGAGAGCAAATCACCGAAAAAGGGATTGGCAACGGTACGTCGCTGATTATTTTTGCAGGGATTGTTGCTTATTTTCCGCATGGTCTAGGAACTGTTGTGTCAGCATTAAGAGACAACTCAATGACCGTAGTGACGGCTATGGGTCTGGGTGTGTTCTTAGTGGGAACAGTCTTTGGCATTTCGTTCATAGAACAGAGTTATCGAAAGATAGCTGTACATTACGCCAAGCGCCTTGTGGGGAACAGAGTCATGTCTGGACAATCGACGCATCTTCCTCTGAAGGTGAACATGTCGGGTGTCATTCCTGCAATTTTCGGAAGTACCATTCTGGCTGTACCTCTTTCCTTCGGCGGCTTTTTCGGTAAATCGCAGAGTCCCTGGATTTCAGCGTTGTTTCCGAACCAGTGGCTGCACAATGTTCTTTTTGCTTTGCTCGTTCTTTTCTTTTGTTACTTTTATACGTCGATCACTTTTAAGCCAGACGATATTGCTGAGAATTTGAAGAAGCAGAATGCTTACATCCCGGGCATCAGGCCTGGGTCCGAGACTGCAGAAGCTCTCGATATGGTTGTGACTCGGCTGACTCTCGCAGGTGCGATTTACATGAATCTTGTCTGCTTGATTCCTCAGGTTGTGACCGGCGGATTTTCAGATTCTCTTTTTGTCGGTGGCACCTCACTGTTGATTGTAGTGGGCGTGGCGCTTGAGACAGTGAGACAAGTGAGTGCTCAGCTGGCGACACAAAAATACGATTCCCTTCTCTTTAGCGACCGAGAACCGGAACAGGGGATGAAGCTTGCGCCATCAACTGATCGGGGTTTGTCGTGAAAGTTTTCGTTCTGTTGGGTGCGCCGGGAGCTGGTAAAGGTACTCAAGCAGCACTTATTGCTAGCCGCCTTGGGGCAACGCACATTTCAACAGGTGCGTTGCTGAGGGATGAAATTAAGTCTGGCTCTGGGCTTGGGCAAAGAGTGAAATCGATAGTTGAATCAGGTTCTTTAGTTGACGATATTACTCTGTTTGAGTGTTTCGTCGGCTCTTTAAATCGCGCAAAGGATGCTGGCTGCGAGGTGCTGCTGCTTGATGGCGTACCGCGTAACATGAGCCAGGTTCAGATTTTGGATGAAGTACTTGGACGCATGAATCTTAAGGTCGACGCGGCAATTGACTTTGAGGTATCCACCGAGGTCTTGACTAAAAGGTTGAGCAATCGGTGGACTTGTCAGAAGTGCTCTGCGGTCGTGGCTGGGAATGCAGAGGGATTAGCCCCCTCGTCCTGCAATTCCTGTGGTGCGATTGGTTCGTATGGACGACGGAAGGACGATGAGCCCGCTGCGGTTCTCAAGCGTTTGGCTGTCTACTCTGCAGAAACTGCGCCGATATCGGATGGTTATGTCTCAAGGGGCGTGTTGGCTCGCGTCAACGCGCATCAGCATCCTGAGCGTGTTTATCTCGATGTTGGGGCTGTTATAACTAAAAAACTGAAGTGAAGTGTTGCTGGTTTGCTAAATTTGCGTTAGCGAACTGGCTCATCGGACTTCGGTCATTGGTGGGTTGTGTATGGAACGTGATGATCGAATTGAGGTAGAGGGTACTGTCTCTGAGAAGCTCCCGAACAATATGTTTCGAGTGGAGCTTGAAAATGGGCATATTGTTCTAGCTCATGTGTCTGGGAAAATGAGGATGAATTTCATCAATATTTTGCCTGGTGACAAGGTAAAAGTAGAGTTGAGTCCTTACGATCTCCAGCGTGGTCGGATTGTTTTCCGCGCGAAGTAATTTGGAAGTTTTGCGAGGTAGTTATGAAGGTTCGTGCGAGCGTTAAGCCTATTTGCGACAAATGCAAAGTCATTCGTCGCGAGGGTATTGTTCGAGTTATTTGCTCAATTAAGAAGCATAAGCAGCGCCAAGGTTAAGGTTTTTGGGGGTATTCCGTGGCACGTATTGCCGGTGTAGATATTCCGCGAAACAAGCGGATTGAAGTTTCTCTTACTTATATTTATGGGATTGGGCGTAAGACAGCGCAAAAGTTGCTTGACACGCTTGCCATTCATCGTGACACCCGCGCTCAGGATTTGACGGATGAGCAGGTGAATCAGATCCGCAAGGCCATCGACGGTGGACTCACGGTAGAAGGTGATTTGCGCCGCATGGTTCAATCGAACGTCAAGCGTTTGATGGACTTGGGATGCTACCGAGGCTTGCGTCACCGGCGTGGTTTGCCTGTGCGTGGCCAAAGAACAAAGACAAATGCTCGTACGCGCAAGGGTCCGAAAAAGACAGTTGCCAACAAGAAGAAATAATCGCCAGCTGAAGTGAGTGAAGTATGAACAAGGCTGTTGTCAGCAAAAAGAAGCGCGTTAAGCGCAACGTTCCTGTCGGGGTTGCAACGATCTCGGCTAGCTTTAACAATACAATTATCACCTTCGCGGATGTCAATGGTGACACTGTCACTTGGTCAAGCGCAGGTAGCAAGGGTTTTAAAGGTTCTCGGCGAAGCACGCCGTTTGCCGCGCAGATGGCTGCGGAAGACGCCGCACGCAAGGCAATGGAAAGTGGAATGCGGTCGTGCTCGGTCATTGTGACCGGCCCGGGCTCTGGTCGTGAGTCTGCGATCCGTGCAATTTCTGCAACAGGTATGAAGGTCACGCTCATCAAGGATGAGACACCCATTCCACACAATGGTTGTCGTCCTCCGAAGCGTCGTCGCGTCTAATTGAATTGGAGATTAAATCGTGGCTCGATATATTGGTCCTAGCTGTAGAATGTGTCGTCGCGAGGGCGTAAAGCTCTATCTGAAAGGCGACCGCTGCTATACAGATAAATGCGCTGTTGACAAGCGCAAGTCCGCTCCTGGTCAGCATGGTGCGCGTCGCGCTAAATTGTCTGACTATGGTAATCAGCTTCGTGAAAAGCAGAAGCTTCGCCGTGTCTATGGTATTCTTGAGAAACAATTCCGCGGCGTCTTCGAGAAGGCAGCGCAGAGAAAAGGCAAGACTGGCGAGCTGTTGCTTCAAGGTTTGGAGTTGCGTCTGGATTCAGTGGTTTATCGTTTAGGCTTGGCTTCAAGCCGCAACGCTGCTCGCCAAGTGGTGCGACACAATCACATTCAAGTGAATGGTAAGCGTCTGAATATTCCTTCTGCTGTTTTGAAGGTTGGCGACAAGGTGACTTTGGTTGAGGGAAGCCGTAACATGGCGCCCGTACTTGCTGCTCTTGAAGCAACGAAGCGTGAAGGCCACGCTGCTCCTGCTTGGCTGAAGTGGGATCACTCCAGTTTTACTGGTGAGGTTCTTGCAAAGCCTGCGCGTGAGGACATTTCGGTGCCTGCTCGTGAGCAAATGGTGGTTGAACTTTACTCTAAGTAAAACGCAGCGAACAAATAATTCTGTTCGCATGGAAACAAGACGGGGTAATTGATGCAGAGCAACTGGAAAGCGCTAGTAAAGCCACAGTTTATTGAAAGAGAAGATGTCACCCCAGTGTTCGGCCGTTTCATTGCGAAGCCGCTCGAGCGCGGCTTTGGAACAACACTTGGAAACGCACTTAGACGCGTTCTTCTTTCATCACTGCAAGGAGCAGCAGTGGTTGGATTGAAGATTGAAGGTGTTGAGCACGAGTTTTCCACTGTGCCCGACGTCGCAGAGGATGTGACGGAGATTGTTCTGAATCTCAAGGCTTTGGGCGTATGGCTTGACGGCGAGTCAGAGAAAGTCGCCGTCATCGATGTTGTAGGTCCGAAAGTTGTGACCGGTGCCGACATTCAGGCGGATGGTTCTTTGCGGGTTTTGGATCCGGATCACGTCATTTGCACTGTGGGTGCGGGTGGGAAGTTCAGAGCTGAGCTCCACATTCGTACAGGCAAAGGCTATGTGACGAGCGAGTCTATTAAAGAAACGGGTCTGCCGGTTGGAGTTATTCCGCTTGATGCTGTCTACTCTCCGGTTCGAAGAGTCAGTTTTTCAGTAGCTGAAACTCGGGTTGGTCAGCGGTCTGACTACAACAAGCTTGTCATCGAAGTCAGCACGAATGGCGCAGTGACGCCAGAGGATGCTCTGGCATACTCTGCAAAGATTTTGAAGGAACAGGTTTCTGTGTTCATCAACTTCCAAGAAGCTGATGAAGAGGCACCCGTTGCGGAGGCTGTAACGGTCGACGCTCGTGTGAACGAAAGTCTATATAAGTCAGTTGATGAGCTGGAATTGTCAGTTCGGGCTGCGAATTGTCTTGAAAATGCCGGAATTCGGTATATTGGTGAGCTGGTGATGAGAAGCGAAACCGAAATGCTCAAGACGAAGAATTTCGGTCGCAAGACGCTGAACGAGATTAAGGATATTTTGGCTGAGATGGGACTTCATCTTGGAATGAAGATTGAGGGATTTGATCCTGCCCGACTCCGCGAACGTGATTTCAAGGCATAAAAGGTAGGAATGTGCGATGAGACATCGTTTTGGTTATAGAAAATTGAACCGCAACGCGTCTGAGCGTAAGGCGTTGCTCCGTGGTCTCGCTACTCAGCTCATTACGAGCGGACGTATTGAGACAACTGTAGAGCGTGCAAAGGAGCTTCGCGGGGTTGTTGAACCGCTGATCACTTTGGCCCGCAAAGATTCATTGGCGAACCGCAGAATCGCTGCTGCTCGTTTGTACGGCTCAGAGGTTGTGACGCGTTTGTTTAAAGACGTGGCTCCTGCGACTGGTTCGCGTCCAGGTGGGTACACTCGGATTCTGAAGCTTGGCTTTAGAGCTGGTGACCATGCGAGACGAGCATTGATTGAACTTGTGGATGAAGTGAAGCAAACACAAGAATCGAAGTGAAGAATACGGAGTTCCGCTTTTGGCGCTTTTCGGATTGAGAAGTGGCAAACGAGAGCGCGAGTGTTTCTAGAGAAGCGGCCCTGAGGGGCTGCTTTTTTTTTTGGTCTTTATTAGCGCTCGGATGAATCGAATCGTCAACAGCGTTGAACCGCTGAGTCGTCGACTTGGATTGATTGGTTGGGGATCCCTGAGCTTTGAATCGCCTTTCGAGAGGGACAGGCTGTTTGAGACTCAGTGAGCAGATGAAAGTCTCTCTATTTTTATCATGACGAACGTTATCTCTTTTCTGTTGTGGAAAAGATGTTTGACAAAAAGGATCTTGGCACCCGAATTTTCGAATTTAATCCGGAAGTTTTTGATTTGCTCCTTTGCGTCTGTGATTTCTTTCAATTTCAGCGTGTGGATAATGAGGCTGCCTGCGGAAAGGCTTCGGATCAGTTTGCATAAAATTTCTGCTGCATTTTCCGCTGGGCCATTCATATCGCAGAGAAGGGCGTCAAATTCGGCTGCGCTGGATAAACTTTGAGCATTTATTCTGCGGTGAGTCACACGGGGATCCTGAGCCAGTTTCGGGGACATGTTTGC
>JBEGJP010000203.1:0-4263 GCA_041184525.1 Pseudomonadota bacterium | reverse complement strand
GCATGACTCGCCCGCACGTGTTGCCTTTCGGAGCCATGAAAGATGACTGACTCCATCGGAAAAACATGCATAAAACAGAATTCCTGAACCCGTTCGATTTCCTCTCCCGCACGATGCTGAGCCTCGCGTGAGAGGCGATCCACAGCACCCTGCAAAGCACCGGCGACAATTGCGATCAGCCCGCCCTCAGCGAACTGGGGAAAGTGGTGCTCCGGATTGAAAAGTGAGAATCCGCAGATGCCATGAAACTCAGGGCTGATGATCGAGAAATAACGCCACTCGATGAATGCAGCCGAACGATAGCGTTGCCACAAAAGCGAGGGTACGGCATTCCACCACAACGGCGCCGAGGCCGCACTTCCCCCTGAACTTTTGTGTGACTGCGCTGTCGTGAAGTCTTCGCGGGCCAACCAAGTTTGATAGGCAGGCCAACGCCATGCCATGCTCTCACTGCAGACTTCGGCCAAAAATTGCGGATTGAGTGCGGAATTCATTTTACAAACCCATCAGTGGTTTTCAGAGCTTTCCAGCCTGCACCTGCAAGTCGATGATCCGTTGCGCACGGCTGAGAAGGTCTTCCAAGGATTGCTTGCTCCCTTCCAGTTGCACCACCGTGCGCAAATTCATCAATTGATCGCGGAGCTGAACGGTTGAACCAATTTCAAGGAGCGCGGCGACAAGTGATTCATGCACCAAAAGTGAATTGGGATTCAACTGAAGTGCCTCGCGAAACGCTTTTGCTGCCTCTTCGGGACGCCCCAATTTCAAAAGCCCATTGCCTCGCCTGAATTTAAATTGAGCCGTTTCTTCAGGATCGCGCGAGGTCCGTTCAAAAGACACGAGTGCAGAAATCAATTCATCGCTCATTTCCAGACGCTCATAAGCTTCAATGAGCGTGTGACGCGTTTCGGGAAACTGGATTGCCATAGGTCGAAGGAGCTCAAGCGCAGCTCCCGGCTGATTCAGATTGTATAAATAGAGCTGAGCCAGCTCGTGTTTGTGGCGCGCCCGCTCCTGAAGGTTGCCGGTGTGTTCGGCGAGAACCTTGAGCTGTGCCGCTGCCTCGGCCCATTCCATGTTGTGGATGTGAAGAATTTTGCGGTGCTTTCGCGCCTTCTCGTTGTGCGGTGCAAGCTTCAAGATTTGCGAATAGATGGCGTCCACTTCCCCTTCAAGAAACAGTTTTTTCTCGGCAATCACGGCCAACCGCTCGAGGGCAAGCACTCGCTGCGGCACGTCCTGAATCAGAGGAATCACCATCCGCAGCACTTCAATATGTTCTTTGAAGCTTTCAGGTCCCAAGACTTCATCCAAGATACGCAGCCGGATCGTGGAAAACGGAATTTGCAATGACTTGACGCACAGCTCTGCGGCATCCAAAAATGAATCGAAGGAATCCAACCCCAGATAAAACACCTTCATCAGCCAAATCGAATCATTCAGCTTTTGCGTATGAGAACGATCGGGGCGTGCAATGCGCCAACGGAGCAGCTGATCCAGCTGCCTGTAGCACTCATAGGCTTCAAGATTCCGCATCAGGATATCCTGTTCCTGATAGCTCATACGAGGGAATTCACTGATAGAAGAGACGAGAGCGACGAGAGTCCGATACTCTTCTTGGCTCTGCGGGGGCGGTATCAGTTCCTCTTCACTCGGATCAATCTGCGAAACGATGTCCATCCCTGGAAACCTCGTTCAGTTCAGGAAGAGAGCTCACGCTCACTTCAAAAGAAAACGAAACACAATTTCTTCACTCGTTTTGATCAGGTCGTCATAAGGAAAAGAGCTTTCCTCAAACAGCCATTGCAAGGAAATGCCATCGACGATGGCAATAATCACGCTCGCTGCGTGGGCCGCATCAATCGGCTTGAAATGACCCGCGTCCACTCCTGCCTGAACAATGGCCGCCGTTGTTGAACGAAATTTTGCGTAATGTTTTGCAACGGCAAGGCGGACTTTTTCTTTTTGATTGATTTGTGTCCAGAAATCCATGTTGATGCAATAGTACTCGCGTTTCTGACGGACGATATCAAAACAAACCCGAATCATCTGCCGCAATTGTTCGGATGGATCCTGAGTTTTTTCCGTGATTCCGGCCAACAGGCTTTCAATATCGCCGGCCACCCGCTCCAGCACAGCCATCATCAGATCTTCTTTGTTCAGAAAATAATAATGGATGATGCCTTTGGAAACGTCTGCAATGCGCGCCACGTCCTGCATGGAGAAATTATTGTATCCATAACGGGCAATGCAATCGATGGTCGCATTGATGATTTGCGATTTCCGTTCCGCCGCGAGATCTGCCTTGCTCATAACTTCTGGTCCCTCATTCCTTGGAGACTTCACCCATCCCAGAATACCACGTCATTTCATGGATGCACGTCAATCCCTCGGTACAACCGCAAGAGTTGCCCAACCCTATCCCGTCGGGAAGGTTATCATAAAACTGAACCTGCCCCCCAACGGCACTGATGGAGACACCATGCACGATTTGCTCCAATTGATGTATCAGGACGGTCATCTGTCGTCCACAGAGCTGGAAGCCTTGAAGCGCACTTCGCGCCAATTGAAAGAAAACCCCGTCCGATTGCTCCGCTCACTCAATATCGCAACCCCGGGTGAAATTAAAAACCTGCTCCAACGTTATTATGGATTCGCTGCTGCCACGGACAAACTCATCGAGGAACTGGACGATTCTTTCCGCTCGCTGATTCCCGCAGACCTTGCGCTTCATTATTGCGTTATCCCCATTGCCGAGGAAAAATCGGACCTTTACGTCCTGATGGAGGACCCCACCGACAAGGGTGTGATCAGCCAGCTGCAATTTTTTCTCGACAGGCGCATCGTTCCGGTGATTGCGACCATGCAACAGCTCACCAATGGTTTGTGTCGTCTCTACGGCGTTGAACCGGCACGTCTCAAGCTTTCAGGCATCCTCGAAACCTCTCGGGGTGCCGTGGGCGTGACAAGCAGTGCGATGACCGCGGGTCATCCGGATTGGATCGACGATTCGCAGCCGCTGCTCGACGACGAAGTCTTCAAAAAACTCAAAATAAAGCCGCAAATAAAGGCAAAGAAGACCTTAGAGCCTGAACACAATCGGGTGGAATCACAGATGCCTGCAGCTGAAATTGAAGCTCCTCCTCCAGCAGAGGCACCCCAGTCCAAAGCCGTTGACAGCGCACCACCCTCCTTCCCCGAAGCTGGTCCTGAGCTTTCTTCTGCTTTGAACGTCCTTGGATTGAAGCTCTCCCTCGCCGGCAACAGAACTGAAGCCATCGCCATGGCCAACGAAAGACTGGCCGAGTTTGACCTCAGTTTCCAACTCACCGAGGCAAACGCTCTTCATTTGAACTGGAGTGGTTCGGCCGCCCGAATCAGCCTTGAAACGGGAGAACTTCCGCAAGGCCTTCCTCCTCAATTCCGGTCGATTGTGAAAAAATTTACCCAATGTCGGGCCGACTGACGGCGTGCTTTGGTTCTGACTGCAAATGTCCGATCCCCCGTGGTGGTTCTGCACCTGAGTGGGAGGTTGCCGGTGGAAGCTTACGGAAACAACAATCTGCATCGCCCCGAATCTTGGAATCGACCCACCGGACTTCCTACGGGTGTCGACTCAGTGCTTCGGGAAATAGCATTCCAGCTCCACAGATTGTCGGACCTGCAATCACACCTTCAAACGCAGCTCCAAGACAACGAGACCGAACTCGAATCTCATGCCAAGCAAGTGATGACGCAGTTTCTTCAATCCCTTCAGGAGGGAATGAATTCTGCCCGACAACAATCAGAACAGATGCTCGCAAACCTTGCGCAGCTCGAACCGCGTCATAACAAAGTCACCACAGCTTTGGAAAAACAGATCGCGGGACTGATGGACGCACAGACCCAGCTCGTAAACGCACAAGTGCAATTCTCAGGCTCAATTCAACAGATGAACGCCCAGTCAGAAAAAGAGAGGAGCGTCAGTCGCACAGCCGATGCTCTCGTCAATGACTCGGTCCGATTTGAGGAATCGGCCAAGCCTCTTTATGACGTTGTTTCACAATGGCAATCCTGTGTGGAGAGGTCCACGCCCTTGTTTGATGCCCTGCATGCAGATTCGCAAAAAACGAGTGACTCCATCGGTCAAGTGAGGTCCACGATTGCTTCGAGTTTTGCATCATTGGAACATGGAGAAGGCACTCTCACCAATTTACAGGGCAAATTGGATTCCGTTCTCTCCGTGCTGGGTATCATTGACGATATTGCCGAACAGACCAACTT
>JBEGJP010000202.1:0-7769 GCA_041184525.1 Pseudomonadota bacterium | reverse complement strand
ACACACGGCAAGGCAGGCAAACACCGCGTTACCGAACAGATTGATGAAATTGCAGCAGCCTTTCTCACTGGGGCGCAGGAAAAACTGGGCGGAGCTTTTGGCAATCTCCAAGACAAGGTGGTCAGCCGGTTGGAAGAAAATTTCCCTCGCTTGTCGGAAACACTCGTCCGTCTCGGCTTCTTCCCACGACGCTTCACTGACGACAGGTAACCCATGGCCGAAGGGCAGAGGCGAACGCTACTGAGGGTCGCATCGCTCAACACGTGGCACGGGTTGAATGGGCAGGGCACTTTTTTCTTTGGACAGCTCGAATCGCGCGCCGAACGGATGGCGCGCCTCGACCGTCAGATCACCTGCCTGCAGAGTTTGAATGCCGATGTTCTTCTGCTGCAAGAGGTGAATCCACTTCCATTCCGCGCGCACTGGTACGCCGACAAACTTTCCAAACGAGTGCAGTACGTCTCGTGCAACTCCGGTATCAAACTCGGGTGGGGCCCTCCCGGCAATCTGAACGAAGGAGTGGCCATTTTATTCCCGCAGGATTGGGATCACGAATTTCTCGGCCGCAAAAGACTGTCCGGATCTCTGCGTTTGAGCCCGTTTCGGATCGCCGCCATCACGGGGCCATTTCTCAGTTTTCAGCTGCATGAATCGCGCGTGGCCTGCGCCCTCCGTTTGAAAATCCCTCCAGAGAATCGTCTGGCAGGTTATGAAGGACGAAACTCGGTGCTCTTGTGCGTCACTCATCTGCATGTGGCCCATGCTCTCACTCCCCGCAATGAGGAACTTCTGAAAGCAGCGCAAGCAGAAGGCCATCTCACTGACGATGAGGTCACTCTCGTCAAAAAAGAATTCCGAATCGCCAACACGCGCCGGCTGACCGAAGTCGATGAGTTGGCAAGTTGGCTTGAGGCCCTCCGATTGCCTGATGAACCCATGCTTCTTGCAGGTGACTTCAATTGCGAGCCGGAAAGCCCGCCCTACAATGCATTGTTGCGCCGTGGTTGGCAGGACCTATGGAATGAATCAGGCAACAGCACTGCACTTGAAAATGCAGCCACGTGGGATGCTCCGCGCAACACACTGACCTCAAGGGTGAAAGACTTCCAGCACAGCGGCTTCAAGGGCAATACAAACATTGCTGCACTGCTGCAAAAGGCAGACGCACTTCCCCGCCGCATTGATTTTCTGTTTGGACAGAGCGCGAAGTCGAACCCCAGCAGCAAAAAATTTCAGCTGGGTGCACTTGGGCATCTTCATCAAGTCAAACGCTTCGGTTTTTTGTCGGGCAATCCACTCGATCCGAAGACCATGATATCCGATGATTTCAGTGACTACGTCAGCAGAAAAGAATTTTCTCACGAGCCTCGTGATGATCTGAAGTTCATCTCCGATCATCACGGCCTGTGCGCTGAATTTGGAATGTGACGGAGCGTGATTCCCGTGGGCCTTAAAAGGCTCAAACGACAATGATTTTTTGTTGGTGATAGGGACAATTTATGAATATCGATTTATTCCGATTCTGAGCACGATGTCATCAAAACGGCTGCTGAGAAAACTGCCGCGGGAGTGCGCAGGATGCGAGGCCCCAAAGTGACAAACTGCAGAGAGCCCTGCTCCTGCCATTGAGAAAGAAGCTGATATTCTTCGGAGCTGAAGCTCGATTCCGGCCCCACAATTCCAATCCAATCGGACTCTTTCTTGCTAGATCGCAAGGCCTGCACGAGATGAACGGCAGGTTCCTGAATAAGTGTGGGACGTTCGTCACAAACAAAACAACGGAACTGCTCTTGTGCGGAATTGTTGCGCGCCAAACTCAGCGCCTCGGACAAACCTTCAGTGAATTCCACTTCGAGATTCCACGCCGACTTGGTGATGCGGCTGAGTTCCATCACTTGTTTTTTGATCTTCTCGGTCTTGAATTCTTGCTTGCTTGAACTTCTGTCGGCTCTGTAAAAAACAAGGAGATCGATTCCTGCTTCGACACACGCCTGCACACATTCGTCCACTGCACCTGCTTTCGGCAAGCCAACCAACATCACATTCCGATGTTTTTTGCGCTCCACAACTTGCTGCTCAAGCACAACAACAGCAACGTTTTTCTTATGAACAGATTCGATTTTCGCACGACAGATCCAGCCACGCCCGTCGGCCACTTCGACACTCTCTCCTTCACGAAGACGAAGAACGGATGCTGCAAAGTGACTTTCATCCGCCGACAGACTCAAGGTTTGCCCCACAACCGAAAGGGAATCTGTCGGTCTGTCAGAATAAAAACGCCAGACCTGTCGGTATTCGGAATTCACTTCTTCCCTCCTCTCATTTTTTCAAATGGAAATTCCGGCAGGAAGCTCCTTCTCTCGTCCGGTGTTGCCGCAATGAATTGAACATCCGTCATCCACTCGACAAAAACAATGAAGTGAAAATCCGCTGCCTCACGGAGGGATTCAGTCCTCAAATCATCTGGCAAAGAGGATTGACTGAAGAATTCATTGAATGTCTTTGCACCGCGCGAATCACTCCACAATTGCAGGTCATGGAGCTCCTGCCGGACCTCCTCTGTCAGAAAGGGAAGCGCTAGAAGATGAAGTTTATCTGTCGTATTTTTCAGGTACTCCCGAATCGTATGAGCATCAGGGCATGGAGGCGCGGCTGCACGGGATGCAAACACCTGATGTTCATCTTGGCTTCTTAATGTGGGGAGCTCGACAAGCGCATCGAGGAATGAATTCACTTCAAGCGACCGCTCTGCCAATACGGCCAAATAGGCCAATCGCAAAAACTCATCAGGGATTGTGAGATCATCTTGAGAGACCATGTTCATTTTGCAGAGGCTTTCAACGCGGTGCCGCCAACATCAGACTGACTTCAGCAGGGCCTTCGCTCAACACTTGCGAACGATAGACCGGCAACTCTTTGGTCACACGATCGGCAAGCTCCTGATTTTTCGCACGCGGGATGGGGGTTTGATAAACAATCCCATCACCTCTGACGGCAACAGGAACGAGAACACTCTCAGAATTTCCTTTCGTCATGCCCTTCACAATTCCTTCAAACGCAGTCAGCTCACGTTCGGACATCCGTTTGTCGACCAAAACGCGGACGGTCTCGGGGCGCAATGGACCCGCGGGCTGAGATTTCCATGAGCGTTGAAATCCGTTTCCCACCCGCTGAAGGATTCGTGAAACCGGCCACGTGCCCGTCGGATCCTGCGTGGAGCGGCTCCAATAGGTGCGCAAAAAACGGTTGTCCACCTGCGACCACAGATCGACACGCTCCAACAGGGCAATGCCTTTTTCAGACACTTTCACTCCAACGACAGCGGAAATCCCGTTGGGAACACTCAGCCCCGTCATGGTGTAGGGCATTTCCGGCGGCCAGACGCTCCCGTCTTTCCGCACCGTAGGCAGTCCGGCAAAAACACGCACCAGCCCGCCAATGACTCCGGCATGCTCAAGACTCCATTGAGTCTTCACGACTGCATTCACTTTGGGCAAGAGGCTCTGTCCCAATGACGCACACATCTGGTCGAGCGAAGCAGAAGTGAATTCTGTAAGAGTCACATTTGCCTTCATGGAAGCACAGGGGCGCGCACTCTCAATTTGCGATGCGGCCTCTTGCGGGAACACATAGAGGTCACGTGTGGTTTCGTTGAGAAGAAACAGAGCAAATGGGACCAGTGATGCTGCAGACATGGTGTTCCCGTTTCAATTGGCTGCAGGAGCTGTCGGTGTGACCGGCGCCTTAGCATTTTCGCTGGGAGCCGGAGCCGGTGCCGGTGCTGACTCAGCAGGGTCAGCCGTCTGAGAAGATGCAGAATCGGAGCTACTCGAGCCGCCAAATAAATTCGATGATGCGAGGAGCTCTGCGTCGGCTGCAGAGGCCGGCTTCAGCCGCGTTCCGTCAAGTGCCAGTTTGACCGGCTTGGCCGAGGCATCAGACGAACCCGAGAGCACATGCAGGGGAATGGTCTTTCCGCCCACAGCCAACTGGAACAGACCACATTGAACATGCTGAAGCGTGAGTGTCGGCAACTTCAAGCTCAATGGGGTTCCAGAGCTTGATTTCAGAGAGAATGGTTTTTGCTGCGCCTCCTTGAAGACATCGCGCAGCGGGGCAACAAGGGCAATCTTCAGCACACCGTTCGCATAAATTTCACTCCCCAGAGATTTCACGCTGCCCTGCCAAGGTGGTGTGGAAAGAGTCTTGTTCGCAGCTCCTCCAGCATCCTTGTGACACGACGCATGGAGTTTGGCTTGGAGGCTCGCAATGCCATTGCGGCGCGCTACGATTTCGGCATCGAGACCGCCGCGCTTTCCGGCAGGATCAGGGGAATACACACCATAAAACTTGATTTGGCGAGCGCCCATATCCAAAGAAACGGACGTATCGTTGGCACGTGCAGACAGAAAAAAAAGTCCGCTCATCAGGGTCAAAGAAAAAGAGCTCAGTCGCGCAAAAGTGTTCATGTGTGCTTCTCCAACATTATGCCAGAGCTTCGGCTGTTTGAGTTTGGTCGTGTTCGTCAGTTGACTGCAGTTGCAACTCCAAAGACATCGCTTGAAAGTGAGTGGACATGAGCAATGTCCAGCGGTGTGAATCGCGCCAAGAAACCCAATCCACGCCCTGACCATGACTGAGCTGGCTTAATAACACACGTATGCCTTTGAGCAATTCAGGCAAACGAACCACATGCCGTCCCAGTTCGATTTTGTAATCCGGCTCCAAAGACACTTTAAAGTTTTCTTCTCCGATTTTTCGGATCCTTTCAAAGCTGCTGCGTAGAATGGCCTCATTGTGCCCACGCAGACATCGGCGCATTTTCTCGCTGGTTTCTTCCATTCTCGAAACCAGCTCCTGACGTTCAGCTTCAATATTCAGCAGCTTATCCACCTCTGCCTTGAACCAAGAAAAGGTTCGAGGCAGCTCGTCCGGAAGATCACCAAAGAGTTCTTTGAGACGCGGCTTGTAGAGGTCCACAAACGAAACAAGTGCCGCAGTGACAGAGGGATTCTTGTCAGCCCGCTGAAATTCAGAGCGCAATTCGCGCAATTCCTCAAGGGTCCTGCGCACTGTTTCCAAAGGCACTTCACCCAGAATGTCGCGGATCTCCTCGGCCGCTATCACGCCTTCATCGGCAATCTGCAGACGCCGCTCCTCGCGCCGCTTCGATTCCTGCATGTTGGCAAGTTGATTTTCAATGTCGCGTTTTCTGTTCCAAAGGCTGAAAGCCACAGGTGCACAGAGCGGCAAACTGACAACCAAGAAGCACAGGAAAACTGCCAAATTGAAGCCTCGACGGACACTTGCCAGACGCTCTTGGGCATTTTCCGTCCGCTCCTCGATGCGTTGGATATTCTCTTCGTAACGTTCGCGATTCTGGAAGTGGAAGATGGCATCACACAGATGTTCGGCGTTGTCTGCATAAGGCAGCAAACGATTGAGCGCCTTGTACCGCGCATACTTGTGAAGAATGTGCGATTCGGCCTGTGCCAAATTCTGATCGATGAACTGTTTGGAGCGTTGGTGATTGTGGAGAAACTTCTGCCTTTCTGCATCTTGCAGTGCATTCCACAGCTTCAAGGTGTTCGACAGACCGTCGATCTTGCTTTGCTGGCTTGCCATCTCTGATTGGAGAATTTCCACTTGGTCGATTTTCTTCTCCAGAACGGCATACACGTCCTGTGCCTGAAGCCACTGACGCGCCTCTTCAGGGAGTGACGATCGGGAAAACTCCTCAAGAGCCATCAGCGATCGCTCAGCCTTGCGGATGTGCACGGCACGCACCGTCTCGAGGGGCTGCGAAAAGGTCGCTGCGAGAACACCGAGATGAGTGCCCAGCTGGGAAAGCTCAACGGAAGTCAAACATGTCATAGAGAGTCCGCTTCGTGCAAAGACCCCGCCAAGGGTCGGATCCCTGATTCAGGCCGAAAAGCCTCGCATCAGTATGACCTGAATCCCGCGCGCTGGAAAACGCTCCTTGCGTCAAAAGGCTGGACTCCGGCCGCCCGTGGAGCTGAGCAAAACTCCAATTTTTACAGCGATTTTTTACCTTGCTGCAGGGGTGCTGGACATGCTAACGCTCGCGTTGCTTTTGGGAGGTCACCATGCCAGCCGACTTACGCGAATTGCTTGAACAAACTCGTCGCCGCAGAACCTTCGCCATCATCTCACACCCCGACGCGGGAAAGACGACCCTGACAGAGAAGCTTCTTCTTTTGGGCGGGGCCATTCGCTTGGCCGGTTCAGTGAAGGCCAAGAAATCGAAAAAATTTGCGACGTCGGACTGGATGGAACTCGAAAAGCAACGCGGGATCTCCGTTTCCACGAGCGTGATGAATTTTGAGTATCGGAACTTCGTCTGCAATCTTCTCGACACCCCCGGGCACCAAGACTTCTCTGAAGACACCTACCGGACCTTGGCCGCAGCCGATGCTGCCATCATGCTCATCGACGCAGCCAAAGGCGTGGAGCCTCAGACCATCAAGTTGTTCGAGGTCTGTAAAATCCGTCAGATCCCCATTTTCACTTTCGTCAACAAGCTTGACCGCGATGCCCGCGACCCCTTCGACCTGATGGACGAAATTGAGCAAGTGCTCGGCATTCAAACTTATCCCATGACATGGCCCATCAGCAGCGGTGAACGTTTCAAGGGTGTGATTGAGAGAAAAAACCGCACGGTGCACTTCTTTCAAGGTCGCAACACAAGCCTCGAAACTCCGGCCCAACTCATTGCACTTGATGACAAGCAAACTCTCAGCAGCTTAGTTCCCGAGGGCGATCTCGAATCGACTCTCGAGGGTCTCGAGATGGTCGACACCGCCGGCAATCCGTTCAGCGAAGAGGCTTTCCTGCGGGGCGAAATTTCTCCCGTGTTCTTCGGCAGCGCCATGACCAACTTTGGTGTGCGTGCGTTCCTCGAGGCGTTTCTGGAAATGTGTCCCGGGCCCAGCTCCAAAGGCAGCAGCATCGGGCCAGTGGACCCGATGTCTCCAAACTTCAGCGGATTCGTCTTCAAAATTCAGGCCAATATGGATCCCAAGCACCGCGACCGCATCGCATTCCTGCGTGTGGTGAGTGGTGTGTATGAGGCCGGCCAGATGGTGAATCACTCCCGTTTGGGGCGCGAAATCAAGCTCACTCAGCCTCAACAGTTTTTTGCGCAGGAACGCACCGCCGGTGAGCGCGCCTACGCGGGCGACATCGTGGGAATCTACGACCCCGGTCTGTTCGCCATCGGCGATTCGCTGACAGAACAACAGAAATTCGAATTCGAGGGCATCCCGCAATTTGCACCTGAAAACTTCGGGGTTGTCCGCACGACGAGTGCGTTGAAGCGCAAACAACTTCTCAAGGGGCTCATCCAGCTTTGCCAAGAAGGCACCGTGCAGATGTTCGTCGACGAATCGCGTGCCGCCAGCGACCCTATTCTGGCGGCCGTGGGAACACTGCAATTCGATGTGCTCCTGTTCCGTTTGCGTCACGAATACAACGTGGAATGCTCCTTGGATGTGCTTCCCTTCAAGCACGCCCGTTGGACGAACGTCACTGACGTCGAAATTGCAGATGCCAAGGACAAGACGGATGCCACCGTCGTCCGTGACATGCAGGGCAACCCGCTTTTCCTCTTCAGAAACGACTTCAACATCTCCTACTTCCAAGAGACGTGCCCCAAGATCCCGCTGTTCCGAAGCAACGCGAAACTCAAGGGCAACATGATGCGCTCCGCGTCCTCCTTTTTTGATGAATGAGGCACCGCTCATGACCCG
>JBEGJP010000201.1:0-8544 GCA_041184525.1 Pseudomonadota bacterium | reverse complement strand
GGCATCTTCAAAGACAGAAATGCACTCTTCGAAGTGATGGGCTTTGGTCCTAAGGCGTTTGAACAGGCTGCCGGCTTCTTGCGTATCCCTGAAGCCGTCAACCCTCTCGACAACACCGCCGTTCACCCCGAAGCCTACCGCGTTGTGGAAAGAATTGCGGGTGATCTGAGCAAATCTCTCACCGAGCTGATCGGCAAACGCGATGTCTTAAATGGTCTGGATCTGAAGCGCTATGTGACAGATGAAATTGGAGTTCCGACACTTCAGGACATCGTCAAAGAACTCTTGAAGCCGGGGCGTGACCCGCGTGAAGACGGAGTCAAGCACACCTACAACCGTGAAGTGCGCGACCTCAACAGCCTGCAGGAAGGTATGGTGTTGCAAGGCACGGTCACAAACGTCACCAACTTTGGTGCTTTTGTTGATATCGGTGTGCACCAAGATGGCCTCATTCACATCAGCGAACTCTCGATGCAATTCATCAAGGATGCCTCACAGGCCATCGCGGTCGGTGATCAGGTGAAGGTGAAGGTCATTGGAGTCGACAAAGAGCGCAAAAGAATCAGCCTGAGCCGGAAGGCCGTGGAAGAGGGCGCCACCGGTACATCTGGTGCAAAACCGACCACAGCACAACGCGCAGGCGCATCGTCGCACGCGGCCGGCGCGCAAAACAATGCGCGGGGCCCGCAAGCCAACAACAGAAGCAATGCCGGCTCTTCGTCTGCTGCACCCAGCCGCCGTCCTGCCGGACGGGAAGGTGGGCCGCAGTCCAGTCAGCCCACAGGACCAGCATCGCTGCAAGACCTTCTGAACAAGTTCAACAACAAGCGCCTCTAAATCACGAGGCGCATGCCTTGCGCCCTCAAGGAGGTGTCTCCGAAGGAGACGATCTGTGACAAAAAAAACTTTCCTCGGCGTCATCGGCGGCTCAGGTTTGTATGACCTTCCCGGCCTGACTCACGTGCAGGAGCAAACGATTGCAACGCCCTTCGGGCTTCCGAGCGATGCCATCGTCACCGGCGAACTCCATGGGCGTCCTGTCGCGTTCCTTCCGCGCCACGGCAAAGGCCACCGGTTCACACCCTCCGAGGTCAATTACCGCGCCAATATCTATGCCCTCAAATCATTGGGAGTGACGCATCTCTTGAGCGTGAGTGCTGTGGGAAGCCTGCAGGAGAAGTACGCACCCGGCACTATCGTCATTCCAAAACAGATCCTCGATAAAACCGTAGGCCTGCGCGAGCGCACCTTTTTCGGCAAAGGGCTTGTCGGTCACGTGAGTCTCGCGGATCCGTTTTGTCCTGAACTTCAGAAAGCAGTTTTTCAAGCCTGCCAAAGTGAGGGAGTCCCGACGTTCCACGAGGGGACATATGTGTGTGTTGAAGGCCCCCGATTCTCTTCACGCGCGGAAAGTCACTCCTTCAGAAACGAAGGCTGCGGCATCATCGGCATGACAGCCATGCCAGAGGCCTCTCTCGCGCGCGAAGCAGAACTCCCTTATTGCACCCTTGCCTTTGTGACTGACTACGACTGCTGGCGTGAAAATGAAGAGGCGGTTTCCGTCGAGGCTGTGCTGGCAGTTCTGAAAAAGAACGTCGATGCCTCCAAACGGATTGTCCGTTCGGTCGTGGAAACGCTCCCCACGAGCTCCAACAACCCCTTGTTCCAAGCAGCACAGTATGCCCTCATGACCGCTCCCAACCTCATCCCGCAGGAAACAAAACGGGCCCTCGCGCTGTTTTATGGAAAGTATTGGGACACTCCCTCGGGTCAGCACTGATGCTGCGTGCGCAAACGCAGTTCAAATTCCAAGACACTCTCATTCTCCACGTGCTGCCCGGTTTTCAGGACAATTACTTTTACGTCATAGAGAACCCTGCACTCGGATGCGCAGCCGCGATCGATCCCGGTTCTGCCCGCGAGGTAGAACAATGTCTCAAGACGAGACGCCTGACGCTCACTCACCTCTTGCTGACACACCACCACCGAGATCACACCGGTGGTGTGTCTGAGCTTCTGCAGCAGCGCTCCCATGTGCATGTCCTCTGCTCGCCGTGGATGGACCTCACGGCGCTTTTGCCCTCGGAAACCCTTGTGAACCGAGTCGAAGCAAATGAAACGACGACGCTCTGGGATTGCCATATCCGCGGGGTGGATGTTCGAGGTCACACCCTCGACCACATGGCCTTCTCTCTTCACAAAAAAGAGACTCCTGAGAATCTGGATGTTTTTGTCGGGGACTCTCTCTTTGGGGCGGGGTGTGGCGGCCTCTTTGAAGGCACCTTCCCGCAAATGCTGCAGGCACTCCGCAACCTGCGATCTCTTCCGGCATCAGCGCGTCTTTGGTGCGCCCATGAGTACACACTCAAAAATCTCCGCGTGGCACTCCGGCTGGGTGAACCGAATCAGGACCTTGCACAAAGAATTGAAAACCTTGAATTGAAAGTAAAAAATAAAGGTGTGGAACCGCACCAATGGATGACGATCCCGCTCCTCCTTGAAGAGGAGATCCGAACCAATCCGTTCCTGCGCTGGGACAGCCCCACGCTGCAGAAAGCCATTGACACGCAGGATGATCTTGCCACATTCACCCATGTCAGACGCTTTCGTGACCGATTCTGAGTTGCGTTCCATCAAAAGGAATTCAAAAAATGAACACACTCTTCAATTCAGTGAAGGTCTTCAAATGGCCTCACAAAAATGTGCCAACCGAATCGGCCGTCGCTGCAGAAATGGAGCGGCATGGTTTCAAAACATATGACCTTCAAACCATCCCGCCTTGGTTTGAACGCTCCCGACACGCTCACGACTACGAAGAGATCCGCGGCGCAGTGGCCGGGGTGACAACGTTTCATTTTGACGAAGGACCGATCACAATTGAAGCTGGAGATATCTTAATTATCCCCGGTGGAGTCCCGCACGCCGTTCAAACACACAATGATAAATCATTCACCGCATTCAAAGGTTCCCGTTCTGGGGAGCGGAGTGTCACGGAATGGGGCGATGGCTCTGGGAGCGTTGAAGATCTCGAACGGCGCAAACAGGGGGAAAAATGAATTTCTACTTTTTTGATCTCGACGGCACCCTTGAAGACAGCCGCAAAGACATGGTCAGGGCAGCTCAAACCATCCGCGATCAATTGGGTCTTCCCGAGCGAAAGCACGAGCACCTCGTTCCGTTCGTGAACAAAGGCATGCGAGAGCTTTACATCAATTGTTTTGATGATTTTGTCACGGCAACTGACGGTGGAATTTCTGAAGAGAAAGTCATCAAAGTGCAGGGCCTTTATGAAAAAAACTACTTCGAAAACATCGCCGTTCACACACAGCTCTATCCCGGCATCAAGGAAGCACTTATGTTTTCAAAAAAGCACGGGCGGACGGCTGTGATCACGAACAAACCCGAAGCACTTTCGCGGCAACTGCTCGATGAATTGGGGATCTCTTCCTTGATAGATATCGTCGTTGGCGGCGACACTTGCGCGGCGGCAAAACCGAGTGCCATTCCCTTGCAGCATGCTTTCGACGTTTTGGGTGGCACTATCGCCAGAAACGAGGTCTTCATGGTGGGTGACAGCCAAGGGGACTCCACCGCGGGCTCCGTTTTTGGGGCCAAAACGGTCTGGTGTGCTTGGGGCTATCAAGAACAACCCCCCACCTCGCCGGCTCCCCAATTTATTGCCAAAACACCCCAAGATCTCATGACTATTTTTGCTTCCCGCGGGGCTTGATTTTCCCCTTGATCGGAGTGGTGAATTGAGGCATCCCTCCGCCCCTCGGAGATTGATCGTGAGCGTGAATACTAGGGAGTGTGTGACCTTGACTCGTCTTTCAGGCATACAGCGCGAAGACGCGTGGATCTACGACCTGCGCATGCTCAATGGACGTGTGCGCAAACTCAAGGGAGTTCCCTCAGTCCGCACCCGTGTGGTTTCGACGGCTGACAGCCGCGGCTGGTCGTACCGCAGTCCGGCAGGTGACCGCGTGGCTCAGGAATTGAAATCCTGTTTACGTGAGTTCTACAGAGTCCTTGATAAAGATCCCGCCGCTCCCACTCTCATTTATGCCGGTGCCCGTTTGTGGTTGCGTCTGATGACCATCCGACCTTTCATGGATGGCAACCGCCGCACAGCCAGAGCGTTCTTGGCTCGCTGCTTCACTCAACAAGGATTGGCGATTAAGAACTTCAATCCGCTGAGAAAATTCCCCACGACAGGAAGCCTCGAAGAAGACATCGCTCACTGCCAGTTGGCACTGGGCCGTTGTCTGACCGTCTACAATCAGCACGCCGAAGAGGCGTGAATACCTCGTCCAATTTTGTCGATCTTAAAAAAGAGTAACGTAGTCACTCCTAAAAACACGACGCATGCTGAGTCCGCATCCTTTTGACACCATGAAGAGTTTCGAAAGGATGAGACAACTCACGCAAAAACTGGAGGCCATCATGACCAAACACAAATGGCGTCAACTGACTCTTGTTGCACTTGCTGGAACGAGTGTGCTTTGTGGTTTGCAGGCAGTCGCCCAACCCCTTTATTGGCAACCGTGGACACCCACCATGGCCCGACCCGGGTTCATCAACCCACCCGGTTTTGTCGTCGGGGGATGGTGGAATGCGCCCCATCTGGGCCCCTCAGACATCACCATTTGCCGTCTCGACGATCATCGTTTGGGCCGGTGGTCGTATGGTGGCTTTCATTCCGGAGCCTGCAATTACTACTCCCCCATTTCCGGCCACGGCCACAGCATCAACATCGGCTTCGATCTTTTGGGCGGGGATGATCATTTGCGTTGGGTTCCGACCTCCCACCACCGGAACCACAACTTGTGGTCTGACTGGGAGGGAAACATTAAAGCCGGCACCAGCCAAGGTCAGATCGCCCTTGCGCAAAATGACGAACTCGAAAGCCTCTGCAGAATTGTTCAGGCGGATGGAGCATTCATTGGAACACTGCGTGATGAAACCTGCTTCGCTTCTTGGCAAGGCACTGAAATCATCTCGGCGGATTATGAGATTATTGAACGAAGTGAAAATTGAGACCCGCCAGATGCTGCAAAAATGGCGCCTGAGTGGCGCCATTGACACCCCGCTGTGCCGCCTCAGCGCAGTGGGGTGTTAGAGTGAACACATCGACGAGACAGAGAACTGGGAGGCACAGACCATCTGGCTCGCACCTCGCGGGAGATGTGTCGCATGGCAGCGCCCAAATTGTCGGAACGCAGAGTCTCTCAACGTTACAATCTCAACCTCGGACACGTCTGTGGTCATGCCATATTCGAGAAGTCGATTGCATTGCCGTTGATTGATATCAGTTATGGTGGCTTCTCAGTCACTCTCGAGAAGCCGGAACACACGTCGCTCTGCGAGACTCTGGCGAGAAGCGCTGAGGTCGAAATTGTCATCCTCGGAGTCAGCACTACGGGGCGTGCAGTTCGAATTTTTGAAAGCAAACAGCGGCTCGGCTATGCCTTTTGTCATGACACCGCCAGCGTCCTCATCTTCTTACGGCGCTTTGTAGAATTCATGCGTTTGGGTGAGCATCTTCTTCCCTTGGAAAAGAATCTGCTCAAACCACCCTACGACTCCACCGACTGGCTTTGTTTTCGTGGCGACGGTCCCACAGATGTTGTGTTGCACAAAGCCAAATCGGGATCAGCGACCACAGTCGATGAGGCAATGATCACCTTTCGGGAAAAAGATTCATACCGAACGGCGGAACTTCGTGGTGGGCGACTTCACACCTCGATTTCATCCGATGCATCTGGCCTCCCCAACACCCGTGGCTCTCAAGAATCAACCATCAATGACGACATTCTGCGCAAGGCCACCTGCGTCGTGCTCGGGTGCATGCAAACCTGTGCAGCGGCGGAACAGCCCGTGCTGGAAAGCCTCTATGTTGCATTGCGACGGCATCTGACATTTCCTCATACGCCGGAGCTGAAATCATCGAATTGAAGTGAGTGGTGCGGACGGTGAGACTCGAACTCACATGCCTCTCGGCGCTGGCTTCTAAGACCAGTGCGTCTACCAATTTCGCCACGTCCGCTTATCAAATCTAGGGTGGGGCCAAAACCTTGGTATAAGCAAATTCAGGCCGACAATTCAAGGCTGACTCGCGTCGACCGTCATGCGAAGAAAATACCGACGATCTTTTCGGGACTGAGAACCCGCCGGCCCTGCCACCTCGGCCGTCGCACTGGCCACTTCCAGCGCAGCAAAAGGCATATCCCAGCTGACTCCGTAGGAAACCCCTTGCTTCGTGAGACCTGCGCGCAGAGTGAGGGGTGCAGCGACAACAATATCTCCCTCGGTTCGTCCCAAAACATGTGCTTCACAACCAAATCCCACCGTGGAAGCCTTCGAGACACGTCCATCATTCAAATGGTGTCCTGCGAAGGTGCATTGGGCTGAAAAGATCTTCTCTTGAACCAACCAGCCCGAAAGTCCGGCAGAAAAATTGGCTTTCTGAACAAGGTCCTGATGCAGACTGCTGGCCGCACGATAGGATGTGTTTCCCATATCCTCGACCACCAATCCCAGACTGGGCTTCATTACCCACCTTGGGACACGAACCACAAGAGCGACATCGACGGGCACACCCCGAGTCTCATTGAATTTTTTCCGAAGGTCTTGGGCAGCTTGAGTGACCAAGGGCTCCGACAAGGGAACACTGCCGGAAAAATCGCTCCGCCACGTCGGTCGCACCGTCACACCCGCCATCACACCGGTGTTTTTGTAAGGAGTCGAAAAAGAAAGCCGAACCCCGCGGTGCATCTTCACGTTCACTTCCATCTCTGAAGTATCGCCCGAGAGCGACAAAATGCGAGGAACACTCGACTCATCAAGAACAGGTTGCGCGGTCCCCTCGCTTGCACTGCCTGTCACTGCCGATGACGATGCTCCGACATAACCCTCCACCTCTGTTTTCGCGAAAAGAGAAAGTCCGGTCCGCCAAATCGTGACTCCTGGCGAAAATTCGATGAAACCAAAGGGAGTTTGCTGATTCCTTGCCTCTTTCAGAAAATCTTCGAGTGCCTTCTGGGTGGAGGAATGACCGCCAAAATAGGCCTTTGCCAACGCCCGCGTTGTTCCGTTTGCACCCAGAAGCAATGAAGGAAAGTACAACCCCCGCAGCGCTTCTTTCTGCAATTCCTTACTCTCAGTCCCAGTCCAAGCCGGGTTTTGAGCTGATGTGCCACCAAGAATCGACGGAGAAAGCGCGACCGCAGGAACACCCAATCCCAGCGAACGAATCCCCTGAAGGCGCACATCCGGAGGAAGCAAAACGGAAACAGGGCCGGCCGCCCAAGACAAACTTGGACTCAAAAGCAAAAGTGCAAATAGAAAAAAAGTCACCCTATGGAGCACAACATCCTCCGTCTGAAGGGGGTATCGGCAAGGAGAAGCAAAAATTCCAGTCTTCCACCGCCATCCGTTTGGACAGTCATGAGAAAATTGCACGCCCCCGAAAAACCCGTTGAAATAGAATGACCTAAGATGAAAATGGCCCAGACGAAGGAGCCGGGATGCAGGTTTCATTGCAACCACGTGCAGTTATATTTTCGGACGACAGAGTCCCGAGCTTCATCCAGATCATGCGCGAATTCCTCTTCAAGTTGGGATTCCGACAAACCATTTGCACAACGAACCCTGTCGAAGTTTCCAACCTGATCCACACCAATCACTGGCCTCTTGTCATTATTGACCACACCACCGGCGTGAACGACGGAATGCAGGTTTTCGAAGGCATATATAAAATACTTGGCCATCAACTGATTCCCTACGTCTTTTTCGCACCCGCAGAGAGTCACATTTTCCAAAACTGCTATCAAAGCATTGGGGCTTCCGGACTCATCAGGAAACCACTGCAAATTTCTGAGGCCGAGCGGGTTTTGAAAAGCATCATACCCAAAACAACAGACCCGGCGGTGAGGCTGGCACACAATGTCTCGAAGTCGATGCTGCAGGGAAATTTTACTTCACTCGACTTACAACTCACTCGCCTCAAGGAAGTTCCGCAGTTCAAAAGACATGCCGAAATCGCTTTGCTGCGTGTTGAAATGGCACAAGGAATGATGTCAAAAGCCAATGAACAATTCAGAGTCCTTCTCAAAGAACGACCACGCGATCTGAGGGTGCTTTCCGAATATGCTGACTTTCTGAAACGCAACTCTCTCTATTCCAACACTCTCAAATGCTACCAGAGAATTCAAAGCCTTCATCCCGAACTCTCATTCAAATTCTGGGATCAGGTCGCACTTCACATTGAATTGGAGCAACTTGACGAGGCTGCACAACTCCTCGACTCCATTCAGCAGGACGAAAGTCAAAAAGATCTCGCGGCAGAAGCACTGGCCCGCATGATGTATTTCATGGGACTCAGCAACAACATCCCGAACTTCATCAAAGTCCATCCCGGCGCTTTGCGGAATTACAATCTCTTCACCGGTGCCTCACCGGTCAAAAAAGTGAGTCCTCCATGAAGAAAAACCTTCTCTCGCAGCCACTTTGCTTCCTGTGCCTTTTTGCATTGACCGCGTGTGG
>JBEGJP010000200.1:0-6091 GCA_041184525.1 Pseudomonadota bacterium | reverse complement strand
CTGTGAGAAATCTCGATGATCGTTTGCACTGTGGGTGCACGAGGGATCACCTCACCGTTGCAAAGAGGCCAGTGGTCACCGCACCCCGCACCCGAACCGGTGGCTCGGACAAATGCTCCCCACAGTATGATAAAAACCAAATAACAAAGGGTTACCCACGCGAATCGGCGGACAAATACGAGGTTCAAGAAACACCTCCCGAGTCTCATCAAGACGTGAGGCTTACCAGCCGTCCTTGAAGGGAGGCAAGCGCCGCAGCGAGAGTTTCGCAGACCCGCTGCTCACGCGCTTTTCTCGCCGTGGTTGTCCCTTCGTCCTTTTTTCTGATAAACTTGGAGCAAACAAGATTTTCACAGCGGGTGGAAGAAGTATGAACGCACGCCGAACGGCTTTCGGAGTCGCCATCACAATTGCAGGTTCACTCCTCTTGAGTTGCAGACGCGTTGATTCTTCCGAAAGTGCCTCGATGGCAACGAAGCCTTCTGAGCTTTTTTCAACCGACGCAAAAAAACGCTGTCAGGAACGCGCTTCTCAACTGAATCTTTCCTCTGCCCAACAAACCACTCTGTGCGAAATGGCTACGTCCAGTGCGCCTGTGGATTGCTACCGAAAAAGAATGAATCAGGCACAAGGCACTTCACCGGACAACCTCATTTCCCAGTGCCGGAACAGCCGCTGAAGCACACGGTTGGGTCTCTATCCACGAATCGCTCCCACGGTTGTCTCCCGACAAACTGATACGTCCCGAAGCGTTATCGTTGACCGCCAAAGCTCTCATTTTCCAAGACAACTCAACTTCCAGACTCTGAGGAAATGGACTGCATTCAAAAGCAGACGCGGTATCGAAAGCCCGATACAAAAGAACTTCGTCGGTAAAATCAGCACCCGCAGGCAAGGTGCCTGAGAGCGAAAATGGAATCGAACCCAAACGCATGTCGACTTTCATCGAAACTTGTGTCGATGCATTTTTTTCGACACCAGCGAAGATCCGATGAGTGAACGTTGTCGCCCGCTTCTGAGGGGGGACAACAAAATGGACAATGACCCGACACTCTGATTCTTCATAAACACCGTGCGTCGCTTGCGGAGGCAGCTCGGCGCTGAACTCGCGAAACGTGAGAGTCAGCTTCGTCTCGTCAACGACACTCGACGCCAGAGAGCACGACTCGCCCAAAGCTTGAAGTGCCGATATGTCCCATTGTGCAAACCCATGGCCACTGACAAAGAAAAACAAAAGACACCATTTTCTTAAAGAGCACATCGTCTTCCCTCCTCCAGTGGACAGAACCGCCTGAACATCAACCTTTCGCTCTTATGCAAGAGGGCGCTTTATCGGCCAGCGAATTGGTCATACTTTTCAGTCATACTTCCGCCGTCAGGAGGAGCCTCCGCATGAGTATTCTGCATGGCAAAAAGGTTCTCTGCGCCACCGACCTCTCCCACCCTCAATTGGAAACCGAGCGCACAGCGCTGCGCTTGGCCAAGACCTTGGGATGCACTCTGACATTCCTCCACGTTCTCGAAGACGCGCCCTTATTTTTAGGACCAATGCCATTTGAAGAGGGGCAGAAATGGGAGCAGCTTGAAACCCGCTACCGAGGGGAACTTCTGGCTCAAACTCAAATGAAAGCTGAAAATGCGCTGAAAAAACTCCACAGCGAAGGCGAACATTTTCATATCCAAGTGAGGTTGGGAAACACGGAGAACGAAATTCTCGGTCTGCTTGAAAACTCCAATAAGCAAGAAATTTTTGACTTCGCGGCTGTTCTTCTCGGGCGGCACCATCACTCTCGAATTTATTCAACTCTGTTTGGCAGCGTGGCGCAGCGTGTCCTCGAACAGAGTCCCGTCCCTGTGATCGTTCTGCCGATCACAGAAAAAGGCAGCACAGGTGCAGTCACGAATATCGGTCTGGCGACAGCCATGCGACCGGACACCCAATCTTCCGAAGCATTGCTGCGTGAAATTCTCGAGCATGACAAAGAACACACAATCACAGCTCATCTCGCGCACTGCTTTGAACGTGTTGCTCCCGGTTATTCCGGCTTCGAAACGACTGACGCCTATGCCACATACCGTGAGCTTGAAATGATTTACGACATTGCCGAATCCCGACTCGATCGCGCTGTACAGGAGCGTGCGCAGAACTTGGTAGACATGGGATACCATGCCGTTGGCCATCTGCTCGTGGGACATGCCGATGAAGAATTGTTGAACTTCGCCGTGGACAACAAAATTGATCTGATGATATTTGGGAGACATGCGCGCGAAGGAACGCACCGGTTCCACCTAGGACGAATGATCAGCAGGTTTTTGCGCAAGACAACCTGCCCAGTTTTAGTGGGGTAGCCAAACATGCCGGTGGATCACGCCGGAGGAAAAGTCGTCTCCTTGGATCAAGCTTTTTCTCTCCTTCCTCGCTCCGGTTCCATTGTAACCTCGATGGCAGCTTGTGAACCGGCCTTGTTTTTTCAGAACCTCCACCGGCATGCGGAATCACACGCGGATTTGCGCATCCATTGCGCCAACCCCACAGCAGCCTACGCCTGTTTTACGGATCCGCGGCTGAGCGCGCATTTTCAATTCAACGTCATGTTCCTGACCCAAGCCATTCGGCAGGCACAGGGGCACAATTTAGTGCACTACGTCCCACAGCATTTGTCCCGTTGGGTGCAAAACCTGACAAATCGCTCTGAGATCGATGTCTTCTGGGGAACTTGCAGTCCACCCAATGCCAAAGGATTTGTGAGCCTCGGGCTCAACCTCTGCTACGAATCGGAAATTCTACGTAGGGCGAAAAAAGTCATCCTCGAAATCAATCCCAACATGCCTTGCGTGTACGGGGACACCTTTGTGCGCACCGCTGATGTGGACGCCTTTGTGATGAGCCCGCGCCCTCTTCCAGAATTGAAAACCGAGGAACCGTCTGCAGAAGATCGGGTGATCGCGCAACACATCTCTGAGCTCATTCCCGATGGTGCAACGTTGCAGCTGGGCATTGGAGGGATCCCCAATGCGGTGGGTCAATGCCTGACCAACAAGAAAAATCTGGGAATTCACACAGAGCTTTTCACCGAATCAATGAAAAGCCTCTATGAAGCAGGGGTGATCGACGGCTCCCGCAAGACCCTCTGGCCGCACAAAATGGTTGCGACGTTTGTTTACGGCTCTGCAGAACTCTACAAGTTTGTCGAAGAGAACCCCGCTTTTGAACTGCACCCTGCGTCAGTCATCAACGACCCAAACAGGATTTGCAGAAACCACAAGATGATATCCATCAACACTGCTGTTGAAATCGATATCACGGGGCAAGTGTGTTCGGAATCAGTCGGACATCGCGAACTCAGCGGCGTGGGTGGTGCGACAGACACGCATGTGGGCGCCCAGCGCTCTGACGGCGGACGTGGCATTATTGCACTCCGTTCAACCACCACCGACGGCCTCACATCAAAAATTTGTTTCGAGCTCAAGCCGGGTGCCAAGGTGTCCATCAGCCGCAATGATATTGACACCGTTGTGAGCGAGTACGGCATCGCAGAACTTGCCGGACGGAGCGTGGCTCAGCGCGCCCGTGCACTCATTGCCATCGCGCATCCGGATTTTCGTGATCAACTCGAGTCCGATGCCAAACGTGTCGGATATATTTGAAAGCCCCTCTCGCCCGTCCCACTGAATTGAGATATTCTTGAGCTCCGCTGTGCGGTTGTTGATTTTCTCCAACTGTTCTCTGCAAGGAGCGCTGAGAATGAAAACTTCTACGGATGGCTTGCTCAATTCCGGTATCGTGCCGCGCACCCAATCTACCGAAGTTGTCGAAATGAGCTGGTTCGCCCCGCTCTGCTCCGATGATTTCGAATTCCTCGGCGTCCCAGATTCCAAATTCAAAAGCTCATGGGCGCACACATCCAAGATTGCTCTTGAGGCAGAACGGCAGGGTTTCAATAATATGCTTTGCCCGAGCAGTTTTCAGGTGGGGCAGGACACGCTGACGTTTGCCGCCGGTATTGCTCCGCAACTGAAGAAAATGAGTCTGCTTGCTGCCATCCGTTGCGGAGAAGTTCACCCCGCCATGCTGGCAAGAACTCTGGCCACCCTCGACCACATGCTCGAGGGCCGCCTGACGGTGAATATCATTTCGTCGGATGTTCCCGGTGAAACGCTGGACTCAAAAACACGATATGCAAAATCGCGAGAGGTGTGCCAAATCCTCCGCCAATTCTGGACGCAGGAACAGATTCAATTCGAGGGCGAGTTCTACAAGCTCAACCTCACAGCCACGCCCGGCAAGCCTTACCAGCAAAATGGCGGCCCGTTGCTTTATTTCGGCGGACTTTCTCCGGATGCTCTCGACCTGTGTGCCCGCGAATGTGATGTTTTTCTGATGTGGCCCGAAACAGAGGATCGTTTGCAGGCACACATGCAAGAAATGACACGACGTGCCGAAGCGTACGGCCGCCGTGTGGACTTCGGACTGCGTGTGCACATGATCGTCCGAGAAACGGAAAGTGAAGCCCGCGCAGCAGCGCAGAAGCTGGTGTCCAAACTCGACTCTGGCAAAGGCGATGAAATCCGCTCACGTGCGCTCGATGCCAAATCGTTTGGTGTGGCCATGCAGGCCGAAATGCGCACCATGGCCGACTCCGAGGGTTTTGCTGAGGAATTGCTCTGGACGGGAGTCGGCCGCGCCCGCTCCGGATGCGGATGCGCACTCGTCGGAAACCCTGATCAAATTGTCGCCAAGCTCAACCGCTATATCGAAATGGGCATCCGCTCTTTTGTTCTTTCCGGATACCCCCATTTCGACGAATGCGGGCTCGTGGGCAAATACATTCTGCCCCGCTTCAGAACCGGAAAACTGGCCGAGCTTCAGGGCCGCATTCCAAAGTTTTTGCCCGACACACCTCTTGCCGCAGGAGTCCGTCAATGAAAACGATGTCGTTCTCACCCTTGATCTTCGGCGCATGGCGATTGGCGGATCACCCTGCTGAGGCCAATGCCGACGCAGTGGCGCGGAAAATTTCAGCTGCGCTTGAGCTTGGCATCACGACCTTCGATCATGCCGACATTTACGGTGACTACACGTGCGAGCAACTCTTCGGCGATGCCGTTGCCAAGCATCATTTGCCCAAGCATAAAATGCAGATCATCACAAAATGCGGCATCAAACTTGTTTCAAACAACCGTCCTGAGCATGGCTTGAAGACGTACGACACCACTCGCGCCCACATTGTTCGCTCCGTCGAGCGCTCGTTGAAGAATTTGCGCACCGACTGCATTGATCTTCTTCTCATTCACAGGCCCGATCCGCTCATGAATCCCGAAGAAGTCGCACAGGCTTTTGCTGAGCTCGAAGCGCAGGGAAAAGTCAGGAGCTTTGGTGTTTCCAACTTTACGCCGGCCCAAGTGCGCATGCTCCAAGCAAAATGGGCGAAACCGCTCGTGGCAAATCAGATTGAATTCTCTCTGCTGCGCGCAGAGCCCATGTACAATGGCCAGCTCGACCAATGTCTTGAGTTGGGAATGATGCCCATGGCGTGGTCTCCTTTGGCAGGCGGACGCATGTTCTCTCAGAGCTCAGAAGCCGCAAACCGCATTCAATCGGCATTGCGCACCATGGCCAGCAAGTATCGCGTCGCACATCCCGAAACAATCGCCTATGCGTGGATTCTGCGTCACCCTGCGCGTGTTCTGCCCGTCCTCGGAACCGGCAAAGAGGAACGCCTGAGAGCCGCCGTTGCTGCTCTCGATGTCGGTTTGGAACAAGAAGACTGGTTCCATTTGCTCAAAGCCGCGGTCGGACACGATGTACCTTAAGGCTGAATGCCACACAAAAAAAATTTTGCTGTCCGTTCTGATGCTCACATGCACGGCATGGGCAATTTCGTGCACGCGCAAGCCTGATCGGGTGCTGCGTGTGCTGTCGTTCCGCGATCGGCAGTCGACCGCTCTCAGAAACGTGATCCCCGAGTTTGAAAAAAAATATGCGATCCGCGTTCAGTTCGATGACATTCCTGCCGCCACTGTCGCCACAAAAATGATGACAGACCTCGCTGCGGGGGGAACATACGACGTCTACACCATTGATGAACCG
>JBEGJP010000199.1:0-2938 GCA_041184525.1 Pseudomonadota bacterium | reverse complement strand
GTAGTCGGCACCGTACTGATCGGCGAGACGGCCGTCCGGTCGAGGTTCGAGGTCCCAAAGTTTGTAGCGCTTGTAGGCATCCACCGAATCTTCGGGAGCACGATCGACAAATCCACGGTATTTTTTTGGATCGTTGTCATCGGAGTCGATGGCGTCAGCACCCTGAGTTTTCGTGCGCGGCCTCATATAATAACACAAATCAGCTGCGCCGTGCTTGCCGAGCAAACCATTGTTGGCGTCCTGAACAACACCAAAGTTAATTTCGCCATCCAAGGTCGGGTAAGGAGATCCACTCGGCTTCGTTCCGCTGCGTCTGACTCTCACCATTCCATACCAACGATTGACGTTCTCCAGTGTGCTTTGGGACGCGAGAGAGTCCTTAATTTCTAGCGCCTCTCGCTCAAAAGTCTTGTTCCTGTAGCTCAGAAAGGTCACAGGAATAGGGATCTTTGTGACCTCATAAGCACCACTGCTGTTCTTTTCCGAAACGGGAACGCAGACTTCGACAACAATTCGCGAACCGTCAGTCTTGTACAACCATCCCGCAGAAGATGCGCTCCCGCAGTCAATCGTGGATGTACTTCCTGTGGCTGAACATCCGGTGTTATCAATCGTATAGATTACACTCGATTCATTTGAGACCCCTTTCGTTTGCGGCATCGCTTTCCCGCACGTGGGGTGGTAATAAATGACTCCGTTTGAAATCAGTTGTGTCAGAACCTGCAATGCAGCTTCATTGACTCGCCTGTCGGTATCCATGGAAATTTCGTTTTTCTTGGCCTTTTTAATGTCTCTGAGCTTGGCAACCAACATTCCAGACGCAATCAAGAGCGCAGCCGACATCACCAGCACTGCTGCCGAAGTTGACCCGCTTTGTGATTTTTTGTTCGAATGATTTCCGCTCATGCCAATCACCTCGTGAAAATCATTTGATTCAAGGATCGGGCTCTCCGCAATCGTCATCTTCCGAACACACATAATGAAAAAGAGGATCGGCAATGCACACCGGAAGTCCACTCGCGTTCTTCACACTCATCTGCCGACGTTGGCGCTTGTTCCGACAGTTGGGCCGATCAATTCCCAGCTTTTCGGCGGTGAATTCCTTCACTGTCTTTTTATAGTTTTGCTTTTTAGTGCTGTATTTTTTGTCTGCACTTGAAACGGAGTACAAATTCAATCGCACCTTCATGCTCCGATGCATGTTGAATATCGAATCTTCGCACAGAACTTTGTCGGCGGTTCTCGAATCCATAAATCGTGCCGTGGCGACAGCAAGCCCGAGATTTGCCGGATTTTCGACAGAATTCAAACCCAGAGAAGACTCGCTGTCTGCTGCATACAGGTCACCGGATTTTGAAAATAAATTGCCGGCGAAAACGAAGCACATTCGGAATGTACTTGAGCCGTACAGTTCGTTGATCGACTGACTGTCTGCAGTGGCGTATTGGAGAATCTTTCGAGTTTCGCTCGGCTCAGAAGTAGGTTCAGGGTCGACGGACCTGTTCTGCCCGGAACACCAATCCACCCACCGGCACATTTCCTCACCGATTCCCTTCGCCGGCCGGTAGTTTGTGTCGCTGCAAAATTTCGCCAAATTGGGATTGGCACGCCACAGCGAATCGACGTTGCTGCTGGAGGACAACCCGCCCGAAGAGAATGGAATCATGGCACCCCAAAGGAAATCCGACCTGTCGTACTTGTCGAGAAGTCCGGTTGTTTTCCAATCTCCCGTCGTTGCCTGCGCGTAATTCAAGGTGCTCAAACTCATTCTCACGTCAGCAGCGAGAGTGCGGTAGGGGATCTCTGCCTTATTCAACCATACATAACCAGACTTACTTACAGGACCGGTCTCTCCGGAGCTGCAGGGGTATTCTCCCGTATCAAAAACAGGGTCGCCATCAGCGTCTTCTTCGTAAACTTTGCTTCCATCGGCATTCTTCACCACCACGCCGTCTTTGCATTTTGCCTTTTCCTTATCTTCCGAGGCGAAAGACGGAAAATCCAATGGCGCATAGGAATAGGCAAAATTGCTCGTAAATTTGCAGTAGTCCTTGAAGGCTTTCTTGGCCCAGTCATCGTTGTCATCCGATTCGCCCGCAAGGTGCGTTGTCCACTGCATGATTTTTGAGAAGTAAAGTCGAAGACGGGAGGATGCGAACGTCTCGAAATGCATATGGTGGCCATCTGCTTCCATCGCGCTAAAAGACGCCCTTGATTTTGTCATGAGGTAAAAAACACCGCTGAAAACCGCGACGAGCATAAATGCGCTCACGAGTGTTTCCACCAAAGACAAGCCTGATTGTCCGTCCCACTTTTTCATTTTGTCACCGCAAAGGGCTCGGAATCCCGACACAATTCTCCGTATGAGGAATTCGGCACCTGAGATGAAAAATTGAGGACGGCTGGGGTGAGCTTGACGAGAGCAAATAAAACCAAATGAATACGGCAACTTAAATCAAAAAACAACCCCTTACCAAGCGGTAAAATTTTCAGCTGTCGGCGGGCCCGTCCGCGGTCTATCGTGACGCTGGGACCAGAGCGCCGGGACAAAAAAGATGAAGAATTTTTACCAATTCATAAAGAGGACCTTTGCTGGGACCCCAAGCACCACCGAGGAGAAAATCCCCCATACCCAAGACACCGGCTTTTGCGAAATTGATCTTCTCTCGGGAAAGTTGTTCGACAGCATGTCGGCGCAGGTGTGTGTTTTAAACAGTCGCTTAGACATTCTCTTAACGAACAACGCATGGAGCATTTTTCAAAGAAGCCGACTCAGCAGTGCGCCTGCTCTGATTTCAGGTGTCAATTTATTTGAATCGTGTCACGCTGACGATGAGCGCGTGGAACCCGCCTACAAGAGCATTGCCTCCGGACTGACTGCACTCCAATCTCAGGACATCGATGAATATTCAGCGCAGCTGAGATTTTCGGTGACTGC
>JBEGJP010000198.1:0-3946 GCA_041184525.1 Pseudomonadota bacterium | reverse complement strand
TCTTGAGGGTGTTCTGTTCATCGACAGAGCGCAGGAAAAGGTCTCGGATGCGGAAGTTGTTGCGGAAATTGAAGATCATGAAAATGACACCGCAACGCGCCGTCGGATGAAAAAAATGAAGCTTGTCGATGCGCGTGCGCAGAAGTTCGACTTTATTTGATTCATCCCGCGCGGAATGAATGGGCAGCCGCAGCCTTTTCTCTCAATCAATATAATGTGGGGTGAGTGCGCAGGTGCTCAATGAACTCCGCGATCTCTTTCTTGACCTCTTCAGGCAAACTCGAGAATCGAGGCATTTGAGTGCCCTCAAGTCCTTCATTGAGAGTTTTGATGATGCCCGCGGTGCTCAGTCCATTTTTGATGCCAGAGGGTGCAGGATCGAGAAAGTTGGGCAGGCGACGATCCAGCAGTTGGCTGCGTGGTCCGTTCCCGCGGCCATCGGGTCCATGGCAGTCGGCACAGTATTGGAGAAAATGATAACGCCCTTTGGCTTGGCTTTCGGTGAGCTGCAATTTGGCCTGACGCTCCGGATCGAGAGCCCACGGAGCGGGTCCCTTGTGAAAGAGAAGCCCCAGCGGACTGGAATCAAAAAAGGCTGGCATAATGAGGAAACCAACGGCCACAAGGACAAATAATGCGGCCAATGTGATGGTGATGGCTTTCATGGGCAGTGGTTTGGGTTCGTTTTCGTTTTGAGTCATGGAGGTCTCCGAACACTTGTCATTGAGATTGCTTGACCACCCTGCGGAGCGCAAGAGCTGGGAGACTTTCCAAGGGCCCGGCGTTTATATTTTTCTCTCTGCCAGCCGCGACGTCTGTGAAAAAAAATTTCATTCAGCTGCTGCTTTGGTGGAATGTCTCGCAGGTGAAATGCAGGTTTGTTACGTCGGCAAAGCAAAGAAATTGAATCAAAGGCTGAAAACTTATCAGAACCTCGGCAGTGCTTCGGCGGGTGATTGGCACAAAGCCGGCAAACTGAATGAAGTGGCCAAGACGCTTCTTCTGATCCCAACTCCGACCCATTTTGATGCCTGTCTTTTGGAGCTCTTCCTGATCCGGATATTCAACCCTGAGCTCAATTACATGAGCACTCAGGCAGGCAAACTGCACTTTGTTCAGCAGGATAGGGAGTCACGTGAAGTTTGGGCGGGTGTGCGTCGACGACCGAATGCCAAGACATGGGGCTGCGTGCGTCTCAAATCGGAACTACGTGCGGCGTTCGATGCTCTTCGGGTGGTCCTCGAATTGTATGATCCCTTGCAAGGCGTGATCAGAATTAAACCCGGAGACGCCGGTTATTCAAGTCGTTTTGGTTCGCGGCGTTTTTCACTTTATGTCAGTGCAAAGAACGAGACGCTTGTGACAAGCGTGTTGCGCGGACAAAAAAAGGGAGTGGTCGATGCGCTGTGGCGTTCGATGCGCACTGCAGCCGCGGAGCAGCAATTCCATCAGGCAGCCCAGTTGCGGGATTTGTTTTTGGCACTCAGGCAGCTGCAGTTTCAACTGCGACGATCACGTCGGATCCTCAAGCGGCTCAGAAACAATGGCTTCATCTTGGAAAATCCGGCGGGCAAAGAAGTTCATGAGTATGTGATTGAATCTTTTTCCATCACGGCAATTCGGAAAAAAACAAAAGTCTTTTCGTCAGAAGATGAGAAGTTCTATTACTCTCTTTTGAGAGAATCGATCAAAGCATTCAATTCCGAATTGAATGGTGAGGGTGATCTGGAAAGACTGCGAGTGAATTTTGAATTTCTCCGTTTGATGCTATGGTGGCTCGACAAGCAGCCTGAGCCTTGTTCCACTCGGTACGCCGGAAAAGTTCGGGAGGCCTGCGCGCTGGATTGAATTTTGTTTTGTCACAGATGGGGAAATTCTGATGAATTCAAAGCAGAGAAAAACCGTGCTTCGTAATTCCAAACTGAGCCTTGCTCTCGTGACTGCGTTGGCTTGCGTGGCTGCAGGGAGCTCTCAGGCTGCACACGCGGCAACGGCTCAAATCAATGGCCAAGCGGCCTTGGTGGGAGAATTCATTTCCAATTTGCCTCCCGCAGGGCAGGAACTCAAAGGTCTTCGTGTTCCTTTGGGTCTGACTCTCGAAGGGCGATCCTCGAGCAATTTGGGCATCTTTCTCGACTTGCGCTTCAATGCGAATCAATTTCCGAGAACAGCAGTTTCGTTGGGCAACACTGAGGCATTGAACACCGATGCTGAACTCAAGGGAGATGAAGTCAGACAGCCCTTCACGCTGGAAGGCGGACGCGGTGAACGAAGAGAACCTTTGTACGTCAACCAAGCCTTCGTTCAATATGACAGCAGCGAAGCAGGGCGTTTCCGCGCCGGTCGTATGCCTCGCCACTGGGGACTTGGGATCTGGATGGACGATGAATGGAAGCCCGAAGGCGGCACCCGTTCTTCGTCAGACGGCGTTTCCTATACCGTGGATTTCCCCTCCGCGTTGTCTGCAACGGCCTATTGGGAGAAAATTTCTGAAGGGCGTTTGAGTTCCCGTTCAGATGATGCCGATGCACTGACGATGGAAATCTTGATTGCCGATGAACTGACGGATGCCTCCTCCTCCGGCCTCAGCCGTCGGCTCGGATTGGCGTTCAGCAAATACGATCACGCAGCAACGTCCACTGAGCTTCGGATCTACGATATTTTCGGGGTCTTTTCGTTTGGTCGCATGGGTCTGGAAGGTGAAATCAACTGGCCTGATGGAAGCACCAAGTCACTGAGCTATGCATCACTTGGCGGTGCAACCGAAAAACAAAAATGTCCTGAATTGTCCAATCCTAAGCAGCTCTATGTGTCATGCGACAGCCAGAAAGTGAATGGATTGAATCTCCTGTTGCGAGCTCGGTATCAGCTCAGTGGTGGCGTGTCTGCGGGCGACAAATCGGCGCGACTTTCGCAAACCGAGGCGGCACGCTCACGACGCCCGACAAGTCAGGTGGCCGAATCACAAATTGTTTCTCTTGTGGGAGGCTACAGCAAAGGCGATTCCGATGCCTTCGCCGACGCCACTGACAGGGATAACAGCATCACGGGTGTTCCCATGCATCCCAACGTCCGGCCGGCATTCCTGATGTTCAACCCTCTTTCGTCAAACATCGCCGGAATGCCGGGAGCTTTGGTTCAAAACGTTCTCTTTGCTCGCGCAGATTACAGTTTTGAATCGCCATCCTTCGGCATGCTGACACCTGCCGTTATTTTTGCCCGTCTTGATGCACTCAACAAAAGTGGAGTCGTCACTGCGAGCAAAGTGGGCACGGTCAAGAACGTCGGGTTTGAAGTGGATGTCAACTATTCATACAGAACGATGGATGGTGTCCGGTTTGGTCTGGATGGAGGACTTTGGGTTCCGGGTGGAGCTTGGGAAACCTCGGGTGTTAAACCTGAAACGGTCTATGGCGTTCGTGCAACGGCCGCAACGTTCTTCTGAAAGTTCCTCAGAGCCCTCGGATGAAGTTTGAGGGATCCACTTTCCGGCCTCCCACTTCCACTTCATAGTGGAGATGGGGGCCGGTTGTTCTTCCGGTCGATCCCACGAGACCAATCAAATCCCCCTTCGAAACTTTGGTTCCCAATTTCACAAGAAGCTTTTGAGCGTGCGCGTAACGAGTGACGACACCAAAGCCGTGCGCGATTTCGATGTAGTTTCCGTAATCCTCTGCCGTTCCTGCGCGGATGACCGTTCCGTTGGCAGCAGATCGGATGGGAGACCCCATGGGGGCTGCGATGTCGACACCCTGATGCATTTTAGCCTGACCACTGAACGGACTCGAACGCACTCCATAGAATGATGTGACAAGCCCCTGCACCGGCGAGATGGTCGGTGTTTGAGACAATCGCACACGGTAGGTTTGAAGTTCCCTGAGCAGTGTGCTCAAGCCTTGGAGCTGGACGGAGCTCTTGGCACGGATATCGGTCAGCGCCGCGAACA
>JBEGJP010000197.1:0-2664 GCA_041184525.1 Pseudomonadota bacterium | reverse complement strand
TATGAAAAATACTAATAAATTTAGGATATTAAATCTTACGGCCAGATAAGCAATTCAAAACACAGCCACGATTTTTTAACGGTTCAAGCGAGGAGGAATCCTCCTTGAGAGAACTCCAATGGAAAATCGGGAGTTTCGGAAACATTAATACTTCCTCTCATTTTCTTCGAAAAATGCCGAAAAACCTTAGGTAATGGTGGGAGGGTGATGGCGTGAAAACGGTGATGACAGAACACCGAACTTTTACATTCATAGCGATGTTGGTCTGCATTCTAAGCACGGGATGCAAAGGACGCACCAAAACATCGTCTGCCCAAAACCCGCCAATTTCGGGCACACCCAAAGGGGGCATAGGGCCTGACGCAAAAATCATTCCACCGGTGCCTGTTATAGGTACGTTCCTCACTGCGGAATTGCTAGAAAAAGACGGCACTCCCCTTGCCAATGCAACAGTGAACGTCATGGAAAAAGAGAGCGAAGAAAGCGACGCCAGCTCTCTTGATTCGCTTTGGCTTTGGGTGTCCGAGCTGTTGGGACAAACGAGCGTCTATGAAACCAAAGCAAATGAACGCGGGCTCTTCAAAGTCCCTGTGGAGAACATCAAGAGCTCTAAAATCAATTTACAAATCCGTACGAAGAAGCGCTTCCTCACATCAGAGATCAGTATCCCTGCTGATATCGCTGCCGCGGTCAGCAACGCCAGAGTCAGCGCAGGATTGCCGCCTCTGCCGGACCTGCCACCATCTGCCGGAGCCTTCAGTCCCATCTCAGAAAGGAAACTCGGACTCCAAATCCCAGAGAATCGGAATCAACCTCCAACAACAGGAAGCATCTCAGAACCGTTGGAAGAATCCGTGTTCATTATGACGTCTTCTTTGCCTCTTCCGACCGATGCACAAGGAAAAAGTTTTGGAATGTGGACGCTGGTCGAAAACGAAAGCTCGGCCAGTGCTGCGCGCTTCTATTGGAACAACATGTTTTCTAAGACTGCTGAAGTGAAAATTGTCTTTGCGCAGGACTCGGCAATTCTCTCGAATTGGGACGGACGGCAAGAATCCACACCCCTGTGGCAGGGAAAGCAGGCTGGTGACAACATCGTCAGTGACTTCTCACAATGCTCGGACGAGAGTTTCAACTCTCAAAGCAGCGGACCTCTGACATCAGTGGACGGCAGCAGTTGTGGTTTGAGCAGAGCAGTGTTTCCCTTCAATGCAGGTGGCGATGTCTTTTTCAGGTTGGTAGGCGCGACTGATTCCGAAATTCGCTTGTCCCCTGTTTTTTCTATTCTCGCAGGCAACAATGTGCCACAGCTCGCTCTGCCGGCATCTGTTGAAACAAATGAAGACACTCCTTTGTCAAATTTGAGTGTGCGTATCTCCGACAGCGAATCGCCGTTGCTTTGCACATCATCCCTTTCCTTTCGTTCCACCAACTCTCAATTGCTGCCCTCTGCCAACATCTTTCTCACAGGACAAGCGCCGGACTGCACGCTCACCCTTTTGCCGGCTCCCAACAAAAGTGGTCTCAGTGCTGTCGTCGTCACTCTCAGCGATGGTTCGCTCACTGAACAAAAGGTACTCCAGTTCAAGGTCAACCCCGTCAACGATGTGCCCTTCGTTTCTGATGTTCCAAACCAGAGCACAAAAGAAGACGAACCGCTGATCGACATCCCTTTCCTCATCGGGGATGCCGACGGTCCGTTGAGCTGTCCCGGCAACGTGGCTGTCTCCTCCAGCAATGCCACTGTTTTGCCGCAGGAAAACGTCATCCTCGGAGGATTCTACCCGAACTGCACACTGAGCCTCGTTCCGAAAGCCAATCAGTCAGGTTCAGCGACCGTGACCTTGCAAGTGAACGACGGCAACGCCAGTGCCCAAGACTCGTTCGAGTTGAATGTGCAGGCCGTTGCTGATGATGCTCCCACGCTATTTGAAATTGCTTCACCCCAAGTCATGACGGAGGACACTGCCAAAACGATTGCCTTCACGGCGGGAGATCCTGATACAGCACTCTCTTGCAGCACCTCCTACTTGAGCTACACCGCCAGCAATTCCAGCCTCGTTGCTGCAAGCGGTGCCGTGGTTTGGGGAGGCTCATGGCCCAATTGCTCGGGAACCATCACTCCCGTGGCAAATATGTCTGGTGTGAGCAAAATTGAATTTATAATCACCGACGGCACACTTTCGACCCTTCGCTCCTTCACTCTTTCGGTCACTCCACAAAACGACGCCCCCACTCTGTCAGGAGCACCCGCGTCCCAGAGCACAGCGGAAGACACTCCAGCGCTCATCACCTTCACAGCCGATGACCCCGACGGTTCTCTCACCTGCTCAGCCGAGTTCTTGAGTTATACGTCCAGCGATTCCAATGTGGTTGCTGCTTCGGGCGCAGTTTTCTGGGGTGGCACTTGGCCTAACTGCAATGCCACCGTCGTTCCCGTGTCCAATGCCTTTGGAACAACGAATCTCACTCTGAAAATTTCAGATAGTTTGGCCACGGCTGAAACTGTCGTTGCACTCAGTGTGACGGCAGCCAATGATGCGCCCACCATTTCCAATCTTGCATCACCACAAATCACAAACGAAGACACCAACACAGAGATCAGCTTTCTTGCCGGAGATGTCGACGGTGCACTCACCTGCAGCTCTGCAAATTTCAGCTACA
>JBEGJP010000196.1:0-30935 GCA_041184525.1 Pseudomonadota bacterium | reverse complement strand
GCGATGTTGGAAAACAGCAGAGTTGTTGCCGCGAGCAAAGCATTGAGCACGGGGAACTTGAACTCTCTGCATCAAGCCATGCGAGCCAGCCATGCATCACTCGACACGCTGTATGAAGTCTCGTGCCCTGAGCTCAATCTTGCCTGTCAGGCGATGACAACTGTCGTGGATGAACTCTGTACAGCACGCGTCGCACTCTCGAGCCCTGCACTTGTGGGTCCGAGAATGACAGGCGGCGGCTTTGGAGGCAGCACGGTCCAATTGGTCCACCGGAGCCTGTGCGACCCACTGCTCGAGCGGTTTTCCAAAAAAGACAATCCCTACACCCTTTCCACAGGCATCTTGCCGCAACTTTTTGTGTCCCGACCCTCGTCCGGATTTTCCATCGGTATGGAAACCATTGACTGATCAGAGAAGGCCTTTTTATGAATCACCATCAACAATCGCTCTACAAGCTCGGTGCCGCTTATTACCCTGATTATATTTCGCATGCGCCGACACTCACGCGTCGGGTCGAGGGCGGAAATTTGGAATGGCTTGGACGCGACGAAAGATTGCGCGAAGACTTCAAAAGAATGAAGTTGCAGGGCATTCACACCATCCGCATGGGGGAATTCAGCTGGGCCACTCTCGAGCCATCCCCCGGAACGTGGAAGCCAGAAATTTTTCTCAAGGCTCTCGATCTGGCTCTCGAACATGGGATTGAAGTGATTTTTTGCACTCCCACAGCCACGCCTCCCAAATGGCTGATCGACCGTCATCCTGACATTCTCCCCATCACCAGAACAGGGCAACGCATCCCATTCGGATCGCGCCGCCATTATGATTTTCACCACCCCGAGTTCCAGAAAGAAAGCCGACGGATCAGCGAGCTCTATGCCAAAACATTCGGACAACATCCCGCGGTCACTTCCTGGCAGACCGACAATGAGTTTGGGTGCCACAATTCCGTTTTCCTTTACACACATCACGCAAGAACTGCATTCAGAAATTGGTTGGAGGCAAAATACCGCGGAGAAATTGAAGCTCTGAATGAAGACTGGTTCACCTGTTTTTGGTCGCAGCACTATCAGAGCTTCAATGAAATTGAGTTGCCCTTGGCATCTTGGGCGGACCAAAATCCACACATGGAATTGGAATTCCGTCGTTTCAGCAATGCGGCGCTCTGTGAGTTTCAACGCGAGCAAATTGAAATCATCCGCAAACACAGCCCGCGGCGTCCGGTCACTCACAATCTGATGACACTCTTCACAGACCTGTGTCCGTGGATGGCAAGCAAAGACCTCGATGAGGTCGGATTCGACCACTATCAAATGGAAACAGAACCACACCCCACCACATCGGCATGGCAATTTGCGCTGATGCGGTCGGCAAAGCAAAAGCCCTTTTTGATTCTTGAGCAACAGCCGCTGCAGGTGAACTGGCAACCCACGAACCGCCGCTTCTCTTTCGACTGGTTGCTGCTTTGGGGCCTTCAGTCGGCCTTTCAAGGTGCAAACGGAATGCTCTATTTCAGTTGGCAAAGAATGCCCGGTGGCTGCGAGCAGTATCATGACGGCGTGGTTCCGCATGACGTGCGAATTGAAAAATCGCAGCAGGAAAAACTCATTGACGCTAAAAACAAAGTCTTTTCTTTTCTCGCGTCGGGATTTCAGCTGCAAAACGGCTTGCCGATGGCGGCGCGTGATGTCCTTTGCCTGTACGATTCCGAAAGCCTCTGGAGTCACGAAATCACATCACAAAGCGTCACCTATTCCACTCGGAAGCAAATCGACAATATCATGCACTTCTGCCATCAACATGCCTTGGGACTTTGGTTCACAGACACGCTTGAAGCAGAGCGTGCGAGACTCCCCGAATACAAACTCATTGTCCTGCCAGGGCACGCCTTCGAGCTGAGCGCTCAGGAGCGGCAATTGCTTGCGGAGTTTCGCAGCAAGGGAGGCCGCGTTCTTTCGCTGCCGAGAACGGGCTATAAAATGCGAAACAACAAGCTCAGTCCGTTGCCGGCCGTTTTTTACTCGGCTGAAGATTTTTATCTGGACGACCACGGTGCTCTGCTTGAAAATGAACTTGAATATTTTGAATACGCACCCAACAAAGAAACAATCGCTCTTGAAGGCCATATGTGGAGCGAGAAGATTGTCGTCACAAATGACAAATGGAAAAAACTCGCGCTTTTTTCGCCGCGCTCGCTTTTTGCGGGGTTCCCTGCAGCCATTCAGTTGAAGGAGAGTGAGACTCACGGTGCTCACGTGCATATGGCTACTTGCCCTGCACCAAAGAAAGAAAATTGGAACGCATTGCGCCAATGGCTCGAGCTGCCGGTGGCCGCACGCTCCACAAGCACTGACCTCCAACTTCAGACACTGACACAAGGACAGCGCGTCTTCATTTCAGGTGTTCATTTCGGACAGAACCCGGCCACTGTTCAACTCGCAACTCAATGGAAATGTCTGAATGCAGTGGCCGTTTCACTTGAAACAAATCTCACGGCACGCCTCGAGCCTTTGACACCCGATCAACATAACAGCATCGCGGTCGCACCCCGATCCGCTGTGTTTTTGGAGGTCACTGCGAAGTGACCTCCATTCCGAGGTCAAGTCCGTCGAGAGCGCACTGGATCAGTTCGCTTTGGATGGATTTGCGCTGATCTTCTCGATTTCAGCTGAAATGGCGCTGGAAAGATTGCCCGGTGCGCCGATTTTTCTGTTGTTGACGAAGAACGTGGGTGTTCCCGTCACACCAACGGAGGTGAGTTTGCTGTTGTTGGCTTCCATGCCTTTCTTGGAGTCTTCAGAAGCCAGACACGTTTCAAAATCCTTCACATTGATGCCAGCGTCTTGAGCGACCTTGATGGCGGTATCGGCAAAAGCTTTCTCTGTATTGGGCGAGACAGGAGTTGCTGCTTCCTGAGGAACTGCAAACGCCTTCTCATGGTATTTCCAAAACGCATCGTTGCCTTGTTTGTTGGCGCACCACGCGCCGCGCACCAGAGCACCGCTCAGTCCCGTCGGACGAAGCGCAAAATTCGCCTGAACAAATTTCACTTTTCCGGAATATTCCTTGAGAACTTTTTCGACTTCGTCGATGGCGTGGCGGCAATGCGGGCAGAGGTAATCAGAGGCCTCAACCACAACCACTTTAGAGTTCTCTGCCCCTTTGAATGGCAGGCCTGTGAGTTCGAGATTGACCAGCGGAGCTATGGGAGCTTTCGAAAGAATCTTGAGGCGACCTTTTTTCTCGAAATTCTCGACTTCAAGCCGCACTTGTTCCGCGCCCTGACGCTCCTGCATGTACTGTTCCAATTGACCGCGCACTTGTTCATAAGTGGTGCCGGGTGGAAGACCGTTCTTGTTTGCATCGAAGAACGCCTTCATTTCCTCTTCAGTCACTTTTTTCGCACCCAGAAGTGATTTTGCGTCGGGAAGATTTTTTCCGTCCTTGGTGTCGATCTTTTTGTCAGCAGCAAGAGCATAACGCAAAGCCACTTCTTTCAAGAGACCCGCGGATGAATCGTGCATTTGACTTTGAATCTGAAAAAGCTGGTCTTGAACTTCAGCCGGCAGGTCCTCGGATTTGAACGTCTTACCATCAACTTCGAAAAGCCCCACGGGGCCGGCGCCAGCTCCTTCGACAGAGCAGGAGCCCGTGTTTGCCGCAGTAGAACCGACGCTCGGACTCTTCAGCAGCGTACGTGTCACACCCACGCCCAAAGCCGCACCCAAACACACGCCACCCACCAACACTCCAACAATTTTCCCGTTCGTCATACAAACCCTTTCCTTGGTTCAAAAGTCATCAGTCCTGATCTCGGCTTCATCGGAAACCTCCGGATGCAGGGTGACGATCATCGCTGGATGCAACTGCAAAACGACTTGCGCCACATGGTAAGGTAAAATCAAGAATTCATCCACATTCTCATCCAACCTGCCGATGGCCAATTTCCCGCGGGCCAGCATTTCGCGCTGCCACGTTGTCACCATGACCTTGCGGACAAACCTCTCCGTCTCAAGAAAATAATAAGTGTTCTGAGCTTTGCTCTCGTTGACCGCATTGGACTTCATCAACTGGCTGCAACGGAGCTGATCCTCCCAAGCCTGACGGCGTTGTTCACGCATCATGTTCAATTCGTAATCGGAGCGCCTCTTTTCCTCGCGCTGCTCTTCAAGAATCCGCTGCTCTTCTTCAGTTTCCCGCTCGACCTGTTCAGCTACAACTTTGTTTTTCTTTGCATGATGTTCTTTCAGCTTGGCCTGCGACTCGGCTTGTTTGGCCTGTTTCTTGTTCACCAAGCCTGCTTTCAAAAGTTGATCGCGAAGACTCATTGGAGGTGCCTCCCGCCAGGTTCTCGGACTCTCTTTTAACCACATTCTGCGCATCAAACACAAAGGTTGCTCAATAGCGTTAGCGAGTAAGTAAAGACACTATACTTAGCGTCTTTCACACTCCTTTATTAATTTCTGGTTTCATACCGAAATTCATGAATTTAACCATTGCTTACGGAGTCTTAGACAAAAAATCACAAACCTCGGAGGGCACTTATCCACAGCTTTCGTGGATAACCCGTCAATGTTCAATCACTTTGTTCTTGATTACTGGGCGTCTGTCCGTTTTGCCTGCTAAAGTTGCACGCATGGACTGTTGAAAAACGTTTACATTGGTAGCAATGCAACCCGATCGAAAAGCCTCCGAGGGACACATGAATCAACCTCTCATCCAACAGTTCGACAATCTCAAAATTCAGATTGAAGACAGATCGCCTGAAACGCTCCACATCTGGTTTGACGGCGAGGTTCATGAAAACTTCAAAGCGCGATCGATCGCTCTGCCTGATGCTCAGACTTGTGTGATCAACCTCGCGGGCCTCCGCTCCATCAATTCGCTCGGCGTGAGAGAGTGGTCTCAGTTTCTCCTCTCTCTTTCCAAAAAATCGAACATTGTGCTGGAAGAGTGCTCTGTCGTTTTTATTGATCAAGCCAATATCGTTCCTCAGATTTTGCTTGGAGCGCGAGTCTCGTCGTTTTTCGCTCCCTACTTCTGCCCTCAATGCAACACGGAACTCAACTGCAAACTGTCTGTGTCCAACCATCGAAAAAAACTCTCAGAACGGAGAGCTCCGCAAATCATCCACAGCTGTGGCGCGGAACTCCAATTCGATGCACTTGAAGAAAGTTACTTTTTCCAAATTGAAAAAATCATAGGTTAAAAATGACGTCGAACGAACAGAAGATTTATGGATTGAATGCGTGTCTTGCTTTCGCGAAAGCATTTCCGGACCAAGTGATACGTGCCTACTGCACTGAGGAAAGCAGAGGTCGATTCGGCTTTCTCTTGAAGACGCTCGCCCAAAACAAAAGAGCCTATCATATTGTGACTCAGGACGACCTGCGTAAGGTGTCTGAATCAGAGCACCATGAAGACGTCTGCCTTCTCATCCAGAGGCCGCACTTTTTTGATGAGCAGCAATTGGTTCAAGACCTGAAACAAATCAGAAGTCACACTCCTGCTCTTGTCCTCTGTTTGGACAACGTGGGCAACCCCCACAATTTGGGAGCGATCACCAGAACGGCTGCTCATTTTGGCATCAAGCACATTGTGCTCTGTCACCTCGATTCCGAAGCTTTGAAAAGCCTGACATCAGGTGCCTACCATCGGACGGCTGAGGGTGGCAGTGTTCACGTCCGGCTTTACAACAGCCCCAACGGTGATGTGATTGCAAGACTGCAGAAGGAGTTTTTTTGGAAAGTCGTCACAACGTCAAGTCACGTCCGAACACAGACTCTCAATAAAACCCAACTTCCAAGAAGAACCCTTCTTTTGTTGGGCTCGGAGTCCAACGGTGTGAGCAAGAAACTCAATTCCCTTGCGGACATTGCTGTCTGCATTGGAGGAACAGGCTTTGTGGAGAGTCTTAATGTCGCAAGTGCTGCCGCCATTCTCATGAATGAATTCGCGCGGCAAACAGAAACTCAGCGAGCACCGGAAGAAGGCGTTTCCAAAAGACCAACGCGGGCTGTCCGCACAGGTGGCAAGTAACGCATCGGGTCCTGCGGAACTCCGCCTGAAACGCGCGTTTCAAAGTGCAGGTGATACCCCGTGGCACGACCACTGCGACCCACATATCCGAGCACTTCACCGGCTCTGACGTACTGTCCTTCTCTGACAGCCAAGCGCAGCATGTGGGCATAAAGAGTCTGAGTGTCGTGATCGTGTCCGACAACAGCAACAACTCCGTAGGCTCTTTTGCGCTTTGCGAGCAGAATTTGACCGTCCGCTGCGGCAATGATGGGGTCACCCTTCAACCCCTTGATGTCGACGCCCGCATGCAAACGACCACGTCTCATCCCGAAGGGGCTCGTCACGTGGCCATCCAGCGGCCAATTGAGCGAGACAGGAAAAAGTTTTGAAGTGATTGATTCTGCCGTTGCACTTCCGGCAGGAAGTTCAATCGAGACATCGGGTTCATCGCCCGTCGTCTCGGCAACATTGTTGTCGGTCGCATCACGCCCGCTGGCTTTTTCAGACGAAGCTTGGTCATCGAATCCAAAGAAGCTGTTTTCGACTTGTCTTTGCCGCGAAAGAAACACCGGATCCAGCTGCACAACTTCCGAAGACTCAGCAATGGAGCCTTTCAAGAAAAGCTCTGATGTTTCGCGCTTTGCTATACATCCGCTCACAGCAACAAATGCTGTAACAGTGACAGCCGCACAGACACGATTCAAAAACATGTTCTTCTCCCGCCATCTGGACATCCGAAGGCTTCTCGCCTCTGCGTGCCGAGGACATCTTCCGCCCTCATACAGAAATCGACTCCTGCCGATCGCCGCTTGACCTCCGGTGTCAAATTGGGTTCAAGCAAACAAACCCGCACACAATCGCTTGTTTGGTTGCTCAGTCAGTCTTAAAACCCTAGACCGATTCAACTCATCATGCAACCCGACGAATGGACTGACATTTTGGTTACTTATGGATTTTTGGCGCTCAGGGGAAAGTTTTCCGACAATGTCAAGACAGCAAAAATGCCCAAAAAATAAGCCAAATAAACTCCTGCGCGGCTGAGAAAAAGACCGCGGGATTCAGCTGCTCGGAGTGAAGACGAACGGGTAACTGACCTTGACCTCGCCTCCGCCTCTCGGCTCCGGAAATTTCCAACGGGTGATTTCCTTGGCGATGCAATTTTCCGTAGGCCCATGCCCCAAGTCGGACTTTTGAATACTTGAACTGGTCACAGTCCCGTTGGGTGCAATCACGAAGCGAGTGAGGACGCGGCCCGCCAAATTACGCTTGGCCTGAAGAGAGCGCTCATAGCAGGCTTTGATCTTGGCAAGATTGGCACGAATGACACCCTCGATTTCCTCGCGGCTCAAACTTCCCTCCAGAACACTGTCACCCGCCGGAGCAGAAACCGAACCGACAACAATCTTACCGCCGCCACCGCTATTGCGTTTGCCTCCGGCACCGCTGCCGCCTCCTCCGAATCCACCGGCGCCGAGTCCTTTCAAGGCATCGCCGGGTCCTCCCGAGGAAAGTGAATTCCCTTCGCCAATGCCGCCAAGGCCCATGCTGCCGCGCTTGCCGCTTCCACTTCCGGCTCCGGCACCTCCTCCATTGGCCTTCACACCTATGTCGATTCTGCCCGCTCCGTCGGCATTGATGGTTTTGCCGATATCACTTCCCAACACATCCAGATTCAAACCACCGAGTTCGTCTTTCTTGCCACCCTCGACGCCCATCATGCTGGCCTTGTCATTGCCCTGCCGTTGTCCGGCAAATGCACCCGAAGTTCCCCCCTTGGTTCCACCCCCGTTGCCGGCACTTGCATTGTTCTTCGGACCAAGGAAGGGATCTTTGGTCGTCTTCTTTTCACCCGTCACGGGACCCTGTTTTTGAGCGGGAGATTCCGGTTTGGGATCGTCTCGTTTCACAACCGCAGGAACGACGGGCCGCGCCGTCGCCACCTGACGTGGGGTCTGCTTCGGTTTGGGCTCCGGTGCGGGCGGCTTCTTTTCAGGTGCAGGAGTTTTGATCGCCACGGTGGGCTTGGGTGCCGGAGGTTCGGGCTTGTCCGTGGGCCGCGGCGTGGGCGTCCGCGCCACAAACATGTTGGCCCAAGCTTCATCGTTCACTTCCTCCATGGGAGGATTGTTTGCATTTGCAATTGCAATGAGCAACGCGAGAACGGCATAGAGCAAACCAGCGTAGGCGAAGATGATGGGTTTGCCGTCGACGTCGTCCACGTGCCGCAATACGGGTCTCGGGAGAGAGACCCGAGTCATGAAATAACTGATGTTGCCGTGCTGGACCAAAACCATGTCATTGGCGGACAACTGCACGTCAGCCGGTCCCTTGACCTGCTCAAAACGCGCGCCGCGACGCACGCGTGCACGCATTTCGTCGTTGAGAAAAACGACGGCCTTAGAGCCCTTCACTTCTGCCAGCTTCAAATTGCGGGTGTTGCCCTTCGGGCCCACACCAATCAGATCTCCGTCCGATTCATTGCCGATGATGACTCTGTTGCTGCGAATTTCATCATCGGGCGAGATCTGCTCACCGCCATAATGACGAACGTCGAGGATGCTCTGATCCCAGAATGCGACTACTTCAAGGGTGCTGCCCGTGCGCCGATCTTTTTCAGCTGCAAACAGGAGACGAGAATTGGCAATGCGGGGCACATTCACAGCACCGGTCTCGTTCCGGAACTGAGGGCCTGTGCCGGGGTCCTTCACCGCGTGGACGCTCGCTTTCGGCTCTGCGGCTTCTTTGACTTCAATTTCCACATCGCCGATTGAAATGCGGTCGCCCACTTTCAGCGGGGCGGAAACGTCAATACGCTTTCCATTGAGGCTCACGCCCGCTTCACTTGCCATATCCAAAACAGTCGCTGCTCCGGTTTCGGGATCCAACTCAATCATCGCGTGGATGGGCTCGATGTCGGCACCCGGAAGAACAAGGTGGTTGTTTGTCAAACGCCCCAAAATCACCTGACCCGATTCCAAGACAAATGAGTCAGGAAATCCCGGAACAACTTTGTTCGCAACAAGAAAGATGGCCATATCCGTGTCCCTTCCTCAGTTCTTCCCGCTTTTTCCCGAACTCTGTGCGCCGCCTGCCTTCTCTCGGCTGGCCGATGCTTTTGCCTCTTCCTCAAGAGAGCTGAGTTTGCTCAGGAGGTTTCTGGCTTTTGTGTCGATATCAAGGAGCCCGCCCGGCGATGCGACGTATTTTTCAAGAATGGCGATGGCTTCGCGTCGCTTTTCAGGAATGTCTGCCAGAGCCAGAGCAATGTTCCACAAAATACCTTTGTCTTCAGGCCGAAAACGAAGCACTCCGTTCAGATACTGCAATGCCTCTTCGGCTTTCCCTGCCTGTCGGTATGCGATTCCAAGAGCAGCCCTGACGTTGAGGTTACCGCCGGCAGAATCCTTGATTTTGTTGAGCTGATTCAAAGCGCCTGCGTGGTCGCCAATCTTGATGGCTGAAAATGCGAGTGTCAGGATGGCCGGCTCGTACGAGAGCTTCGCCGACTCGCGAAAGGCTGCCATAGCGAGAACGGTTTTCTTTTGCTTCAAATAGAGAAGACCGCGGGCGTGAAGGACAGCCGCGGGAACCATGCTTTTGCCTTTTCCGACCGATTCGGCGGTATCGAGAAGGTACTGCGCCATTCCAAAGTCATTTCTCAAGAGAGAAGTATAGGCGCACTCAATCAGAATCCAAGGATCGCGTGCAGAAGCCAGTGACGACCTGCGCTCGAGGATCTGCTGGAAATCACGGCTGGTGCCTGACAAGCGACGGAAGACGAGAAAGGAAATCAGCGCTCCGCCATCGTCATTATGCTCATAAAAGGCCTGCCCCATGTCGCGCAACAGGTCGCTGAGCTTGGTCTGGGGAATTTGGCCAAGAAAAGTTTCCTCGTTGGAGAGAGTTGTGGTGACAAAGACCACAGGCGACTGCGCCGCTTTTGAAGACGACGAGGTTGTGGGTTTCTCACTGTCAACCGTCGCAGATTCCTTCGCCTTGCGCTCGCTGGAAGGTGCACTGACTTCTTCGCCTTCATCAAGGTCGGCTGACCCCTTATTTGAAGACGATGTCGACTCACAGCCGGTCAAAGACAGAGTAAAAACTGTGGAAGCCAGAAGAGTCAGGATGGAAAATGATCTCAACATCTTCAACTCCCCGGTTCAAGAGCAGATTTGACTTTGGAAGAATCGATCACTTCTGTGCCAACAAAAAGTGCCGATGGGACCCATTCTTCCGACTTACGGTATTTCGCAGGCTCAAGACGGGCCAGAGCAGAGAAGACCTTTTGTCCGTATTCACTGTAGACATTGAATTTCGATACAATTTCACCTGCGCTGCTATAGTAATCTCGGCCTTTTTTCTGAAGCTGGTTCCCGATGCCTGCGAGGGCAACTTTGGCTTTGAGCCATGCTTCGCCAACAACACCCGGCGGCTGAGGAGGATTGAGCAACTCAGATGCAACAATCTCGTGGGCATAGCCAATCACATACAAGCTCGCCACGGACCACTCGGCGTCTCCCACATCTTGAGCAACGGCCGTGAAGCGATCGGTCATTTTTTTCAAGTCAGCATTTCTCTTCAAAATATTCTGCTGGAGTTCTGCGCCGGACTTTCCGCCTCTCAACGCATCCCGACGGAACTTCTCGAATCCGGCAAATTCCTGAGCAAATCGAATCGCACCCACATAAGACAAAGACGAACCCAGAACGTTTTTCTTGTTCTGTTCATAGATGCGCATGATCTGTTGCTGGGCTGCCGTGGCCTTGGCCCCCTTGCCGGCGCGACGTGCCGCAGATTCAATCCTGTTCCAAACCTCGATTTTTTCCGACGGAGTGCGCGCATACGCAAGAAGGTACTTTTCCGCCAACCCCATAAATTCCTCATGACGATTGGCACGCTCATAGGCACCGGCCAACGACTCGGCAGCGAAAGGGGCTGCAGCCCCGCCGGCAGCCATCACGGCTGAACAAACCTCTTTGGCCTTATCGGGCTGTGACAGTGCTTCATAGTAAGCACAAGACCCCGACAGCAATTTTGAAGATTTCGGTGATTTCGGAAAACGGCTCATGTACATACGGGCGTAGTTGACAGCCGTTTGCAATTGTAGTCGCCCTGCTGAAATGTCGATGATTTCCAACATCGCATCACCCGACAATGCACTCTTCGGAAAATCTGAGATCACGCGCTGGAATGCCTGAACGGACTTGTCGAGCCTGTTGGCACGGCGGTAGTTGACACCGGCATTGAACTGAGCGGCGTCAGCCTTGGAGTAGGAGCGATCGCTGCCAAGCCGCTCGAATTCTTGTCCAGCCTGCTCGAACTTGCCGCCCGTCTCGAGCTCTTTCAGTTCGTCGAAGCGATTCGCACGCTTGATTTCAACAAGCCGCTTGCCTAAATCACTGGAAGCGACAGCCGGGATCTCAAGGAGAGAGTTTGTCGTCGCAATCAGCTTTTTCTTGTCATTCTTTGCGAGAACCAAAAGAAACTCAGCCGCAGAGGTGCCCTCTTTGTGCCCGGCTCTCTCTTTGGCAATCACCATCATTCTCTTTTCGGCCTGCTCTGTGTTGTTGGTCTTGAGATAAATTTCGGCGGTGTCGATCCTGCAATCCAATGCCCCCGATTTTTTAGGAAACAATGCCACGTAAGAATCACAAAGACTGACATACTCCTGCAGATCTTTCGTGAGAGGGCGCTGCGGCTGCTCTGCCTTGAACTGTTGGTTACGAAAGACATCCAGATCGCGCTGGATCAAAAAATACCGCGAGGTACGCAGATACTCGTACGACTTCTCAAATCGCTGCGGATCGGTTGTCTTGAGTTCCTTGTTCGAGGTGATGTTTGCGAACGTCGTTGCAGCATCACGGTACTGATCGCGCAGATATTGAAGTTCACCCAAAAGAAATCGCACTTCACCCGATTCTTTGCGATTGGGAAACGTCTGAAGGTAAATTCTGTATCCTTTGATAGCCTGTTCAAGAAAGTAAGCGCTTTTCTCCTTTTGACCCATAAAGTGCATTTTCTTCGCATAGGTGTAACTGACGGAGTGAATTTTATCCTGAATTTCCTTAAATTCAGGAGCTGCAGCATTCGCCTTGGCCCATCCGGAATCGGGACCAAAAGCGCGGTTCAACTCCACAATCTCTTTCCACAGGAGAGTTTTGTCATTCTTCAGATTGGCTGTGTCGACAATCTGCACCTGAAGGTCGGCTGAACGAAAATCGTTGGGCTTCATCGCGATGTACTTTTTGAGCACTTTCACGCTGTCATCGTAATCGCCTTTTTCCTGAAGAAGACTGGAGAGTTTATTATAAAGATCTCCAATGTTTTTATCGCTTGCGTTTTTGTCGACATACTCCATGGCAAACTCAACTCTCTTGAGCTCGACAAAAGCCAGCAACATATCGCGGAGTGCCTCATCCTTCAGGCGCACCCGAACCCCTTTGCTGAGTGTGTTGGAAGTGTTCGAGAGGTTCACCACAAGTTTCCACTTGGCCAGTGCCTCTTCATACCGCTGCAGGTTGAAGTGACACCACGCGATTTTAAATTCTGCCCATGGCCGAATTGGGGCGCGCGTGAATCGAATGACTTCGGTGAATGCAGCCAGTGCCTTGGGAAAATCAAGATTGGCAAAGTGATATTCTCCCAGCGCGAAGTGGGCATCGGCCACGCGACGGCTGTTGGGATATTTTTGGACAAGGCGACTGTAGTATTGCGCTGCTTCTTTGGTTTGCCCCAGCTGATCAAACGCATAGGCCAACTGGAAGGTCACGTCATCAATTCCGCGCCCTTCTGGATATTCCGTGATGAACTGCTGACAGCGCTGGATGACCTTGCTTGTCCAGATTTTGCTTTGAACCATGATAAATTTGGGCTCGGTGCTCTGTCGTCCGCCTTCGTCCCATTTTTTCCATGCTTCATCGTAGGTTCTTGTTTCTTCAAAAAAAGTCAGCAGCGATTTTTGATGCAAACTTTCAATGAGGCGGCGCATGATTTCAGGCCGCTGATCCGATTTGCGCGGCAACTTGCCGAGAAGAGGCTCCATGTAACGAATTTCATTGTTGAGCGCAGAACCCAGATTCTTTTCAATTGCTGCTGTTTCAAAATCACTGCGGCTGAGACCTCCGCCTTTTTCTTCACGTTTTTCGCGTTCAGACTTTCGCCGCTTGCGCTTCTTTTCTACTTCATTGTCCGTGCGATCTTTGACTTCCAATTGTTTCGTGCTCAGCTCAACTTTCGATTGCCCGCCTCCGCCAAGCGAATTCGGCGACGCTGCGCTCACGCTCTGCACTGACATGACTATCAGAAAAGCAGCACCGAATGACAACAACGTCTTCATTTTGCTTTGCCCTTATTGTTGCTGGCCGCACATTTTGAATCAATGTTGTAGACGTAGGCTCCGAGCTCGTCTTCCCAATACTCACCTTCAAATGGCCAGTACTCGAGTTGCTGGTTCAGGTTGAGAGGTTTCATTCCCTCGCCCCATTCGGTTTTGTCGGCACCCACCGGCTCACCTTGGTATTCACTGCGAATGGCGTCGGTGATGCCGCCCAGCAACTCGAGATTGATCAGCTTTGTCTGGTTGCTGAGATCCTGAAGATAACGGAAAAGTTGCACGGCCTGATCAAACGCCTGCTGGCCTGTGCGTTCGGCGGTTGCAACACGCAGGTCCTCGTAGACCTTTTTCAAGACATCGCCCAAGCCCTCAAAACGCGATCCTCTCGACCGCAGAAGACTTTTTTCCCGATCGAGCCCCCTCACCACGGCTTGACCTTCCTTAAAGCCTTCCGAACGGCTCACCGAGTCGACGACATCGACTGCTGCCGTAAACTCACGCAGATTTTTTGTGTTTCTGTAACGTGCCACAAGATCGTAAAAACCTGAGTACTGCTGGTTGTACGTCTTCAACAGCCTGTTGAGGTCAGAAAATTTTGGACGGTAACGATCCTGAAACCGTTTCAAGGAATCCTTCACGCTCTCATAGCGGCAAAGGCGCAAATAGGTGATTGCCGACAGAATGTAGCTCTCAGGATAAAAACGATTTTGATAGAAGGGAGAATTGATCGTGTGCAGATTCCCCAGCGTATTGTTGTGGCGCTGGATCATGAAAAACGCCCAACCGCCCTCGAGCAGGGTCTGCAGCCAGAGATCGGAATCGCGTGGTATTTTGGAGTAGTTTTCGAAGGATGCTCTGTATTCACGCTTCTCATAATAAGTACGTGCCAGATTCATCGTTGCGAGCTGTTTGACGTTGTCACTCGTGGCACGGGACTGTGATCGCTTGAATGAATCGACGGCAAGGTCCGGATTCCGGACGACGGAGTAAATGATTCCGAGATAGAACTGCGCCAACGAATAATAGGGGCTGCTCGAAGGGACCCGATCGAAGTCGGCACGCGCGCGCAACAGATTGGCCGGATTTGTCGGATTGTTGTCGAATGACTCGAGCCCTTTGTAATAGAAGTAGAAGCCTTGTGCTGCCGGCGGAATTCCCAGAGGATCGAGCTTGGCTTCAAACAGTCCTGCAATGTTCGCGCGGCCCAAAGGGATTTTTGAATTTGTTTCACTCAGCGCTTCCAAAGCCGGTCGAAAAAGATCGTTTTTTGCGCCCTGCTGGACAATGCGTCCATAGAAATAGGACGAACCGTAGGGAAAACCGGCGCCCCTGAGCGACTGCGCCAATCCGAATTCCGCCTGAGAACGGACATCTCCGGACGAGGAAGAGACAACCTGATAGAACAGGCGTGATGCATTGATAAAATCACCCGCGCGATAAAATCGCTTTGCATCGTCAATTTGAGCTGAAAAACCCACCGACGAATGCAATGACAAAAGGACTGCGACACTGGAGAGAAAACATACCTTCCAGCCGGTCAAGGAATTTACTGCTGTTTTTTTCCAGTGTCTCGCCATGCCCATCCTGACTAAAAATAATAACTTGATCCGAATGAGAGTGTTACGTTCTCATTGATTGCTCCCATAATATTGGGAATCATGAAGAACCTTATACCCCAATTGATTGCTGTCGTTTTATTGAGAAAGTAGCGCTGTCCTGTGCCAAAATTGAAATGAATTTTGCTGTAGGGCGTAGGTTGCCGTACTTCTTCGGTTTTGAGCACTGGCTTACACCCCTGCTCTCTTTTTTTCATATTCGCGATACCCGCACCACCCGTCAGAAACCAATCAAAGTAAACAACTTCGCCTGATGCCAGCTGGTACTTTCCGTAGATGGGAGTGAGTGCCACACCCCCGCCCGCCAGCAATTCAATCTCGTCCACGATGGGCTCAATATTGAATTTCGTCCCAAGTTCGGTGCAGTCCGATTTGTTGATGGTGATACCGGCAGCACCTTCGCCGAACAATTCCATCCATTCAGCCAGATGCAAACCCAACTTCGCAGCGGGAAGGTAGGTGTAAGTGAATGACTTATTCATGACAGCGCCGACGTTCGCGCCAATTTCAAGCCGGATGGATTTCTGAAAGTATTTGGGGCGGATGACTCTGATTTCAAAATTCCCGAATTGATTCTGTCCTTCGGGTTCGCCCGCACAACGTGCCTGCGGAACCCAAGCCAAACACAAACCAGCAATGATAGGGATCAGCGCCCTGCATCTCATTCAGTTCACATCCTTCTTCTGCACGGCAAACTTCCACGCGATGAATTCGGCCTGCTGAGCGGAGGCTAGAACCCGCTTGATGATGCGGTAGGGAATGGATTTGTCAGCTTGCATCACCAAAGTTGAAATATCAGCGCTGGTCAGGCCGAGATTCTTCTGTCTGTTCTTGAGCGTCTCGTTTTGAGCACGGAGTTTCTTAAATTCGTCATACGCTTTTCTGATCGCGCCTTGACCGTCTTTCTTGTAGATTTCAACAACGTCCTTGGCATCGCCGGTCAGTGGAATACTCAAGCCGCCCTGAATGACGATGTCGGACTTTGTGATGGCCACTGTAGCCGCGGAATCCAAACTCAATTTCACGGAGGATTGAGGCAACTCCAAGTTTGCAGATACTTCTGCACTTTCTCCGCTCACGGAAAAGTTCATCAGGAGAAAAACAATCAAAATACTGAACACATCCAACATAGGATAGAGGTTCAGTGAGAATGAGTCTTTTCCGCCAACATCTACACCGGCCATGACTACCTCAATCAGCGAAAATCACGTTACCAAGAACAACTTTTGTAACCAGATCGGTGGGCTCAACACCCATGGGCATCTTGTAATCCGACGGATACGGTATGGGAGTACGGCCCGCTCTCAGCAAACGTACCGTGTCGAGCACCAGAATCATTTTCTCGTAATCAACTTCCGCCTGCGTAAAGACTGTGACCTTGTCAAAGGCAGGATTCTCTTTACGAATGGCGTAAATTTTTTCCTGAATTTTATCCAAGCCCGTTTCAGTGAGCGGTACTTCAAACTCATCCGCAGGCACAGAGTTGGCCGTCGTTGCCTGCTGGTATTTCACAGTTTTCTCATCAATGGTGATGTTCACTGTCTTCTCTGGTTTCTTTTCAATCTCTTCCTGCTTGGGCGGAGGCTGACTCGAAAGAAACGGAACTTCGATTCGAGTCTCACCCACTGCAGAAAACACAGAGGTTGCAAGCAAAAAGATGATCAAAACGGAAAAGAGATCAAGCATCGGCGTGACGTTGATATCGAATCCCGTTGAAACCTGCTTGCGTTTTTTCAGCTTAAAGCCACTCATGAGGCTCACCCTCTTTTGGAGCTGTTACTCGCCGCCTGATTTCGATGCCAAATTCGTTCTCCGCATTTGCAGGAGCTCGATCAGCTTCGCAGCGAATTCATCTGTTGTTTCCGTGGTCTGATTCGCCTTGAAAGTCAGAACGCCGTGCAGCACCATGGCCACAAGAGCTGTTCCCAGACCAAAGCCTGTGGCATACAGCGCATGTGAAATACCTTCAGCCAGCTTCGTCTGCTTTGCAGCACCCGTGAGGTTGGCAACGGCACTGAATGATGTGATGAGACCGGCAATCGTTCCCAGCAATCCGAGCAGCGTCGTGATGTTTGCAAGGGTACCGAAGTAAGAAAGATACCGATTGACCAGCGGCAGTCGCTCGAGGGTTGCCGACTCAATGGCATTTTGAGTTTCTTCAGCAGTTCGGCTTGCGCTCTGCAGCCCTTTTTTCCAGACGCGCGGCAGAATTTGTTTCACCGGCTGCCGCTCGCACAGACGAATCGCGCTCTCAATCTGGTTGTTTGCGACTTGCTTGTAGATTTCAGACCACATGCCACGCGCATTCTGCGTGTCGAAAACAAAATACAGCAACCAAGCACGCCAGAGCCCAAGGGCTGCGACGCACATGAAGAAAAACAGGATCACATACATGATCACGCCACCGTGCATGAACGCTCGTTGAATAAACTCCATCTGCAGCCCTCCGATCTCAGAGACGAATTTACTTAAATTTTAGGGAGGTAGGATGCGGCGAGTCAATGTTACGGGATTGGCCGTCAAAATTCAGTCCACTGTTTTAAGTTCACGTAAACAGAACTCAAATCGGAGGAGCTCGGAAGCTCCATTTTTCGCAACAACTGCGCATCGCGCGACAAAAGCCAGCAAGTTGGCACCTTGGGATTGTTCAGACGATCCACAAACTCGGTGGACGCCAGACCCGCCAGATAGTTGGGACCATTCAATTCAGACCATTTCTTCAGACTTTCGTGAGTGTCATGAGAGAACGCTGCCACTGCCGCAATTTTGCGTTGTGTGAAAAATTCTTTGTTCTTTTTGAAAAACTCATGGACGAGAACACTTTGCCTATTCCACGTTCCCAAGAGACAAACGAATGACAGTCGGTAGCGGGTCGGCTCAAAAAGAAAACTCCGATCCTGATCGGGCAACAACAGCGAGAGCGGAGGCAAACTGATACGCCTCTCGTAAGGTGAGGGATCGGGCGTCGGCTTGCTGCCTGCCGGCACCGAGCCCGAAGCATTGGCAAGTGCCATTCTTTGTTTTGCGGGAATAAGACTCAACATCAGGGAAACAACACCCCACGTCGCGATGTGTTGAGCAACTGCTGTTCTCATGCGCACCAAGTTGACCATTCACTTCACTCCCTCACCGAGGTGACTCCGTCAGCGGACTGAGTATTATTATTCCTGCGAATCACTCGGGATGGAACGAGGCCACCTTGGAACACATTGACGCTCCCCATAAAAGCGACTCTCATGCTGAAAACATGAGCAACAAGAGGATGGCTGAGAACACGTGGGCCATGCCTTGGCAAGAGCTTTCTGTCGTTCTCGGCCATCAAAACATCCTCAACCAACGCAACCTGAACATCACCCACAGAGAGCGCAGTGCAGAATTTCTGAGGCATTGCGGATTCGATGTCGTTCGTTTCGAACACCGTAAGCAAATCGAACAATTCTTCGGCGAGTCGTTGTTTTTCATCCGTCACACTTTGCTTTCAGCCGATGAGCGGGAATTTTTTCCGGTTCCCCAAGATCTGCTCCACCTCGACGATCCGCGTCGCCTTCTGGTTTTCGCCAGCCAGCGCGCCCCGCGCCGGAGGTACGTCAGATTGTGGGCTTGCGCCTTGCTCAAAGTGATGAATGCGATTTCGCACCTTGAGTTCAACGGAAAACTCCGCGAACTTGAAGCCGCGAGAGAGCAAATTTTCGGCCGCATCAAAGCGATTGTCTCACACGAAACCGGAACAGGCTGGAAAATCTCGACCCAGAACGTGGAAGTGAAGCTCGACCATCTGGAGTGGAAAGAGGCTAAAACGAGACACAGCGTCTTGCTGAAGTTGCTTCACAAGCCTGAGGCCATGGCAGAAGAGGTGTTCGATTATCTGGGCGTGCGCTTTGTGGTGCCGCAGGAACAAGACATCGCTCGTCTGCTTCGTGTCTTAATTGAGGCAGACATCATTATCCCTCATCAGGTACTCAATCTGCGCACACGAAATGCATTGATCGACCTCAAAAACGCGCACAAGCAGCTCTCGCTGGCCTATGATCTTCTTCAAACGGGCAGTTCAACTCCCGAGGAGTTTGTTGCCATGTGCGAGAAAGTGAATTGGAGCATTTCGGACGACAGTAAGAACAAGGAAAGCCGTCAGAACCTGCATTCCAGCAGCAAGTACAGATCCATCCAAATGACGGTAAGACATTTGGTGAGAACCCCCAACCCGGCATTCCTTGTCTTGAGCTCTTTGGCGGGACAATTGCGACACGCCCGCGGACTGGAACCCGAAGATGACCCGCTCCTCATGGGGCTCATTCCCGAGGAAAATGCGCGGTTTTTCCCGCTGGAGATTCAAATTTTCGATAGAGAAAGCCATAAAATCGCTCAATTCGGACCAGCGTCTCATGAGCATTACAAGTCCAACCAACTTCAAACGGTCCGTAAAAAAGTTCTTGGGGGGCTTCTTCATTTTGATGAAGGACGCTTGCAGACACAGAATTTTTAGTGAATTTGACAGAATACCAGTGCCCTGCCCCTTCCTCCGTGAGGTTGCCTATGGATGGTCTTGATCAATGGCTAGATGTGGCTGGCTTGATGCCTCCCCTCCCTGCCGACGTTTCACACAAGCTGTTTGCCAAAACGGGCGGCGACACCTCCGGTGCGCACACATTCACTCCCAATCTTCTCACCGAAACCGATTTCTACACTCACGTGCTTCCGCAATTGCAGAGGACGGTCTCTCCCGACATCATCAAATTCATTGTGACCCGCATTTCGAAAACGTTCATGCTGCGAAAAAAGCTGACAGACCTCAAACCGCGCATTGAAGCCATAGTGGGACGTGGGAATTTTTCCGCCTTGTGGCTCGATCGCGAAGCCTTTTCTGCTGACAGTATGGAACACCGTGCGCTCATCACAGAAGCTGTGATCCATATTTATTCGTCGACGGCTCTGCAAAAACTTGTGAAGCTGTTTTACACGCACAAGATTCCGATGATTCCGTATGGTGAAGGGGGCGGATACAACATGGGAGTGACTCCCATGGCACCTGCCGTCACCGTGAGTTTGCGCGGCATCAACCACATTTCAGAAATCAAACCGAGCCGAAGGACGAACGGACTTTTCGAAGTCACAGTCGGCGCAGGTGTGCCATTCAAGGACCTCGTCAACTATCTTCTAAAGCGCGGCTACATTCTGCGGTGCGATCCCAACACGCCGCGGGCTGCGAGCGGAGGCATTGCAGCGACGGGCAGCAACGGTGGTCGAAAAGCCTACGAAGTGATTGTCCATGGACGGGCAGTGACCGCGCGCGGCTCGGCAGTCTGCTTCGCGCCGAACGAGCGCGAAATGCAAGATATCAACACTGAACCGTTCCTCATGGCGCGCAAATTTTTTAGCATCCACGACACCGCACAATTTGAGAGAGACTGGAAAGCGGTCTCCAAAAAAGAGCTCAAGGCCGTCTGCGAACCCTCGTCTTCTCAGGTGAGCGTGCCATTGCAAGGCATGAAGGCAAATGCAAACATGCTCGCTCAGCGCGCGGAAAGAGCGAAACAAGGAGACGACTTTTCGACCCATGACACCATGGCGGACGCCGTCAAACTGCCGTTGTCGGCCTTTGTCGGTGCCGAAGGGACAACGGGCTTCATCTACGAAATCACATTTGAAATTGAAAAGCCTCGTCAGTATCTGATGGGAGCCCGCTGGCATTTCCGATCGGTCGAGGCAGCGACCCGCGTCATCCGCGCCATCAAAATGTTGCCGCTGCGGGATCACCCCGAGTATTTCGAAATCATCACAGGACACAGCATCCGACGCTTTCTGCTTCAGGATTTCCCGCAAGTTTTCTCCCGCGATGATGAAGCAGTTGTCATACTTTCCGTCGAAGAGCAGGATGCCACGGCATGCCGCGCACGCATGCAACGATGCGAGGCCACGGCCTATGTGGCACTCGCCGATGCCGGCCTCACTCCGTCCGAGGAAATGCGCCATGTCGAGAAAACCGACGTACTCGACAACCGTCGGGGTCTCCATGAATTTGAGCTGATGAAGAAACCGCGCGAGGAACTTCCCAAAAAATTACGCACAAAATGCAAGACGGACATGGAAATCCGCAGTGAGTATCTCCCCGAGGTCCTCAAAATCGTCGAACGCAGCGCTCCTGCGCGTATGGCTGACAAAAAACAAGATGTTCTTTTCGGCCACCTGACACCGCGTCACACGGCCATCATTCATTGGAACATCGGCGGATTCGACTTATATGATGAAGAACAATCCACGCTGGCTTGGGATTATTTGGAGCAGGTGATCGGTGAAGCGCAAAATCTGGCACCGGCGAGCGACCCTCAAGGAAGCGCACGATTCACAGGTGAACATGGTGTCGCGGGCAAGGCGGCCTTTCTTTGGCTGAACCACATCCCCGCAGATGATTTTGAGCGCATGTGCCGCATCAAAGACATTCTCGACCCTGATCACCTCTTCAATCCGGAGACCCTGTTTCTCAGAACGAGCCTTTCGCGCTCGCTGCGCGCACGCCTGCTCAACATCAGCTCGAAACAGATTAGAGACGCTCTCAAGCCCGGCAGCCCTCTCTCAGATGCCATTGTCCTCGAAGCTGAAAACAGAGCCATATCTGAAGGACAAAAGTGCACGCGATGCAACAGTTGCAAAGTCTGTCCGGTGATTGATGCGGAACATGAATTGGAAAAGAAGGGCCAAAGACAAAGCAAAAATCCTGTTCTGCCGAGCAAGAGGAACATCCTCATGTTCATGGAGAGGATTGCGGTTTTGCGCGCTTCGGCGCGCGGAACGCACAACGCACGTCAATATGAGAGAATTGTTGCAGCCACGAATAAGATGTTTGCCGAAAGCGCTTCGCTGCTGAAGAAATGTTTTTACTGCCGGCGCTGTGACAAAGCCTGTCCGGTCGAAATTGAGATCCATCCGCTGATGCGCGCATACCACACCATGGGCAAGTTGCCTTCCATGGGTTCAAGGCTGTGGGGCTTCCTGTACGAGCGACTCATGGGCGAGGATTTCTTCAAACCCCTCACGTATCGCTTGATCGCATTTTTTATTCAGATCTCACTTCCCATGCTCAACCTGTTGAGGCGGATGAAACAGATTCCCGATTGGCTGAAGACGTACACCGTGCCACCTACGCTGTCCCTGACCCACTATGAACCCGCTCTGAATGGCAGCAAGCTTCAGGCCTCGGACAACTTTGTTCTCGTCAAACCGGACCTCGGCAATGCCGTTGCCGCACACGACACGGTGTCAGGCAACACGATTTATATCCGCTATCGGGGCTGCATGGACACCTTCGGCACTCCGCAGGCCACAGTGGCCGTCGATGAATTCTTCAAATCGGTTCTCAAGGCACGCCTTGTCGATCTGGAAAAGAAAATGTGCTGCGGCTTCCCTTTTGAAGCAGAAGGTTTGCACGAGCGGGCCAAAATGGCTCACATGGCGTCGCTTGTAGAAATTGCAAAGTGCATCTACCGGCTGGTCGAAGAATGGCGTTCTTCAGCGCCGCACGGGCAGCCTAAATTTGTCATGTTCTCAAACTGCCCAACATGCTGCGAAGCCATCCGTGACTTCAAATCCATTCTCAAAGATCCCGAGAAACTCGCAGTGCTGAAAGCGCGCGCCGCGCTGCCGAGTTCTTTCGATTTGAGCCATCTTGATTACGAAGTTCAGGACACGGCCGAGATTGCCATGGACTTGATGAAAAAGATGACTGCGGGCCGCATTCCTCTCGCAACCCCCGTTCCCACTGAGAAAATGGGACGCACCGTGGGGCTCAAGGTCCCCTGCCACAACACAAAGAAGGCGACAGACGCACAGCTGGCTCTTCTCAATATGTTCTATTCGGGTGTCGAAGCGTACGACAATTGCTGCGGACTTTCAGGAACGGCGCGCCTCAAAAATCCGCGGATCGGAACACAGATCGCTGAGAATCTGTTCGACCAGATCCGCAGCGCTCCGGCAGACACTGTTGTCAGCGGGTGTCCCAGTTGTCGCGATGGAGTGAAGATCCAGAGAGGGATTCTTGAAGCAAAACAAGACCGCATTGCGGAGTTCGAAATTTCAGGCATCTTCCAGCAGATCATGGCCGACTGGAAACCCAGCCTGAACACTGATCAGGCTCCGTCTGCAACGGAGCGCCCATGAACGCTTCTGCAGGCCTTGAATTGCGTTCCGGCCAATCGCTCCTCTCTGTGTCCTCAGAGACGGGAAAGCTCGCACGTTTGGAATGTCGCGGCTCAAATTTATTCGTCTCGCCTCTGGATCATGAGCTGGAACAAGCTCTGAAGGACGACAATCGAAACCAATTTGGAAGTCTTGATGCTTGGGGAGGCGATGAATGCTTTCCTACGGTGGGCGGTTCTTCTCTCTGGCAGATCCGCGACCATGGAGCGCTCTGGGCAAAAGCACCTGCCATTCAATTTGCTCAATCACACCACTGCACCACAGGGTGGCAGACGGGTGCCGCTCAATTCAAAAGAAGTATTTTCCCTGTCACAGATCCTCTTCCCCAGAACCGACTCGGGGCCTATGCATTCCATTGTGAATTCCCTGCGAGCCTGCCCTGTGCGGGTGAGGATGGACACACGCTCCCGCAAATGCATCTTCTTTCACTTTATGCTTCACATGCACTCTTTGAAGCCGAACCGGGTGATCGGGTCGAGTGGGGGACACTCCCGCAGGCCCTCACATGGGACGACGCCCTCACCGGCGCATTCAGCACGCATGTGGCTGCCTCACGTGTCTTCGCAGAAGACGGTGCCAAGGTCGCCAGCAAATTTTACGTACGCACCGAGCCACGTTCTATTTTCTGCACGAGTTTGTTGCGCAAGCGACTTGGACTGCGCATCGACGTTCTCCAAGACGACGCTTTGCCTTGGGTGGGCATCTGGTGGTGTCACAATGGCTGGGGCGATGGCCGTCCCCACTCCACAGTCGGCATAGAACCGACGAACCTGCCCAGCGACGGACCAGTCCTGAGTTTCGGGGGAACTCCGGACTCCGGCCAAAAGACCGTCCGGTTTGCTTGGGTCATCTCCAAATACACAGAATAAATACTCTTTTTTTTCCTTCGCCTGCCTCTTGACGACTGCGTGTTCCGCCTTAACTTTACGCGCACCAAACAGCGCGGAGGCATGTCATGTCACAAGAAGTCCATTCCTTTCAGGCCGAAACACAACAGCTCCTGAATTTGATGATCCACTCTCTCTATTCCAACAAGGAAATTTTCCTGCGCGAGCTCATCTCCAATGCATCCGACGCCATCGACAAAGTTCGTTTTGAAGAGATCACGAAAAAAGATCTCCTGCCTGCGAACGGTGAAAGCGGAATCAGAATCACAACTCTTCCGGATGAGAAAAAGCTCATCATCGAAGACACCGGAATCGGCATGACACGTGATGAACTCATTTCCAATCTCGGCACCATCGCCAATTCGGGAACCAAAAAATTTCTCGAAAAACTGAGTGAGACTGACAAAAAAGACGCTCAACTCATCGGCCAGTTTGGCGTGGGCTTCTACGCCGCTTTCATGGTGGCCGAAAAGATCGCAGTCGAAACACGCTCTGCCTCGGGCGATCAGGCATGGCTTTGGGAAAGCACCGGCAACGGGACTTATACTCTCGCGGCGGCGCAACGAGCCACACGCGGCACACGCATCGAACTCACGATGAAGGAGGATGAAAAAGAGTTCCTCGAAGACTGGAGACTCAAAGGTGTTGTCCGAAAGTATTCTGACTATGTGACCTACCCCATCATGTGGCTCGACAAGGAGAACAAAGAGGAGCGCCTCAATAAGTCGACGCCCGTGTGGGCCCGTGCGAAAAAAGACAATAAGCCAGAAGATTACCAAGAGCTCTACAAGCAAATCAGCAACGACTGGCAAGAACCGCTTCTTTGGGAGCACATGAGCGTTGAAGGCCTGCTCCCGTTCCAATCGGTCGTCTTTGTGCCCAGCGCTGTGCCGTTTGATTTGTACCAACGCGACACACATGGACTTCATCTTTACGTCAAGCGGGTCAGCATCTCGGACAAGTGCAAAGAACTCATTCCTGAGTACCTTCGTTTTGTGAGCGGCGTTGTTGAAACAGACGAGCTTCCTCTCAACGTGTCACGCGAAATCCTCCAGCAAAACACCAAGCTCCCCGGCATTCGCAAGCAGATCGTAAAAAAGGTTCTCACGGCGCTGCAGAATCTGTCCAAAAATGAAACAGAGAAATACAAACAATTTTATCAAAACTTCGGTGCCGTTCTCAAAGAGGGCTTCCACTTCGATCGCGAAAATCATGAGCCGCTTTCTGATCTTGTTCTTTTCAAATCGACACGCACCGGCCGTGACGAGTGGGTTTCACTGAAGGAGTACTGGGAACGCAAGGCCGACGGCCAAAAGGATATCTACTTCCTGAGCGGCCCTTCCTTTGATGCTGTCTCGGCAAGCCCTCATCTTGAGTTGCTCACATCGCGCGGTATTGAGGTTTTGTTCCTGACCGATCCGATCGATGAATGGTTTGTGATGGATTACCCGAAGCACGGCGAAGCACAGTTGAAATCGATTGCCAAAGGTGATCTCGATCTCACCGGCGTGGGTAAAGAACCTGAAGCAAAAGACAAGAGCGACGAACTCACCCCCGAGAAAATTGCTCCTTTGCTCGAAATTTTCAGAAGAAAATGCGGAGAAACTCTGAAGGACGTCAAGATTTCCAAACGACTTGTGGACAGTCCTTGCTGCCTTGTGGCCGATGAATTCGGACTCAGCGCTCACATGGAACGTATGATGAAGGCAACGAACAAAGAGTTCACCGGCTCCAAGAGAATTTTGGAAGTGAACCCTTCGCATCCCATCATCCGCTCTCTTGTTGTCAAGGCGGAATTGAACCCGACCGACGTACAGCTGGAAGAATGGGTGGATGTCCTTTACGACACTGCTCTTCTCGCTGAAGGATCGCCCGTCAGAAACCCCGGACACTTTGCGAAGAAGCTGACCAAGATGCTGGAAAACAATAAGGCCTGAGCATGAAGCTCAGGCCTTTTTTATTCGCATCCGTCAGTGCGGCTCGAGTTCACTGTTGAGATGAACCGTTCGTTTGACCCGGATTGAGAATGGGTGCCTGCTTCACTGGAGTGCTGGAGGAGGGCTGTTGTCCTGCAGGACTTTGTGACGCCGGTGACTGCAGCACAGGACCTTGAGACGTAGGACCCTGCGTCGTCGGATTCGCTCCTCCGGCAGAGCAGCCCGGATTCTGAGTTGTCGGGTTCTGACCGGCAGGATTGCATGATCCCGGAGCAGGGAGTTGCCCCGGTAAACCGTTTGGAGATTTTCCAATTTTGGAACTCATCGGAGCGCTGACTCCGCACAAGCCCGGCATCAAAAACACGCGCGGATAAAATCCACTCTCCAAATCAATTTGGTCCGAGGCACTTCTGTCCAAACCCTCATTCACCACACGCTGAATGTCGACGATCACACCGACAGTGACATCATGTGAGCGGACCTCATAGTAAGGAACACCGTTGAAGCTGGAACCCGGCTTCGAGAACACTCGATAGATGGCTCTGCCGCTCGGAAGCGAATTGTAACAGCGCTTTTTGAAGCGGGGGCTGCTGGGGGACACTTGGAAAACATCAGCCACAGAGGATTGCCCTTCCATGCGCGGTGTTCCCGGAGAGGCTGTGCCCGGAGTGGAATCGAAGCGCCGACGCACGACGGCTCTCATGTCGTAATTCGCGGGATCGATGTAGCTGTTCTGGCAAGTGTCCTGATGAGGAAAAGGTTCGGAGCTGTTGTTGAAACTCGGATCACGTGCACCATCAATGGGACGCCGTGCGACCTCATCGGCGGGCATGGCCACTGCGCAGCCCCGATTGAATACATAAAAACTGGTGTCGCTCAGCTTGCTCACGAGGTCGGGAGTCATCGCATTCCGGTGGTAGTCGAGGAGTTCCTCTGCAAAACTGTTTCCAGCTCCACCTACAGACTGCGTGGCCGTTTCATTGAAGCGGCGGGGTTGACAGGCTCCGACGCCGGCCATCAAAAGCAATGCGAGTCCGAGCCAAGGACGATTGAGCGTCACCATGAGAGGGTCCTCCGTGTGCATGTGAGCTTTCGCAGCAGCCTCGTTGAACACTTGCCCCGACAGCTTGGGCACCAACTGAGGTCCGGCACGATTCCATGCACGTTGACGGGGGTTTCGGCATTTCTCTTCCAAACTTGAGCAAAATTTGCAGCGTTGAAGAAATCGAAAAAAAAAGAGCCCGCGACACACCTTCCGATCATGCCTCAGGGCTCAACCGATCCATCGGAAAGCACGAGAGAATCTTATAACGTTCTTTCCACGAAAAATGCAGTGTGCAATCCGTTGAGTGTCACCTGAGTTTGAACCATCCGGAGTGGATCGTCGCTGGTGAAAGGACGCATTAAAGAGGCGAATGAGCCGGCGAGCCCCAATCGGAAAGACGGCGGCTTCTCAATCCGGCCGGGCGTCACAAGCCGCCCTCCAATCCACGCAAACTCAGAGTGAACTCTGACTGAATAAGATTTGTTGGCAACTCCCACATCCAAAAGTCCCGTGTTGACCCATTCAAACCTATTGCCCACGGGGATTCCCGCCAACAGACTGACGCCCAAGCCCAATTCGCGGGAAGAGAGCGTCATTGTCTTTGCAGGCAGACCCTCCGGAGAATCGAAACTCCCTTTGGCTGCAATCATTCCCAACCTCACTCCTCCGCCAAACAGAGCAGTGGTGGATTGAGTCAAAGGCAACTGCCGATACACCGCTGAGTTCAGCCACGCTTCGGTTTCCTTCAAACTGACTTTACTGAGGATGCTCGCAGCGTCAGGGTTGTTCTTTTCTTCAATTTGAGTTCCAGTTTTAAACGCCGAAGTCGTACTCTTGCCTTGAAGCTCAAAACCATATTTCAAGTTCACCTTGAGCAACATGGAGGCTCCTGCCCCCAATGATGACTGCATGGACATGGCAGGCAATCCAACTGAGCCGTCGAGACGAAAAATGAGATCGAGAAAGGGACGGGTCCTGAGTCTTTCGATCACATCATTCGACTGCTCTTTCTCGACCTTCAACTTCTCCAACTGAAAAACTCGGGTCAGTGCCACATAAGCGCTTTGGACATTTCTTGAAAACTGCTCTGTTTGGGTTCCCTGCCCGTCGGCATTCACAATCCAAACCGCGCCCAATTTCGACATCACTTGGTAGATGGCATCTTTGACCGCAAACTCTTTGCTTTTCGACTCGCTCAGTTGCGGATGGAGCGACACTTCAACAAACTTCAGCTTTTTAGGTGGCCTGATGAATGTCACCTCAGTGGTGCTTTTTTCAGGTATGGGCTCCACTTTCAGGTCGTCAAATCGGATTAGGTTTTTCGTCAAAAGAGAACGGAATGGAAGCTGCTCCGCTAACGAGTCGGCCAGCAATCGCACGAAAGGCCTATGACGCAACAAGCGAAACCTGAAATCCGTCCACGGAAAAAACTGAGTTGCCTCGCATCTGCGCGGGCCTTCAAAATCAACTGCATCTCCGCTTTCTTTTTTGATGGCTCGAACGCGACACATATTGAGTTGCACGACGGGGCGTTCGGACACTGTCCTTTTTTCAACGTAGAGCTTCCATTCACTCACAGAACGAGGCATCGCGGCACTTTCCTGCACCTTCTTGTCGAAGGGCAAGCACTTCACCTCAGTCGCGAGCCCAAATCCCCAAGGCCCTTTCTCCTTCAGGTAAGCTTCCTCCCAAATCCTGCAAAGCGAGGACAACTGGTCTTCGAGGGAAGAATCGGACTGTGAGTCGAAGATGGCCGTGTCGAACAGAATTTTAAGTTTCATTCCCTCGGAAGGCTGATACTTGCCATCGGATTCCGAATTTTCAGTTGAGCTCTGCGACGCAGGTGGTTCAGACGGCTTCGCAGGGGCTGCTGACCCTTCCTGCGCCGTAAAAGCAAAGTGAAGGGACGCCGCTGCAAAAACAAGAAAAGGGAGGCGCATGACATGATTGCACTCACGCTTCCACCGCTGATGCGAAAACACAGCCGACAATTCTGATTCTCCCTCAAGCCAAGTTCCCATAAACTCAAGTGTAATCAGGGGGAACGGGGGAAACAAGTGAGGATTCAAGGGAAATTGTCGATCCTCCGGTGAGTGCAGCGGAATTGACGCACACCCGAGGCCCTGAAGAATGAATTGCTCCCAAGGAATCAACACCCTTGTTCGGAACCAGTGAAGACAGAACAAAAAATTTACCAACAATTCCTGAGATAAGAGTCTTCACCAAAAAACCAACCTCAAATTCAAAAAAATTAATCCGATCCAGAACAAGGGAGGAGTCGATGGCAGATCAGCTCCGAAAACTGAAGAATGCCCAACGTATGGGGCGCGGAAAATCAGGCACTTGGGCACTGATCTGGACTTCTTTCGTCTTGGCTTCGAACCTAGGGACCGTCTTGAGCGGATGTGACTCGAAGGCGAAAGTGCAGTGGGAAGACAAGCAACGGACTGAAATCAAAAATAAAATCGATTCCGTCATTACCGACAAAGATCTGAGCGCGCTCTACAACAAAACAGCATCGGGTCTGACGGTAGAAGAACGCCCGCTGCTCAACAGCATTTTCTCGACAATCATGGAACGGAATCCCTCACAAGCAAACAAAACAACGACACTCAAGGCTGTCTTGCTTGCAATTGAGGACCTGAAAGCGACCCCTGAAATGCGCAGCAAGTTGCCTGTCTCTCTTGCCAATCTTCTCGAAATCACAAAAAAGGTCGATGCTTCCGTGCAACTCTTCGCGGAATCGATTTCAGCAGAGAAGGAATCCGGAAGACTCACATTCCTCGAAACAGCCAAAAGGATTGTTCTCAGTCTGGAACAATACAAAGACTTCAAAAGTCATCTTGAAAGTGTTTCCACGAGAGCGGACAAAGCAAACTTCGTTCGAATTGTGAATTTGTGGGACACACTGGGCAGTGATGGTGAAAAACAAGAAAACATGCTTGATACTTTGCTCACCGCAGCAAATTCAGGTGATTCCGGAGAACTCTCTCGTCTTTTGACTCAAATCGAATCCGGAACAAACAGACCAGATATTTTCCTCTTTCTGAAAGAAATGAGGTTTGAAGACAAGAATCTGGTTCTGTTTCTTAAGATATTCAATCGGGTGAACGTCGAAACCTATCCTCATCTCATTGCCCTGATGAAAACTTCAAACGATCCCGCACTCGCTCCGGACCTTCTCTTTGCACTTGAAGAGGCCCTGAGAAAATCGGTCCCTCTGAATCCTTCCCTTGTCAGTGGCTACATTTCAAGCGCACGATCTGTTGTCGATGGGAAGAACGCTCTTGTGCAGCTCAACACACTCACCACTTCGGTAGACACCCTCAGCGGCGAAGGCTTTTACACTCGCGTCGGGTTTGCGAACAAATATATTTCTTTTGTTGAACCTCTCGTATGCAAGGTTTTTGGTCTCGGCAGCGAGAGGATCACCTACTCCTTCCAATGGACCATAAACGGAACCAAAGCGGACTGGACGGAATTCGGAAGTTCAGCTTCGAACTCGACTGGCTTGATTTCCGATCGTGGCGATGAGGTCTTATGCGCTGCTAAGATTGCTGTCGACAATGTCGTCGTCACAGTTCCTGCCCTCGAGACCGACCTCGTCACCGTAAAGCCGCCCCCTCCGGAATTCATCAGCGGCGATCCGCCTTCGGTTGAGCGGCTCTCGATGCTTCAAGGAGAAACGATCACCACCGCCGCGGAGGCCTACACCTATGTAGGAACTTCCTCATCCACCATGTACAAGATCAGCACCTTGCCGCTGCAAGGCACCGCTTCCATTGATGCAACGAACAGGACCATCACTTACATACCACTCCGATCATACTCGGGCGAAGATTCTTTCGAGTATCAAGCGTGCGACAACGAATTCACCTGTTCTGCAGGCAAGAAAGTCATTGTCAC
>JBEGJP010000195.1:0-28356 GCA_041184525.1 Pseudomonadota bacterium | reverse complement strand
CCGCAGATGCAATAGCAACGAAAAAGAATTGGCGAAGGAACAACATCTTGGAGATCCTTTCTGAACGGATTTTAATTTTCATTCGTTGGGAGGCGTCTCAAGTGAAAACGAAGATCGCAATCGCCAGAAGCACAAATACGACGCCGAACCAGATGAACCCCGAACCTTTTTCAGGCGTGGCGGGAGGAACTTTTCCTTCGAGAAGTTTTCCTTCCTCGCCGTGTTCAGCAGAGTCTGCCGCCGCATGCGATTCTTCGCCTTGCTGGGGAGCTGCCGCGGAATGACCGGAAGCGCCCGCTGCTCCATGCTCTGAGGCTGTCGATTCTTCGCCCGCTTCCTTCTGCTGTGCTGCAGGTGGTGCTGAATGGCCTGCGCTCCCACCCGAACCATGTTCGGGTGGTTTGCTGACTTCGCCGTGTTCTTCCGGTGGCACAGCAAGAGGATCTTGTTTTTTCACCGGTGCGTTGGCATGCGGTGCTGCACTATGCGAATCAGAGGCATGAGGAGCTGACTTTTTTGCAGACGCTACTGGCTCGTAGGACTCCTCACCCAGCGGCAGGTCTGGTTTTGCTTTTCCCGCGGCATGAACAGTGCCCTGCAAAGCATTGAGGGAAAAAAGGCAGACAAGCAAAGAGAGACAGGCCAACGAACCGCGTCTTTGTTTCGAACGCACACCACACCTCACCAAAGTCGTTTCTTGAACGATACCTCAGGCAGGGAGTTGGGGCCATATGTCAGTGACAAGATTGACCCATGTGGTTTGATCGTCGGGAGTGAGACCCCGTGCCTCATTGAGTTCGATTTGAAGGTCCACGGCAGACGACAAGAGACGGGGCTTCTGTTCTGTCATGAGAGTGGTCACAAGTTCCTCGGCCCAATCCGTTGCAGACTGTTCATCTGGATTGCTGTTGACGAAAAGTCTGATTTCGGTTCGGACAAGCGCTTTGGACTTTTCTTCGAGCTGTTCGAAGAAACCGATGATCTCGGACTCAGCCTGCTGCGTGGGTGATTTGATTTTCAGGATCAGCTGTTCTGAGCGACACGCAACAAGAGAGGCCTCGGCACCGTAACAAAACGATCCAAAGATGAACCAAAGATCTACGGTGAAATGCGACCGTTTGAGCATCAGTCAGGCTGCCTTCCAGATTTCAGGATGGCGACAATAAGCCACAGCCCCACCAAGGCTGCAACCCCAAAGCCCAACAAGCCGAAAGTTGCCAAAGAATCGAACAGTGGACCCTTGCGGTTGAAGGTCAGCAGGCTGCTCCCCAAAACCAAAGCGCCCAAAATAAGAGCAAGGCTGAGTCGTTGGCCGGCTCTTTCGATTTCCAGAGAGAGGCGCTTGACGTCGGGCGATTCGAGAGTGGCTGCGAGATCGCCCTGCTGCAGACGTTTGGTCAGAATGCGAAGCGTGAAAGGCAACTCGCGGACCAGTGCTTGCGAGTCACGGACCATGAGGAGTGAATCTTGTTGGAACAGGCTGCGTGCCAGTGCGCCTTGAGAAAAGGTTTTTGCGTAATCGGAAGTTTCACGCAGCACCTCAAAGTCCGGATCGAGACTGCGGCCAAAACTTTCCAAGGCAATGAGACCTCGGAAAAACAGCACGAGGTCGCGGCTCACGGGTGCATTGTGCGTGGCTGCAATGCGGGCAATTTGCATCAGCAATTTTCCGAGCTGCAATTCGCGCAGGGGGATGCTGAAGGCGGAATCGACTTTTTCGCGCACCTGATCTTCAAGACTTTTGCGGTCGACGTCGCCGCGCGCTTCGGTGAGTTCAATAAAGAGCCGAGCAAAAGTTTCGGTATCTTCATTGACCAGAGCAACAAAGAGGTAGGTCATAGTGACACGCATGTCGCGCGTCAGCCGTGCTGTCAGGCCAAAATCAAGAATCGCCAATCGGCCTGACTCCATCAGGATGAAATTTCCGGGATGAAGGTCCGCATGAAACATGCCGTGTTTGAATGTCATGTCGAGAAAGGCGCGGACACCAAGAGAGACAAGCCCGTGGTGACCCTCATTGCGTTCAAGGCGGGTGAGTTTTTGTCCGGCGATGGCTTCCATGCACAGCACATGACGAGTGCTGTAGACTCTCAAAATTTCGGGGATGTAAATCTTTTGGTCGTCTTCAAAAAAGCTGCGCATGCGTTCGGTATTGGCAGCTTCACGAAAGTAATCGAGTTCTGCAAACAACGATTTTTTCAGTTCCTCGACCACCACGCTCGGCCGCAACAAGCGGATTTCCGGAATGGCACTTTCGAGGACCGAAGCCAATCCGGCCAGAATGGAGAGGTCTGTTTTGATGATCGACTCGATTTCCGGTCGCTGGATTTTGAGGACGACATCGCGTCCGTCACGCAATCGTGCTTTGTGAACTTGTCCAATGCTCGCGGAACCGAGCGGTGCGGATTCGATGGACTCAAAGATGGTGCTCGTTTTTCCGCGGTACTCGGAGTCGAGAATTTTTTGGATGGTGTCCATGGGAACCGGTTTTGCTCGGTCCTGCAGGCGGCGCAGTTGGATGATCACGTCACGTGGCAGGACGTCCTCGCGGGAGGCCAAAAGCTGTCCGAGTTTGACGAACGTCGGTCCGAGTTCTTCAAATGCGAGTGCCAGTCGGCGTGCACCGGACAACTCCGGTTTGACTTGTTCTGTTTCGTTGGTTTGCGGAGTGTTTTCGGGCGAGAATTCTGATGCGTCGACGTAGGAAGCCAGTTCTGTGTCGCGCAATTCTTTGCTGAAGCCATAGCGTCCGAGGATGTTGACGATTTGGCTCAGTCGGCTCACGTTCCTGAATTTTTGCGCAATCGTCGTAGCCATGCATCCTTGTCCGAACAAAAGAAACGGTCAGCTTCACCGGCCTTCCGTTCCAAGCAAAAATCGGCTGGGTCGATCGTCAGCTCCCGACCACCTTTTGAACAGCTGCCAAGAGCTTTTCTGGCACGAATGGTTTGACGATCCAAGCCATGATCCCAATTTCTTTGCCTTGCAGGGCCATTTCTTGGCTCGACTCGGTTGTGAGCATGAAGATAGGGATTTGTTTGAATTTGTCGTTGCCTTTGATGTTGCGGCACATGTCGAGTCCGTTCATGTTAGGCATGTTCAGGTCGGAGATGATGAGATCGATGTTGCTCTTTTCGAGCAACTTCAAGCCTTGGACACCATCCTCAGCTTCAATGACGTTGTAGCCGCCTTTGCTGAGTGCAAAGCGTGTCAGGTGCCGGATGGTCTGGGCGTCATCCACCACCAGAATTGTTTTGGCCATAAGAAAAATCCTCCTCACCGGTCTGCCGAGGGCCCTGCGGGGCCATCACACACTCTGGAGTATCGTGCGTTTCGGAATTCTTCTTGAGATTTTGTGGACCTGCGAAAGACGTCAAAACGCAGACGCCAGATTGAAGGGCTGTTTCAAGATTCCGGAGCTCTTCGGCAATCGCTATCCATGTGTCAGGGCACGAAGAGCGATTTGGCAACAGAGAAAAAAGTTGCACAAGTGTTTGACACAGTGATTGGATACGCATGCTTTTTCGGGTGCTCCACGCCTTGCGGCCTGCCGTTGAAGCGACTTCAGCGCTCAGCTGCAGTGAGAGAGAGTCGGCTCCGCTCTGCCACGCCCGCGATTGAACAGCAATGAAATGCGAAATCCAACGTTGGGGGTCGGACAAGAAGTCTCGCATCCATGCCACAGCGAGTTGGTTGAGGGGGGAAAGAGGGGCGGAAGCGCAGGACGGTGAAAGCATTTCACCACGATCGAGAAGATGATCGAGGAGTAGAAGCAAATCGAAGCGCTCCAAGAGGGGGCCGCTGAGCTTCTGCTGGTACTTTTGCGGCGAGCCGACTTTGCACCGGCATTGCTCAGTGCGCGAAAAGTAAAAGCCGCAGGGGCAGGGGTTCGTCGCAGCTGTCAAAAGGAATTTGGCAGGAAGTTCGACGCGGCCGCGCGCACGGGACAGCGAAATTGTTTTTTCGTCGAGAGGTTCGCGCAGCGCTTCCAATGCGGGCCGTGGGAACTCGGCCAATTCATCGAGGAATAGAACCCCGTGGTGTGCCAGCGTGACTTCACCGGGTTGCAGTTGTGAACCTCCCAGCAATGCGGCTCCGGAAGCACTGTGGTGTGGACTGCGGTAGGGCCGTTCGGGCACTTGTGCGGGAGCACGTCCGTGGATGAGGGCGACTTCCATTCTTTCTTCTTCTGAAAGTGGCGGGAGCAGATGTTTGAATTGCCGCAGTGCAAACGTTTTTCCGCAGCCGGGCGACCCAGCCAACAGAAGATGGTGCCTGCCGGCCGCAGCTGTGCAGAGGGCCAACGCCAGCGCAGGGAAGCTTTCAAATTTTCTCAGAGTGGCTTCGATACGTGCCATGCGTTGTCGGAGTGTGTCCGTGGAAGGTGAAGCGGGCAGAGTGAAGTTGCCTTCTGCGCTGCTGTGCTGACTTGCAGCGTCGACGCAGGGTGTGGAGAGTGGAAGAGTGTTTTCGAGCAAATGCACGAGGCATTGTTCAAGTGAGGACACACGCAGCAGCGCGGGCGACGGGAATGAAAGCGGTTTATCCGGATGCGGTTGGAACCAAAAGAGAGCCTTTTCGTGCTGGCTTTGAAGGGCAAGCAATTCAAATGGGAGTGATTGTTCGAGCGGCAGCACATCACCGGACAAAGTGAGCTGACCCGCAAAAAGATGCCGTGCCTGTTGGAGGACAGGAAGAATGTTTTTCAGGCGCAGCTGTGCCGATTTGAGTTTCGGTGGGTTCTGCAATTCTGCCAGCGCGGCGAGGACGGCGACAGCGCAGGGGAGGTCGAGATGTTCGAGGCCGGACTTGAAGGGCTTGAGCCATTCGCTCGGGCGGACTGACACAATGAGACGACGCGCCGGAAGAGTCAGCCCCAACGACTCCAGCGCAGCCCGAATGCGTTCTTTGGCATCACGCGCATAGTCGAGCGGCAGCCCCAGCAGTTGGACACCTGCAAAACCACTGCCCAGTGCAGCTTCGATGGTGAGGGGGATGACTTGAAGCCCCGAAGTGACGGCAGAGTGTATGATGACAGACATTAAAAAAACCCTCCGAGGAGGGTTTGATTGAACACGTTTGCGAAGGGCCTGCCAGTGGGCGATCGATTTCCGATCGCTACTCCGAAGAAGTCAGATCCATGCGGTCAACATGCGACATCCCTCAATTGAAGGGACGTGTGACTCACACCCGCACTGAGGCTTCCGGATTCACACCTGCAGGCACATCGTCCCGCGGCACGGCAGAGAGATCGGCTTCCGCATGAACAGCTGCAGCTCCGGAAAGCTCCCGTTGGGCGCGCTCCTTGGCTTCTCTTTCAGCGTCAGCGGCGAACTTTTCCGCCAGATTGGGTTGTATGCGGAACAGGGTTTCGAGTGTGTCGACCTTCATGGCTGAAATGAGGCGTTTGAAGAGGTCGAACGCCTCGCGCTTATACTCCTGCAGAGGGTCTTTTTGTCCGTAGCCACGCAGACCAATCCCGTCGCGCAGGTGATCCAAACTCAACAAGTGGTCTTTCCAATATTGGTCGATGGTTTGGAGCATGACCCAGCGCTCGATCTCGCGCATCTGATCGCTGCCGAACAGAGATTCCTTCACGGAATAAGCGTCTTTGAGCTTGGTCTGAATGAGTTGGATGAATTCCAGTCGGGTTTGTTCTTTGTTTTTGCGCTCTTCAGCGGAGAATTGGATCACAGAGTTGATGCGTTGGAAAAGAACACGTTCCAATTTGTTGAAGTCAACACTGACGAGTTCCCCGGGAACACCCGTGGCCGGCGAGAAGTCTTCGACAATTGCCCTGCCCAATTCTTCGAGCGTTTCACCCATCAGAATGTCGCGCACATTGCCTTTGTTGAGGATTTTGTTGCGGGCGGCATAAACGGTTTTGCGTTGCTTGTTGAGGACGTCATCGTACTCGAGAAGATGTTTGCGCAGGTCGTAGTTGTAGCCTTCCACGCGCTTTTGCACGTTGGCAATAACGCGGGTGAGCATCGGGTCGGCCAAGGCTTCGTCGCCCATGGTCCGTTCCATCAGGAACTGGTTGGCTTTGTTGTTGAAGCGGCGCATGAGATCGTCTTCCCAAGACAGGAAGAAGCGGCTCTTGCCGGGGTCGCCCTGACGTCCGGAACGTCCGCGCAGCTGGTTGTCAATGCGCCGGCTCTCATGTCGCTCGGTACCAATGACGTAGAGTCCGCCGAGGTCGGCCACGCCAGTGCCGAGGATGATGTCGGTTCCGCGTCCTGCCATGTTGGTTGAAATGGTGACGCGGCCGCGCTGTCCGGCTTGTGCGATGATCTGAGCTTCCTGTTCATGGTGTTTTGCATTCAGGACGCTGTGCTCAATCCGGCGCTGACGCAGGAGGTCGCTGAGAAGTTCGCTTTTTTCAATGCTGACGGTACCCACCAGCACGGGTTGACCGGCCTTGTGTGCCTGTTCGATTTCGTCAGCCACGGCTTTGAATTTGGCGCTCTGGCGCAAATAGAGCACGTCGTCCTGATCGTCGCGGACCATCGGCCTGTTGGTGGGAATGACCACGACCTCAAGCTTGTAGATTTTGTGGAACTCGACGGCCTCGGTGTCGGCGGTGCCCGTCATGCCTGCCAGCTTCTCGTACATGCGGAAAAAGTTTTGCAATGTGACTGTGGCTAGGGTTTGGTTTTCCTGTTGGATGGCCACATTCTCTTTGGCTTCGAGTGCTTGGTGGAGACCGTCGGAATAGCGGCGGCCGTGCATGAGACGTCCGGTGAATTCGTCGACGATGATGATCTGACCATCCCGAACGATGTAGTGATCGTCCTTGCGGAAGACGACGTGGGCCTTCAGTGCCTGATTGATGCAGTGGACGAGTTCCATGTGTTCGGGGTCGTAGAGATTGCCGACGTTCAAACGCTTCTCAACTTTTTGAATTCCTTCTTCTGAGAGCGCACAGCTGCGGGCTTTTTCGTCCACGGTGTAGTCAATTTCACGCCGCAGTCCACGCACGGCATCGTTGGCCACGAGGTATTTGTCGGAGGTTTGATCGGAAGGGCCGCTGATGATGAGAGGTGTACGCGCTTCGTCGATCAGGATGGAGTCGACTTCATCCACAATGGCGAAATGGTGACCTTTTTGAGAGAAGTCTTCCAGTCGCACCTTCATGTTGTCGCGGAGGTAATCGAAGCCGAATTCATTGTTGGTGCCGTAGGTGATGTCGCAGGCATAGGCAGTCTGGCGTTCACGATCGGACAGCCCGCTGGTGATGACACCGACCGTCATTCCCAGCGCACCGTAGACACGACCCATTTCTTCAGCTTGGCTGCCGGCAAGATACTCGTTGACCGTCACGAGGTGCGCACCACGGCCCGTCAGAGCATTCAGGTAGAGAGGTGCCGTAGCAGTCAGGGTTTTACCTTCACCCGTGCGCATTTCTGCAATTTTGCCTTCGTGCAGGACCATGCCCCCCAACAATTGCACATCAAAGTGGCGCTTGTTGAGGACGCGGCGCGAGGCTTCACGCACGGCGGCGAAGGCCTCCGGAAGCAGAGCATCGAGAGTTTCGCCCTGTGCCAACCGGCCTCTAAATTCTGCTGTTTTTCCGCGCAAGGCCTCGTCGGACAGGGCCATCATGTCCTGTTCCATCAGGTTGATCCGGCGCAGAGTGGGTTCCAATCGACGCAGTTCTCGGTCGTTTTTGGTGCCAAAAAACTTTTTGAAAATATCAAGCATGATTGAAAAAACCCTTCTTTGAACAGCCTCATAGGAGGAGTTGCTTGAATAGCACAGGTTTGCACTTCTGCCAATTTGACCACACGCAGCAGATGTCGCCCTCAGTGACCCCGAGGAGGGGCCGATACCCCAGTCATGGTGCGCAGGAAGGTATGGCCTATCAGCATTTGGAGTGTGTCATGAAGACTGAATATCGCGGACTCTCGTTGGATCTGGGTCAGGACGACACAGGTGAAGAAGTCGTGATTACAGCAGAGTCCGAGTATAGGGTTGCAGATGATGCGATTGTGGATCCGTTTTTGGAGCGCCAGATCGCGCATCTCATGGACACCATCACGCGTGTGGGCGGCGAGGTCTGCCGCCTGAGGGCAGAGGTGGACGGACTGTTGGATCAAAACCAGAATCTCGTGACCTCTTTCGACAGACTGAAGGACGTGATTTCGGAAAAAGGCCATTTGAACATGGATGATTTTGAGTTGGCATGCGACGTTCTTCAATCGACTGTGACAGACGCAAACGCCTACCAGAAAAAAATGTCGAATTGAGGGGAACCGCAGGGCGCGCGGGGCCAGCGCGGCCGGCAGGTGTTTCCGGATGTTGCTCCTAAAATAAATGCTTGATTGCGATCGGCGGACTTTCATTGTCTTTTGCAATGAAAGTCCGCTGTTTTGTTTTTTCTGCCCTCATTTACGAATAACAATCAGCTGGATTTTGGCTTTGTGACAGTGTGACGTTTTCCTGTTTCGGGAGATCTGCATGCCATGCAAGCTGACCCAGACAAGAGTCAAGGATGGAAGGGCGCAGCGCTCATCGGGCTGACCATCAATCATCTTGTGCTCTGGCCGCTTCCACATGCAGCGGGGCTTTTGCGGTTCACTTACGAAAGTCTGGGATGGTTTACGTTCGCATCGATTTTCTTCGGAATTGCCGGCTACCAGTGGGGCAAAAAGGCATCGCAAAGCAGCATGTCGGAAATCTGGTCGTGGAACAAAGCACGCGCCCTGCGGCTCTATCTTTGGTTCGTGGCGGTCGCTTCGCTCCTCATTTTGGGAATGACTCTTGAAGTCATTCGGCCGGCACCTTGGCAACGACATTTGGATTGGACCGGTCCGAATAGTTTTTTTCTGTGCGCGGTCGGTCTGAAGATCCCGTGGCTGTCTGATGTTCTTTGGCTGCATGCGTGGTTGGGACTGTTTGCGTCGTTCTTGTGGACGTGTCCCTATTTGATGGGAAAGACCGGCAGGATTGCGCCTGTGAGTTTTATGTTTTGGCTCACGGGACAGCTGGAGTGGCCTTCTGCCAAATTCATGGTCGGTTCTGCTCCGTCGTGGCACGCATGGACGTGCTGGCAGTTTGTCTTCGTGCTCTCGGCGCTGTTTGCAAAAAGTGAGTTTCTGGAATGGAAGGAGCGTTTGGAAAAAGCTCAGGGCAGAGCTGTGATTCTGATTTTTCTCCTGACCTGTTTTTTGATGAGGCATCTGTTGCCGCAGCAGAGTCTCTCTGGCCTGACCCACGCCAACACGCTCGCGCCCTTGTTCGCGCTCAATAGTTTCCTTGTATTGCTTTTTGGAAAGAGTTTCTCCTTGCGGCTGCCGCCGATTCTGGCGAATCTGGGTTCGCAAAGCCTCTCCGTTTACGCGTTCCAATGCATCTGGATTTATGTCCTCGGCTCTTGGCTGGATGGAGTCAGTCTCATTCCTGCAGCAACAGTTTTCTGGTTGTCGATCAGTGCGGGTCTTCTTTTTGTTGTGTCTGGGATCTCTTTCGGTTGGGGGAGAACATGTCGCCGCAAATTGCCCTTCGAAAGCCGGTAGTCATTCTTGCCTCCGGTGCTGAAAAATTCATCGAGCTCTCTCTGTTGAGCGAAATGTACACGCGTCGCGCAGGGCAACTTCTACCCATCAGCTGCAGCGCAGATGTTCAAGCTGTGCTGAAGGAAAAGAAAAAAATCCTTGTCGTTTTTGATCGAAATCACAAGATGAGCAGCCACGAGGAAAATCTGATTTGCGATGCTCTCAGCAGAGGCGCCGGATGGATGTCTTTGTCCGTCTTTCAGGGCCTTCTGAGCGGGCATGCGCACATCGAGCGCATCGACGACCTGCTCGATTGGTTCCATCTGAAAGAAGAGGGGATTCGGTTGAAGTTGGCGGCAGGAATGAGCTGCCTGCTGAGACGTTTGATTGCACTCGTTGCTTTGACCTTCTCATTACCCTTGTTCCTCGTGATTGCGATTGGAATCAAGGCGACAAGCCGAGGACCCGTCTTTTTTTCGCAACGACGCGTGGGGCATCGCGGCAAGGATTTCAAAATTCTGAAATTCAGAACCATGCGGATGGATGCCGAGAGTGATGGACCCCAATGGTGTCGCGGTGACAACGATGTGCGAATTTTTCCATTCGGCAGGTTCCTGCGGAAGTCACATCTCGATGAACTCCCCCAACTTTGGAATGTGGTCAAGGGCGATCTCTGTTTCATTGGACCTCGACCTGAACGTCCTGAGTTTCACGACACACTCAAACCGCACATCCCTCATTTTCATGTGCGCGTGACAGTGCGTCCCGGCATCACCGGTTGGGCGCAGCTGCGAGCCGGTTATGCATCTTCCATCGAAGACGCAAGAAAAAAAGTCGCACATGACATCTACTTTATGCGGACTGCAGGTCTCTGGCTCTCGTGTCGGATCATGATTCAAACAATCGGAAGAGTGGTTTCCGGTGTCATCGAGTCGCTTTTCGCTTGGTGTCGCAAGGGGCGTTTTTTCCTTCGCAAGGAAGGAGACGAAGTGTGAAGGTGGTCCACGTTTTCAATTCCGTCTCTTTGAGCGGACCGGAAATGCTCGTGATCCCTGCGCTGAAAAGTGCCCCGTGGTTGGAAGAAGTCTGGCTTTTGAAGGAAGTCCGCGCGACTGAAAAGACGGATTTCGAAGACTACTGTGAGAAAAACAAACTGCCCTTGAGAATCTTTCCAGTCAAAAAGCGATTGGATTGGCTTTCAATTTTTCAGCTGAGGACAGCGTTGGCAAGGCTCTCCGTTGTTTTATCGGGCACATCCGTGATCATCCATTGCCATGATGCGAAGGCGAGTTTGTACATTTGGCTGTCTCTCCTTGGCGTCGGAAAGAAGACGATCCGTACTGTGACCACCCACCATGGAGCCATGGTCCGGCCCGACTGGCGTGCGCGCTTGTATGAAAGGATTTACAGCCTGCTGGCGCGATGGAAGACCGATCTCATGTTCAGTGTCAGTGAGTCCGAGTATCGCCTCCTTCGCGAGAGAGGTTGGTCGCAAAAAAGATTGGTTCTGCACCGCAATGGCATCGACCGACCGCCTTTGCGTTGGGAGGAAAAAAGGAACTCCTGCCTCTTGCAGGAACTTCGATTCGTTATTGTGGCGCGCCTCTCCCAAGAAAAAAATCACGCGCGTCTTTTCGCGGTCCTCTCAGAGTTCGACAGGATTGCCGCTACGCCATGGCGGCTGGATATCGTAGGCACTGGCCCGTTGGAGACGAAGCTGAAGACATTGAGAAATTCGTTGGGGTTCGAAAACCGAATCCAGTTCCTTGGGTTCATTCCTGAGGCGTGGCGGATCATGCAAAACTACCATCTCCTTCTCCTTTTTTCGTTGGGTGAAGGGCTTCCCGTTGCCGTTCTTGAGGCGGCTTGGCGGTCGACGCCGGTCTTTGCAAGCGCTGTCGGCGGAATTCCTGAAGTACTGGGGGGAGAGCGTGGCGAGCTCTTCAACTTGAGGATGTCAGACAAAGAGATTGCGGAAAGGCTGCACTCCTATGCCTGCGACACAGATCGCCAAAAGCGGCACGCAGAGAGGCTTTTCGAATTCGTGAAGAGCGAATTTTCTGAACAACGTTGGTTGGGCGAATTGCAAAGAAACTATCTTTCGCTTCTGCGGAGGTCAGAATGAATTGCAGGGCAATCCAGCCGGTCCTCATTCTACTTTTATGGGCTGTTCTGCTGGGATTTTCCGAGCAAGGTCAGGTAGAGGTCATTGCGACTTTGGCTCCGGGGAATCAACTGCAAATTGCATCGGGTCAGGATGCGAGCCTCAGAACGGTCATTGAAATCAATTGGGACGGTGATGCTCAACTCCCGCTCTGTGGAAAGTGGCGTCTTGCAGGAATGATGTTGAGCGAATTTGAAACTCAATTCAAAAAATGTCTTGCTTCCTTTTATCGAAAAATACCTGAGGTTCGGGTGCAAAGGCTGAATCCGTTGCTGGTGGCCGTGCGGGTCGGTGAACGTGGCGGCACTCTGACAACACACCGCATCCATGCGTCCCTCTCTCTGTCGTCCTTTCTTGCCAAGGCCGGATTTGCAGAACGTCCCGACAGGCAGGTTCGAATCTTAACTTCATATGGTGCTGATTTCTTTTTGCGTCCTTCGGAAATCGCCTTGGAGAAATCACTCCGTTGGAAGGGCGGAGAGACTGTCCTCTTAGAACCACTTCCTCCAGAGTCAGAGCCCGCCTCGGTGGACGTTCTTGGGGAGGTGCGTCGGCCGGGGCCAGTCAGGTACCGTCCTGCACTCTCTGTTTTCGATGTGTTTCGCGAAGTCCAAGGGCCAACACCGCAGGCTGTCGAAAATCAGATTGTCCTCATTCGAGCGACCACCGGCGAGAGAATTGAGACCCATTGGAATGACAGGAACACGCGTTTGGAACCCGGAGATGCACTGCTGGTTCCTGCGGTTCGTGAGTCGCATTGGGAGAAGGGGCTGCGGGTCAGCAATTCATTTCTTTCGGTCTTCAATGCGCTCCTTTTGGTCGTATTGACGCAGCGAAAGAGAATCCCATGAGTGCATTTTTTCAGCTGCTCAGCGTCACACAAGATGTATTGAAAAACAGAAAAAAAATGATGTGGATTGTTTTTCTCGTCGCATTTGTGCCCAGCTTTTTTGGAATCAGGCGCCTCCCGCAGAGGTTTCAGTCGTCTGCGCTTTTTAACTTTCATTCAGACTTCGCAAAGATCCCTGCAAGCAGCGAATTCTTTCCCGAGATGTATGATCCCAACGAAATCAGGTCAGAAAAAGAGGCCATCTTGTTGGGCGTTCTGTCAGATGATTTTCTTCATCAGTTGAGCCTTGAATACATTGGCGAAGAAGCTGCGGAAACAGAGTGGATTGTCCAAGGTCTGAGGAAAGACATACGCTTTGTCCCGCTGAGCCGCACGACCTATCAGCTGGTGGTCAAGCAGCGCAGTCCCGAGGTGACCCAGAATATTGCCATCGCCGTCCTCCAGCGTTTGGAAATGACACTGCGGCACGAGCGGGTTTTCCGAATGAAAAGTGTCTACAAATCTGTCACTCAACAGATCAGCGAAATCAGCGCTGCCGGTTACGATCAGGACCTGACTTCGAATCGCGAATCAGCGAGACTTGAAATTGAGGCCGAGATCAGAAAATTAGAGGGGCTTTACACGTCCGAGCATCCGCGTCTCGCGGGTCTGCGTCATCAGGCAAATGCTCTCCGTCAGTTTAAGAAAAAAGGCGAGCTGGACCCTTTTGAGAGAAGCCAGCTGGAGAACTGGTCATCGCTCCGCGGGGTTCTGATCCTGAGGCAGGCCTTGCTTCAGGTGGCCCTCCGCATGGAAGAAGACGGGAATCTGTCGCAAATCAAGATTGTCAAAGAACCTGATCTCCCTCGATGGCCTGTGGAACCAAAGAAATCCATTCTTTATGCAACGGCATTCGGCATGTCAGGCGTGCTCGCTGCGGTGGTGGCAGTTGCATTTTCGGTCACCAAGGATGCGGATGATTTGTTTCCAGATCTCATGCGTCGCTGGTCTGCCTTTCGCGCGCAGAACCAGAGAAAGAACCGGAACTTTCCCTCTTCCAAGAGTTGAAGATGTGGCAAGAAGAACAATTTCTCTTCAAAGTCGTTCCCGAATATTCCCATTATCTCACTTTTCTTTTTTTGGGACTCTTTGCTTTTTACCTGATGAGAAGGTCGGCCGAAACGCTGCGTTCAGTCGAAGCGATGAGCTTGACAGTGATTCTTTATATCTGTCGCCCTTGGGAAGTGTTGCCTCCAGATGAAACTTGGCTCTCTGTGCCACGGTGGTGCATTTGGATTTGGGCGTTCCTCTGGCTCAACGATGTCGAAAAGAAGAGGCTCTCTCTGACGAATTGCCTCAAGTTCTCGGCTGGGATCAAACTCTCTTTGATCATGGGAGGCTGGTGCCTTTTCACGACGCTGTTCTCCGGTGATCCCGAATTCAGCAGGCAATATTTCATCGATACTCTCTTCCGAGGTCTCGTCCTTGCCATCCTGATGCACCTTTCAGTTCAGGCGGTTGCATCCACGCAGCGTTTGGAGTGGGCCTTCGTCGTGGGAGTCACCGCCCTCATTTTTCACAGTCTTTGGCACTACCATGGTTTGGATATGCCCGACGCGTTGTCACTGATTTCGGAAAGGTCAGCCCTTGCGGAACGGCGACTGACAGCTGTCGGGTCGTTGGGAAATTCGAATGACATTGCCGCTGTCGCACTGATTCCGATGGGCTTCGCCGTGCCCTTGCTCTTCTCGCGCCGTTCTCATCTTCTCGTGAGAGTTTCAGCAGGTGTGGTATTTCTTTATTTGATTCAGGCAGTCCTCGCCGCCCAGAGCCGCGGTGCTCTGATGGCAGTGTCAGCGCAAATGATTCTCTATTTCATTTCACAATCAAAGCGTTCGTTGAAATGGAGTTTTCTTCCTGCCTTGGGAATCGCACTGGCGGCAATCATGGCAAGCAGTTTGATGGGGCGAAAGGCGGACGATCTGGATGCATCGACGGAAAGTCGAATGAATTATTATGTCACGGGGCTCAGGATGGCCCTGTACAGCCCGATTTGGGGACAGGGTTTTGGTCGCTATCCGTATGAATTTGAGAAGTACACAACGGTGATTCTTCATGAATGGGGACTCAGGACCGCCCACTCCAGTTGGATTCTGGTGCTGTCGGAAACCGGGCTCGTGGGCCTTTTGCTCTTTGCTTCGATTCACGTGAGGATTTGGAAAATCTGCTGGAGTCTGAGGCGTGATAGGCCTTCTTTGCTGCTGTCATTCGTGGGCTATTCCCTCGCCACACTTTTTCTCTCACACGCATGGCTGATGTTTCCTTGGGTGTTGTTCGCGATCATTGACCTGAACGGAAAATGTTCCATCGATGCAAGTCTGCCGCCTCGGGAGGTGAACAATGACAGCGGACGAGAAGACACTTCTCTGGATTGTCCCCAGAGTCCCGTGGCCGGTGCGCTGCGGTGCGAGCTACGCCAACACAGCACTGATGGAAGCCTTGAACGCTGCGGGTTGGAAAATTGAGCTTGTGTGCATCTCAAGCCGCGGACCGGTTGAAAAATCTTCAGAGCAGTTTCAGCTGAGGTCAAAAGGCAAGACTCATCTCATTGAGTGGCCTTGGTTGTTTCGAATTCCGCTGGTCCGTCATCTTTTCTTCCTTCTCTTCCGCAGCGGCAGAGGGAAAATCCCAACGACAGCCGCAGGATTTGCGCACCGTTCAGTATCAGAGAAAATCACTGAGGTGATTCAAAAATCGAATGCCCTGTGCGTGGTATGGGACGGTCTCCACCCGTTGGCGGCAATGCAGGTGAGAGGCACGGGAAGGGACAACCCAATCCGCTGCAAACTCCACCTTTATCGGGCCCACAATATTGAATCGAACGTCTGGAAAACCTCCTTCCAAAGAGCCCGTCGATTCCTGAAAATGTTCATGAGAAGCGAATGGGAAAAAATGCGCCGATTTGAGAGTTCCTGCCTCTCGTGGGTGGACGGTGTCCTCTGCTTGAACCAAGAGGAACAAAGGGAGCTGATGGGCGTCTTTCCTGAATTGCCGCTGGTGGGATATGTTCCTGTCTCCTTTCCTGCGACGAAATTTTCCCGCCGCGCGGACGAACCCTCAGATCAGCCTGCGCCGGCATCCGGTCACGGTCGACAGCTGAAAACGCTGCACTTGGTTTGGTTGGGCGGCATGGACTGGCGTCCCAATCGAGAAGGTTTGGGATGGTTCATGCGAGAAGTCTGGCCGCAGGTTTACGAGAGCCGGCAGAATGCGGAATTGACTCTCGTTGGTGCTGGCACAGAGCGCTGGAAGGGCGTCACTCCATCGCGTTTGCAGGTGCTGGGACGCGTGGCCACCGCAGCCGAATGGCTCGAGCGCGCGCACTTGCTCGTTGTTCCGGTCTTTTCCGGAGCTGGCATCCGAATCAAGGCTTTGGAGGCCATGGCGGCAGGTGTGGCTTGCGTTGGAACACCCTTGGGGCTCTCAGGTGTTCCGCAGCAAGGGGTTTTCCTGTGTGACGGAAAAGAGGAGTGGATTTCGTTGCTTTGTTCTCTTTCAGCCCTCTGTTGTGAACAGAAAGGCAGAAGGGCGCGAACGGTGATTGTAGAACAATATGGTCATAACGCGGCCGCGAATGCCTTTGAAAACTGTCTTTCCCAAGCACTTCTGACGAAGACGAGGGAGAAGGCCTAGAAATATCGTGCTTAGAGTGTTTTTTGTCATTTTAACTCTCTGTAATGAAATGATAAAGTAATAATCTGGAAGGATGCCGCTTTTTGCGACGATACTCAGTGTAAAAGGAGGGGGTGCCGTGTCTGAGGTGCCAGAGATCACGCTAGAAATCGAGAAAGTGGAGGCCTTCGGGCCCCAGTTGGGTGTGTTGGTGATTGAGCCTCAGAACGACGTGAGGATGATCATCATCCAATTTTTGCAGAAAAAGGGCTTCTCAAATGTGCGATCCGTGCGTGACGGGATCACCGGCATGCAGGAGATGAGAGCCAAAGCGCCAGATATTCTGATCATCAGCAGTGCCCTCGAGGGGCCGTTGGTGAAGGATTTTATTCACGAGATCCGCGAGGACACTGCGATCGAAAAAAAGGCGGTGATCCTCTTGTCCAGTCCGTTGAACAAAACGGATGTTCTTCAGATCATCGACCTTGGTTTTGATGCCATTATTGTGAAACCCGTCATATTGAACGAAGTGCTGGTCAAAATGAAAAACGCATACGAAAATTATGCGAGCCAGAAAAATTTGGAGAGGATTTTTGAATCGGCAAAAAAAGAACTCAGGAATGACCGCCCCGACAAGGCAGAGGCGGTCTATCATGCTCTCGCAAAAATGAAAGACAGCATGGCACGTCCGTTTGTCGGATTGTCCAGAATTGCCTCTGATCAGAACAGAGTCTCAGATGCCATCGACTTGGTTCGAATTGCAATCGCGCGGAACGAGAATTATGCGCATGCGCATTCTCTGTTGGGTGAGTTGATGCTCAAAGAGGGCGATCTTATCGGAGCTGTTACCAGTTTCAGGAAAGCAGTCGAATTGAGCCCTCTCAACTTTTTCCGTTATGAGGCGATCACCAAAGACCTCATGGACAAAGAATGGTACGACGATGCGATTGGGATTCTTGAAGTGGGGTTCAAAGCAAAACTGGAGCACCCCCTGATCGCGGAACGTTTGGGGCAGTGTTACTTCAAGAAAAAGGATTATTCGAATGCAGCCAAGTTTTTGAGATTGGCCGTCGAGAAAGACCCCGAGAACAACAGCTTTTTGAACTCATTGGCGATCTGTTACCGAGACGGTGCACAATACGACAGGGCGCTCGAAGTTTATAACAACATTCTCAAGCGCGATAACAACAATCATGCAGTTCTTTTCAATAAGGCGCTGCTTCTGACTATGATGAACAGAAAAGAAGAAGCTGTGAAACTGTTGAAGCGGGCTTTGACGATCCAGCCGGATTTCAAAAAGGCAAGGGACAAAATCATCGAATGGGGTGGGACGCTCGAATGAGGACAGGTGTGGGTTGCTTTTTTTGGAGAAGCAGCGGTGTTTTGCTCCCGATCACAACGCCGTGCGATCTATCTTCCCCAAAATTTGATCGCAAATACCGCTCAGTGCGTTGAACACGCGTTTTGCTTCCAGAGGAGCGAGCAGGTATGGGTCGTCGATTCCCTGCGTGCTTCCTGTGAAGGCCGAAATATCGATGCACTTCTCTCCTAATTTTGAACCGAAGCGTTTCGAGATGTGTCTTTTCTGAACTGTATTCATGGTAAATATGATGTCTGCTCGGTGCAGTTCATCTGCGGTGAGCGGCATGGCCACATGAGTCCGCGGGTCGAGAGAAAAGGCATGAAAAATTGAATGGAAGCGCAAAGGGACAGAGCGTTCTGAGACCGAAAGACCGCGCGATTGAATATCGTAACGCTCATCGGTCAGAATTTTCTTGCTGAGAAGCTCGGCAAATGGACTCCTGCACCTGTTTCCCTGACAGACAAACAAAAGTGCAATGCGATTTTTGTTCTTCGTCTTCATGAGAAGTTGGTCGAACCTTGTCACTTCCTTTTCAGGCGCATTTGCTCTTGGATGAAAAAACATCTGAAGTCGGCGGCGTGCGAATGTGACGATGGTCGACAGCAAAGAGACGAATTGAAAGACGGCGGGGCCGAGATCGCGCGGACACAAAAAATCATATTTTGTTGTCGGATTGATGAGACAGGCAATGCTCTTTTTGAAGTAGGAGAGAGCGTCCTTCAGGCACAATTCTCGCTCGTGGCACGACCGCAAAACGGACAGAAGATGTTGGATTTCTCCGGGCCAAACAGACGTCGAGGTGATTGTCCTCGTTCGTTCCTTCATCTCAGGCCTGCTGCTCTGCCAATGTTGAATGACCTGCATTTCAGGTGAACTGCGGGCGGCCCACGCAGCGACAAATGGGATGCCTGCATGGCGTGCCAGTGCCAGCGACCCCCAAGGCCGTGCATTGACCTCCACCAGAAAAGAGTCTTCCCGCGCCGGCTCCGACATCACGACACCCTTTCTGAATTCGAGCATGGCCAATCCTGAGACAGAGAGTCCTTTCAGAAAGGTCTCAGCTCTTTCAAGAAGTGACCATTCAAATGTGAGCCTTCTGCGCGCAGAGACGCCGCCTGTCCAAGGTATTTCAGCAAGGCGTTCATGGGTGTGGGAAAGGATGACTTCTCCCTCATGCAGAAGGACAAACGCTCCACACCCGCGGCCTCTGATGTGTTCCTGTACCAAGAACCTCTCAGCGCGTCCCATCAATTCCTTCAGCACCGCATCGTACTCATGGGGAGTGCTGACCATCCAGTGCCTCCCCTTTTGATAACGACCATCCGCCTCGGTGCTGTTGTCTGTGCGGATGAATCGAGGCCATCCGATATCATTGAAGGACATGGCCTCTTCGTAGGAGCTGAATATTCGCCCGCGTGCCACTCGAATTCCAGTGGCGAGAGCCCTTTCAAAAACGGCGATCTTGCTCATGCCGAGTTGAAGCAATTCGCGATTGGCGAGGATGAGTCGCTCATCTTCCTTCATCAATTGTGGTGCCGTGATCAGTGCCGAAATGGCGGCTTCTGAGACGGGCAGGATTCGGCTGATTTTTTTCAGTTCGAAAGTTTTCCAGCAGGCCTCACTGAAGGCGCGGGGCAACAGCCACGGTGATGGGACGCACTCGAAAGATGACAGATACCGGCTCCAGCGCGTGGCGTTTGAGGCAGACGCCCCGACACCGTGAACAGTGTAGCCGGCATGCGCCAGAGCCCGTGTGCACTCGAGTGCAGCGGAGGTTTCGCAATCTGTGATCAAAACGGCTGTCATCGAGAAAGCGCCTTGAAAAATAAGTTCCTCAGTTGAATTCCTCTTCGGTTGAGAATGTCCGCGACATTGGTTTTTGGTCCGACACAGTAGCGTGGGATGGCAAGAGGGTGAACTTCTGCTTGAGCGGCATCAGGAATGGTTGTCAAAGCATGTGTGACGCCTGCGTTTCGGAGCAGAGTGTGGCAGCGTGTACTGAAATCTTGAGGCCCGCCGTTCGGGTAGGCGTAAAGCGTGCATTTCTCGCCGATCAATGCGCTGACCCAATTCACGGACTCCGTGATTTCAATTTCCAATTCCTTCTGGGAAAGAAGGGTGTGGATGGTGTGTGACGATGAATGCGCACCAAAATGGAAACGCCCGCTTTTCAGAGCGCGGACGCACTCGTCCTCCGTTGCCAGCCGGTACTTATCGCTCAGAGGACGGTCCGCAGTGTCGAGATTTTTCCGAAGTTCCTCGATATGGCTTGGAACGGCCGCAGGGTGCAGCGTTTTGAAGAAACGCTGCAGCAGTGTGGAGACTTTTTGTTTTCTTTCCGGTGCAGAAATGTCAAGTGTATGGCCAAAAAGGCGGAATGAACTTTTTTTTGTCTGTTCCAAGGAATGGAGAAGTTCCGAAAACCAGAATTGAGTTTCCTGACAGATGGGGCGCCGCGGAAGGAAAACAGTGGCATGCGCTTGATGAGCATTGAGGATGGGCCCCCCCCTTTTGAAGACAGAGGCAAAGCCGTCGTCGAATGTGATGGCGACGGAGTTCAAGGGAAGCACGCTGTCACTGAGTTTTTGGAGTCCCTCATTCAATGGAAAAATCACCCCCGACATGGAACGGATGATGGAGAGGTCGGTGTTGAATTTTTCCTCTGAAACGAAACAGAAATCATCTGATCTCGATTCTTCTCTTTCAGAAATTCCATGATAGCAGAGAACGATGAGAGCAGGCTTTTTGAGTCTCATGACATATCTCCAAGAAGTTGCTTCCAGAGGAGGCAGAAGAAGACGAAACCGAAGGCGATTCCGACGTTTTGCAGCAAGAATGATTTGTTGAAAAAGAGATCTCTCCTCCGTCCGTCGATGCTCCTCCATTCGGTATCAAGGCAGAACAGCCGAAAGGCAATCGAGGCCAGAACCCCGCCACCCACAGCAAAACGCGCGCCTCCCCAATAAAAGCCAACGACCACCAGCAGGCAGCAGAAAACGACACTCCATGCGGATCTGTGCAGGATACGTTTGGAGTCGGCTCTTGCGCGGCAGACAATGTCAAACGGGAGACAATGTGAAAAAGAACCTAAAATAAAAATGCGGAGGATTTGGCCTGCTCCGTCGAAGCGTTTGCCAAAAAGCAGATGAATGATCTCGTCAGAAAAAATAAAAAGGGTCGAGACATAAGGGATGGCGATTTTGAAGATGCGTTGAATCGATCCTCGGAGCAGAATTTGTGCCTCGTCATGGCATTGCCCCCGCAAAGCACGGGCGATGCGAGGGAGTGTGCGCTGGAAAACGGCCTGTTCGTAAAGGCCGACAACCGGAAAAACAAGACATCCCGCCGCTACGATGGCGTATTTCTCTGAGGGAAGGACTTGGCTGAGAAAGAGACGGTCAAAAGTCCCCAGACTCAAGGTCAGCGCTGCTGCCGCGCTCACGGGGAATGCCTGTTTTATCAAATCAAAAGCGCGAAAATCATTGTCTGGAGGCTCATATCGCTCGCTCCATTTCCTGTGCAGACTTGAAATGACGAGAAGGCGGAGGAGGAGCCCGCCCATGAAAATGAGCAGGAGAGATTGAAGTGTTGAGTGATGAAGAAGTGCCACAAAGAGAAACGCAGAACGGATGATGTCGCAGCCAGCCACGGCCGCGGATACTGCGAGGGCTCGCTCTTTCACACTCAGCTCCTGTTCCTTAAAAAAGGAGCTGAGCAATAGGGCACTGCATGCGGCAAGAATCAGGTTTTCTCTTTTTCCCCCAAGCGGTGCACCCCTCAGAGAAAGACAGACGAGCACCGCAGTATAAAGTGCGGAGAAGTAAAAATTGATCCGCTCTGCTTTTGAAATGAGGCCCTGACCCCTGTTCTGAGCTGACCAGAAAGGAATGAGACTCCAAAAGCCGGAGGTCAAACTCATTGCTGTTGCTGATGCGAGAAAGAGTGAAAAGATTCTGAATTGGGCGAAGTCGGCGGTGATGCTGTGCCTTGCGATGAGAATAGGGTTGATGGAGTTGAGAGCAGCTGAAGTGAGCTGTGGCACGAGCTGCAGGGCGGGCTGCCTTTCGCCCTTTTTCAATTCCCGAACGAGTGCAGACAGGAGAAGATCGAAGCTCATAAGCATGAGAGTGTTGATCCAGAGCAGGGCGGAAGTCGCATTCCTTCGAGCGACTCTCCAGCCTGCCGTCAACATGACGACAAGGCCTCCCCGCTTCAAGGCCAGTGCATTGTCATCGCTCGCAAGGGAATTCTTTTGTCCTTGCCTCCAGTAGTAGGTGGGTCGGAAAGAAAGTGTCCCAGAGCCGCTGATCGACAGACGGATCAAAAATTCCATGTCCTCGCACAGCCACAGTCTTTCATTGAATCCTCCCAAGGCAATAAATTGAGAGCTCTCGATCAAAAGTCCTGAGGGTTGAAGCCAGTTTCCGCGAAGAACCGCCTGTGCCACTGGTCCATGCCATTCCTCTTGATTGTACTCACTGCCGGGGAAGAGTTTCTCAATTCGTTTGTCACTGCCACGGAAGCAGGGAAATGCGCGGAGAAAGCCCTGAGTGCCGGCCAAGGGCTGCAGATGTGCATCAGTGATGATAGAGTTGGCTAGGGTCCATTTTGAATCTTTCCAATGCTGTTGGACTTTGACGAGCTGTTCGAGATGATTGTCAAACCAGACATCGTCGGAGTCCAAGAACGCAATCCAATCTCCACGGCACTGTCGGGCTCCCGCATTCCGAGCCGCAGCCGGACCACGCCGATGGGTTTCACAAAAGCGGATGTCGGGCTGTTGCGCCAGCCATGTCAGGGTCTGGTCGCTCGATCCGTCATCGACAACAATGATTTCAAAAGCACGGAATGTTTGTCTTCGCACAGAAGCAATGGCGTCTTTGAGAAGTTCCAAACGATTGAATGTGGGGATGACCACAGAGATCAGGAGGATCATGGATTGCTCCTCCGCACTGCGCTGTCTGTCGCTTGAGGCACCAGACAATCGATGAGCTTTTCGCGTGCCATTTGGAACTGCCGGCTGTCACGTTTCCAGAGTCTTGCGGATTGGATGAGTGCAAACGCGGCGTTCACTTTCCTGAAACACAGAGGATTGTGTTCCTCAGCAAGCTTGATGTATTCGGCATCGAAGGATGTTTGTCGCCATATTTTGAGACGCAGTGAGGGGACGGGTGTGTGTTCAGACAATCCATATTGACCGGGTTTGCCGGGATAAAAGAGTGTCCCGTCTCCATTCCCAGTAAAGTCAAAGATGTCGCTCCACACGTCCACAGTTTTTGATTTACGCCACATGTTGTTGACGGCGTAGTACAACACGCCGGACAAGTTGAAGTGATGAGCCATCCAGCTCCAAACCCGAATGTAGGACGCATTTCTTTCGACAACGAAATCGGGCTCACCGCTTGAAGTTGAGGAATTGCAGCCATGACTCATGCAACTCACATAACTCCAGAGCTCTGTGCCTTCAGGAAGTTCGGGTCGTCCCTCAGTGCTGAGGGTGTCCAATAAGGGAACAAAGATTTGGACAAGGTTCAGCAGACTGCTCCAAGGGTATGTTGTGATCAGAACGCGGAATTCAGGTGCGTGCTCCCTGACACTGCGTGCAAAGCGGATGAGCAGAGGCCACTCGCTTTGTTTGGGCTCATCCCAAAGATAAACAAACGGATTGTTTTGAAATCTTTTCTGCACCGACTGTTCAAGGCTCTCTTGTTTTTCCTCTGAAAGATACCGTCTCCATCTTTTCCAATAGGCTGAGCGCGTTTCATCGCTGTCGCTGTCGATGCGCGGAACATCCGATTCCGCCCATGCGGGAAGAGACGGGAAAACGGTTTTGCTGATGGCAAGGTCAGGGTGCGGGAATCTGCTGAGAGAAAACGTGGAAGACTCCCGTTCTTGCTCATTCTGAAAAGGTTGTTTGATCCACGTCTTCAGCGGAAGAAGGCGGTGTTCTACCATGGCTCTGACATACTGTTCTGTGAGTTTTCCCTCATGCAGACTGGATTGCCCGTCGTGTGCCAGTGCGCTGTAGTAAGGGATGAATTCAGCACGCAGCGGCAAACTCCATCGCCCCTCAAATCGAAAAGGCAATCTCTGGATTTGAAGTGGCCACGAGAGCAAGGTGCTGACACGGTCAGAGGACGTCATCATCGCTCCTTCCAGCCGGCCGGAAAGAACCAAAGGGCCATCTGAGGCACGCATTTTGACTTCAGCGAAATACCAAGTGACGGGCTGCGCGGGACCATCGCTGCAAGGAAGAGGAGAAGTGACCGGAACCAAAGCGTCCGTGTGAGGTCCCAGACGTGCCCCCTCATAAGAGGGTTTGCTGACAGAGAGAGCGACGCCCCGAAACCAATGCAGTGAAACTGCAGCTGTGAGTGTTTCTCCTTGCAGGTGAGGGAGAGAACCGCAGAGCCCTGGGTTGCGGAAGGTGAGCAGTGTGCTTTCCTCTGTCGACAAGCGGAGGTCGATGTTCCGAATCCAATCCTGCGCGTCGAGATACTCTGGCTTTTCGATCAGATCTGTGATTTGCGGCGAGTCGGACTGGGCTATGGTGATGCAGGGGACGAGCATGGCCAGTGCAGCCATCAGGACGAGCGCACTGCGGATGTGATGGGCGAAGATTCTCAAATAATGTTCCGCCATGGCAGCGGAGCTATGTCTGCTTCTAAAGTTTTCCCGCTGCTGCCAATATTCCAATCGTGTGCCTGTGCGCCGCGCTGTTGCCAAAAGCCATGACGCCAAGGTCGAAGCGAGTGTTGCCGGAGGCCCGTCCAATGCCACCAATGTGGCCATGCGGGACAAGCTGCGATGCCCGTCGATGTCCGACAAAAGTGCAGGGAGTCCGGAACCAATCGCTTCATGTGCCGCCAATGGCATTCCCTCTTCCTCGGAGAGAGAAACAAACGCATCCGAGGTGAGATAGAAGTGAAAGGGAGAGTCGGTGGGGCCCGTGAAAACCACGTCGCCGTTTCCTGCTTCAAGGAGGGGTGTGAGCACCTCGTGGAAAAATGTTGCGTCCCAAGGTCCCACACAGACGAGTTGCCACTTGTTGTGAACGAGAGCAGGCATTTGTGTCCAAGCTTGGAGCAGATGTTCGAGACCCTTTCCTCGGACAATGCGTCCGAGCGAGAGAAGACGGCGCTTGTCGGCGCGGCACACTTCACTTCTCCAAGAGGACTTCTCTTGCGCGGGTCTGAAATGAGGTGCGGTAGCGACGGGCACGAGACTTTCATTTTCAGGAAAAGCGATGCCGTTAGGAACGATGGAAATCTTCTTCACCGGCACACCGAGTTCTGTGTAGGTGCGGAACACTTTTTCAGAGACTGTACAAATGTGACTTGCAAAGGAGCTGAAGATTCTCTCGTAGAAGGCATATCGCTTGAGTTGTTTTTTCAGGTGGACGAAGCTATGTTGTGTGTGCACTATTTTTGTGTTTTTAGGCCTCAGAAATCTTGCACAAACGGCATAGATAAGAGCGCCCAGATCATGGGCATGGATGATGTCAATTCTTTGGTTTCGGCAGGTTCGGAACAACTGCCACACTGTTCTCCAACAAAAACCCGATCTTTTTTTCCAAACAAGGGTGACGATTCCATTTCTCCTCAGCGTCTCGCAAAGGGTCGTGTCGAGCCCGTCGCTCTCGTAAACGGCCACCCACACGTGGCAACCTCTCTGTTGGAATTGCAAGGCAAGATCGCCGACAATTCGCTCCAGTCCGCCCTTGGCAAGATATTGGGTGAGAATGAGGATGCGCATGACCGTCAACTCAACAACTTGAGCCGGCGGAGCACTTTGGCAGGGTTTCCGGCAAGGACACTGCCGTCTTCATACACACCCGCTGTCACAACGCTTCCACATCCGACAATCGATCCGCGGCCAATTTTTGCGCCCTTGAGGACGGTCGCGCCTGCACCAATCCAGACATCGTCGCCGATTTCGACCGGTGCACTGGCTTGTCTCCAATCGACATCCGTCGTCTGGGACTGCGGCGTCAGTTTGCTGAAACGGGGAAAGAATCGGTTGCAGATCGCCGTGACCTGTTGCCCGCGCAGAGTCGGGCACAGGGGGTGAGGATCGTTGTCTTGTATGAAGACATTCCAGCTGGTGAGGACTCGGTCTCCGAGAACCACCGAGCTGCGTGCTGAAATGCGGCAATCGCCGAGAACGGAATAACGCCCAATGACTATCTTTCCAGAACCGGAGGCTTCCAAACGCGCATTTTCGAAGACAATCGAATGACTGCCGATTTTAATTTCGGCTGTTTTGCCCAAGATCTGGAGCGATCGAATTCTTTGGATGCGCACGTTTTCACCGAGATGAAGCCTCTTCTCGAAACGCGCCAGCACGCGTGCAGCACAGGAGCCAAAAACAAACATCGAGAAATTTCTCACCATGGAGGGAATTGCCAAAGTGCGCTGAGTGAGGGCTTTCTTCGCGAGAGCAATACATTCTGCGAGGCTTTTCAGCTCCATGAGATGTCCTCCCATGCGACTGTTTTTCTTTGGACGACAATCAAGAGAGCATGAAGTGAGGATCGAAACGCAGGAACTCGAAGAAAAACACTGACACAACTGAAGAGAAAGATTGCTGCTGCTGCCATTCGTGTTGGTGCGGCTGCCGGAAGGAATTCCCATACGCCAGAGGCAAACGTCAGGGATGCCAGCAGGGGGATCAGACACCAAAATGTTCTGAAGGCCCGTCTTATGGCAAGTAAGAAAACCTTCTTGTCCCAGCAGAGTAAGAGCTCCTTCAAAAAAAGAATCCATTGAAGATTGCCCAAAGCCATGCGCTTGCGGGCTGTCCTTTCCTGTTTTTTGGCAGGCGGTGCGGTGTCAGTGACCACGAAGTCAGCGTCTCTGTTCGTCGCATATACCGTCTTCAATTCAGGATAGAGAGCTCTGAGAACGAGCGGGATCACAACATCGTCATTCAGCCACCGTCGGCCGGAGAGAACCTGAAGGCAGCGCTGCAAAGGTTCAGTGCGGTAGAGAATTGTTGCCCCGTGGACAGAAATGGGCCCGCCACAGCCGTTTTCAATTCTTTTGAGGGTGGATTCGATTGTCCAATGCAGCCGATCGATGACGCTGTTTCTTTGGGTTCGATAAGAAGGTGCAACGCAGGCGACGTCCGGACAGCTCAACAATGGCAACGCGTTCCTCAGAAGGTTCTTTTTCCAGACAACACCGCAGTCCACAAGAACAAGCCAATCGGCTTCAGAGGATCGGATCAGTGCATTGATGGTGTTCCACTTGGATTGGCAATTGTAATGCTCAACAACAGCCTGACCTGCTTTTGCCCGTGCTTCAGAGTCATCTGTACAGGCGTCCAGTCCGACCCTCAACACAAAGGACACTTGCGGAAAGAGCTTTTGGCACGCCCTTATCGCCTCATGAACGCTGGAGAGGGTCTGGTCAATTTTTCCCTCTTCGTTGTGGCAAGGGATCAGGATTTCAATCTTGCGGGGAAGGATGATCTTTTGGTGCGAAATTTTTTGAGCAGGATAGAAAATTCTGCACAGGAGCAGCGGCACATGGGGCAGAGCCAATGCGCCAATCAGCATCAGGATGCAAAGGATAGTCAACATTGTCATCTCCCCCAAGACAGAATGCGAAAGTCTGCGTTCCGGCGCTTCCCATTGGGCAAGGCGATGCTCAGTCACTTGTTTGCAAAGTCTTCTTCATGTGGAGAGGGTAGGAGACACCGTTCAATGTCGAGAGTCCCCAGCCACTCAGCACACATCCGGACTCGGAGGTGCTCTCGGCCAACAATCTCCAGCCCAGCGGCACATTGGCCTGTGAGTTCAGGAATGTCAGTCGGCCCGTCGCGGGATTGTATTTCCCGTAGGAGAAAGGGAGTCTCAATTCTCCCGCAGATGATTCAAAAGCACCGGCCAGTTGTTTTGATGCTGTATTCTGAATGGCAAAAATACCTTTCAATCCCGCGACTGCAACTTCATATTCTCCTAGGATGTCGTCTTCCTTGCAGGGAGTGGGTGTGGAGTTGGGGACACTGACTTCGCGAACGGCTTGAAAGGATGTCTTTCTGAGTGCGCGGGGTTCCAAAAAGCTTCCGTCCAATTGGGAATAGTCTCCGTTGAAGCGCAGTTCAATTGTCGATGGCGTCTGGCTGGCAAACGATTGAGGACTGCTCAAAACATCGGGCGTTCCGCGGAACGACACTTTTTGATAGGCGTTGGGTCGGATGATGGGATGACTGAGTGATGCAACAATGCCGGCTTCGCCGCCTGTTGAAAAAAGAATGAGTTTCAGTTGTGTCGTCTCGTCTTGGAGAGGTCCGTCAATGTTTGAAATTTTGAAGACCCCCTCCCATCCCGCGGTGACCTCCAGAAGTTGCGTGGAAAGAAGCGACGCCAGAAGCAGGGTGTGGCGGACAAGATAATCTGCATCATTCGCAGTTCTACTTTTCTCACCGGCAGCGTGCGAAAAACAGACGAGTTGAGAAATTTCATCTCTTTGGGTCGTGGATTCTGCCCGTCTCACAAAGAAGTCTATGGCGGCATAGCGCTGTGTCTCTGATCCCAGCTGCGCGTAGCCTTCCGTCAGTTTCCGACAGTCTCTCCAGACCCATTGAATTGAGAGAAACAAAGTCTGGTCCCGCAGGCCCTTCGCCTCTCGCAGAACATAGTCTTCGTCGTTCATGCGCTGATTGAGTTCGATAAAGCGTTTTGAAAATTCAAGAATATTGTCGAGATTTTCTTCGTTTTTTTCTTTGCTGAAATCTGCTCGCATCTTCTGGATGTACTGAAATCGAAATGCCTGATTCTTTTTTTCCAGCATTTGTATCTCGGAAGGAATATCACAAACCGGCAAGC
>JBEGJP010000194.1:0-3628 GCA_041184525.1 Pseudomonadota bacterium | reverse complement strand
ACACAACCGTCTTTCTCAACCTGCAAAATGACCATCAAGCCCGCTACAAAAACATGGATGAATACCTCAAGGCGAAATGGCGTCTGACCTTGATGACGCGGCCGGATGGTCTCGCTGTCGTGGACCACGCCATTCTCAAGCGCGCTGTCGAAATGGGATTGGCCCTGCCGGAGTGCCGTATCGCCGTCAGTTATGGTTTTCTCTCCGAGGCTGAAATTTCTGCGGTTATGGAAACCCTGTATGCTTCTCAAAAGAGACGAGGTTTTGATTTCCCGCACCAATTCTGTGCATTCCCGATTCCCAGTTATGGCGAGCTGCTGAACGAAGCTGTGGAAACTCTCATCGGTGAACGACCTCTGACCCACGTCTGGATGAAAAGAACATCCCATCCGGCGGACGGATTGACTGTCTCTCTCGCGTCAATTGACACCCACGAGTGGAACCAAACTTGGCAAATTCCCCAGCCCGTTCTTCCGGGTGATCACAATCAGCTCAACATCGTCGCCGCGTCCCTTCCCGCACTGCTCCAAGGCATTCATCCCAATGTCATCCGCTCCCAGTGGAACTTGAGAACGAGCGGTTATGAACACCTCCCGCACCGACTTGAGATCGTAGGAAGGAATCAGAAATTCCTTCCGTCGAAGGGAATTCCCGTGGAGGTGCTCATCGTCAACGATTCGAAAGCAACCAATGTCGAAAGCACTCTGGTTGCCGTCAAAAGCTTTGATGGTCGCGTCCGGCTCCTTCTGGGCGGAGAGCCCAAAGGGGATTCCTACACAGTCCTCGCCCACCACCTGAAAAGCCAAATTGTAAAAATTTATCCCTTCGGGAAAGCAGCACCCCTCATCTGCGAACAGTTGGCGACAGCCGCAGACCAGCTGGCTCCCGCGTCCAAAACAATGACGGAAGCCGCTCAACTGGCTTTGGATGAATCTCTGGACGGAGATGTCGTTCTGTTGAGCCCAGCCTGTGCCAGCTTCGATGAGTTTAAGAATTTTGAACACCGCGGTGATGTTTTTAGACAATGGGCTCTGAAACGCGTTTCAAACGGATGAGCCTGCTCAAGGTGAGAACAAATCAATCCTAGGGAGTTCGCAATGACAGCCTCCTCAAAATCGAACGAGACATCCTACAACCCATTCGATGCTTATGGCGGGCAGACCCTGTGGTTTCCTGTGATCGCCCTCCTTTCTTTTGGACTTCTCTTTGTCTACAGCGCCTCCAGTGTCTATGCCGGACAGAAATACGGTGATGAATTCCTATTCGCAAAAAAGCAGATGCTTTCAATTCTTCCGGGCATCGTGGCGGCCGTCGTGGGTGCTCGACTGCCGCTCGAAAAGCTCCAACGCTGGTCGTTGTGGATCTTTCTCGCAACAATCGGATTGACCGCATTGACCCTGATTCCCCACATCGGAAGAAAAATTCTCGGTGCAAGCCGTTGGATTTCCATTGCGGGATTTCAACTTCAACCAAGTGAATTTTTGAAAATTTCGGCCGTCCTCTACTTCTCCAATTGCATGGCATTGAGGCCGGTCAACTTTAAGAAATTGATTGTGCTGGCACTCGCCTTTGCTGTTTTGCTCAAACAACCGGACTTTGGAACGTCGGTGATCTTGATTGTTGGTCTCGGCACAGCGTTCTTTTTTTCGGGCATCCGCAAGCGCATTTTTTTCGGTTGCCTTGCTTTGATTCTCCCCGTTGTGGGTGTCCTCGCGATCATGGCGCCCTACCGTCTCAAGCGCCTAATCACCTTTCTCGACCCGTTCGCAGACCCGCTGGGCTCCGGATTTCAGGTCATTCAGTCTTTCGTTGCAATCGCCAATGGCGGTCTTTTTGGAAAGGGCTTAGGTGGAAGCCAACAAAAGCTCTTCTTCCTTCCCGAGGCACACACTGACTTTATTTTATCTGTGATCGGTGAGGAAATGGGCTTTGTGGGGCTCCTCATCATCGTTCTTATTTACAGCCTGCTCTTCTATTCCATCCTTCAGATTGTTGTTGCCGTCGGCGATGCCTTTTCACGCATGCTGACCAGCGGGCTGCTCGCCATGATGGCAGCCTCAACTCTCGTCAACATGGGAGTTTGCGCCGGCCTGCTTCCAACAAAAGGTCTCACACTCCCTTTTATCTCCTCCGGAGGCTCCTCCCTCGTTGCCAACCTCTTTGTGATGGGACTACTGGCGCAAATTCATGCCAGAGCTTACATGCATCAGGTCGGAGGAGCATCGCCTCATGTTCAAAGCAATTGACAGGATTCATTTTGTTGGAATTGGCGGCAGCGGAATGTCTGGTTTGGCAGAGGTTCTGCTCAACTTGGGCTACCGGGTCAGCGGCAGCGACCTGAAAAGAAATGACACTGTCATCCGTTTGGAAAGCCTCGGGGCTCACATTTTCAACACACATGCTGCGAGCAACATCAACGGTGTGCAGGTTGTCGTAGTGAGCAGTGCAATTCATCGCGAGAATTCAGAAATAGCGGCTGCGCGGGAGAAGAGAATTCCCATCATCCATCGTTCCGAAATGCTGGCGGAACTCATGCGGCTGAAGTACGGCGTCATCGTTGCAGGCACCCACGGAAAGACAACGACAACCAGTATTCTTGCGCAAGTGCTCCATGACGCTCAACTTGATCCGACGGTGGTTATTGGCGGCATCTTGAATTCAACAGCATCCAACGCAAAACTCGGCTCCGGCGAGTGGTTTCTTGCCGAAGCTGACGAGAGTGACGGCAGCTTTCTCAGGCTGAGTCCCACTGTTGCCGTGATCACGAACATCGACAGCGATCACCTCGACCACTATGCCAATTACGATGAAATTCTCGCTGCCTTTCGTTCATTCCTTGAGAAGGTTCCCTTCTATGGAGCGGTCTGTGCGGGCATCGACGATCCCGGCGTTCGAAGGGTCGTTCCGCTCATCCAGCGCCGATGCATCACGTTTGGCTTCTCCGCTGAAGCAGACATCACAGCCACCGACATCAAATATGAGGGCGCGCTGACGCACTTCACTCCCGTCGTTTTCGGAAAAAGAATTGCACCTGTCCAACTGCACATGCCGGGCCGGTACAACATCACCAATGCGCTTGCGAGCGTTGCTGTTGCTGTCGTTCTGGAAATGTCTCTGGAAAAAGTGTGTGCCTCAATCACCGGCTTTCAAGGTGTTTTGCATCGCTTCACACAAATTGGAAAAGTCGGACGGACAACCGTTGTCGATGACTATGCCCATAACCCCAAAAAGATCAGCACAGTCTTGGACGGCATTCGGGAAAGTTGGCCCCGCCACAAGGTCTGCGCTGTCTTTCAGCCTCACCGTTTCACGCGCGTCAAACATTTGGCGAATGAGTTCGCAGAGGCATTCAAGAGCGCCGACCAAGTCATAGTCACACCCGTCTACTCCGCCGGAGAATTGCCCATTGATGGCTGTGATCACGAGAGTTTGGCGAGGCTGATTCAGGAACGCTCACACACAGGACGCTCCGATACCGTTGTCACCTGTCAAAACCTCGAACAAGCTGTTTCCCTCGCACGCGCCTTCGCATGCAAACATGATGGTGATGAGACTGGTTGCTCGGGCGTTCTGATCATCACCTTGGGTGCAGGAGACGTTCAACACGCTGGTCCTCGTCTCTTGAAGG
>JBEGJP010000193.1:0-5370 GCA_041184525.1 Pseudomonadota bacterium | reverse complement strand
TTTGAGACACTGGGGCTTAAACAAGTGAGATGTGATTGATTTAGCATTTTCGTGGAGAATTTATCTCAGCACAGAAACAAAATTGTTCCGTACTGTCTCGAACTTGTCATTGGCCTGCCCCTGTCTATTCAGTAATCTCAAGCATGGAGGCTCTCAGGAATTTTGTCTATAGTTTGAGAGGCAAGTAAACTCTTTCTGTACCCACTCACTTTCCGAGCAGCACCATCAGCAGGAAAACCACAAAGCGATGATCACTCTGACTCCTCTAGAACTGCCATCGGAACTCCAAGATGTAGTTGAGTTTATCACGTCCCAGCCATGGCCGTACCACGCAATTCCATCTCCCGATGCCGGGAATGTCTCAACTATGGCATTAGCGGCGCCCGAGACTGCAAGTTTCTGGGTGGTCGCGGACGGCAACCGGATCGGCCTCATACGGCTTCAAGACCTCGACGACATCGGTGAGGGAAGCCCTGTGTTCGACCTGCGCCTAGCTGCGAACGCCCGCGGACGAGGCGTCGGCCGAATAGCGCTTCGACTGCTATGCGAATTATCGTTTTCTCGATGGCCAGAGTTGCACCGCATAGAGGGTAAGACCAGAGACGACAATTTTGCCATGCAGCGAATATTCGAAATTTGCGGCTTTCGTTGCGAAGGCCGCCTCCGCGAAACTTGGCCTACGTCAGAAGGTAAATGGCACGACACACTCGTTTACGGGATTTTACGCCGAGAGTGGCGGTCGGCAACTATATCTCCCTGACTCCTGATACTGACCTGAAATCGACACTTACGCGGACACCGGGCTCTTGGTCCGAAACAAGGGCGCTCAACAGTCAATGGCCACCAAAAAAAAGACTTGCGAATGCCTGATCAAAAACGATAACGAGGACGAGGTCTCAACCACCTTCAGCAGGGCTGTAGTCCAGTCATTATTGGGGCTTCCAAGTAAACGTTTTTTGAGTGGATAAAGCACCATGAGATATCTATTGATGACCGTTCTATCATTGCTGTTATGCGCAGCGAGAGCAAATGCGGACGACAGCTCACTCGATTGTGGACAACAGTTTCCCAAGGTGAACATAGATCTTGCCGAATACGACGAAACGTTGCTGCGCATGCGTGAACGTGATCCCCTCCCGACGAATCCAACTGATGTGGAGTGGGTCAAGAAAAAACTTAAATTCATGGAAGAAGTTGATCAGTATATGAGAAACTTCATACAGAATATTCCAATTCGAAACGGATATTCCGATGAAGAGAAAAGTTGCTTTTTTACGCTGTTCAGCCCCCGGTGGAGCAGTCTTGATTCGGGAAATACGGACGTCCTGAAAGCGTTATTGAAAACTTACGATTGGATTCGAATCAGCACTTTCGGAGAAGAAGCCGACGCACAAGCTTGGCTTATCGCTCAGCACGCCGATCGTGAACCGGAATTTCAGAAAATGGTGCTTGGTAGGCTCGAAACACTTTATCCCCAGAAAGAAACTAATCCGCGCAACTTTGCCTACCTTTTTGATCGAGTTGCAGCCTCATGGAATGATGAAACAAGGCGCAAACCGCAGCGCTTTGGAACTCAAGGAATGTGCAAAGGCTTGGGCGATTGGCAGCCCATTGAGATTGAGAAACCCGAGGAGCTCGACACCCGCAGAGCCTCTGTGGGGTTGCCACCTTTCGCAGATTACAAAAAGCAAATCGATACCCTCTGTCACTTACTTTCGAAAGCTCGAGCGCGTCATGTGAAATTATTCGAAATGCTCGGCATCAACCGCTTCAATCACCGATCGAAAGCGCTCAGAGATGGGCTGTCATGCTTAATTTGGCACAAGATCGACTCGGGGTGCATCATCCTTCGAAAATGTTTCGAGAATTTATTCTCTAAACCGTGCATGAACAGTGCGTAAATCTGAAAACACCGTGCGTGTCGGTGTAAACAGAGCCCGTCAAACCCCAGTTTTTACATCGATTCTTGGCTTTCACACTGTGCGAAATTTTTCCATGCACCGTGCCACGGGTGGCGGAGTGTGTGGTGAGTTTTTGGACGTGTCGATTCGCGAAAGCGAAGAGGCTCGGACAAGAACGAACGGCGCAGCCAAGAGGGGCGAACGCGACAGCGTTCGGGACCCCGAGTGGCGCAGCGAGAAGCAAGGCCCCAAAGGGGACGCGCAGCGAAGGGAGCCGGGGCGACCTGAGCGGAGAAAATGCTGGTCAAAAACTCCGGCTTCGAGTTTAAAAAGTCCCCACCTGATCGAAAATTTTCGCGCAACATCGCCGGCTATCGCAGAACGATGCATTCGGAAGCAATTGCCGTAGCCTTACCACTGCCCGGTCAGCAAACTCCGGAATTTTGGCGATTGGAAATTTTACGGAAAGCGCTTTAAACTCCTAAATCCCGAGAATAGACCAAGCCTGATTGTAAAATTCATCGAAGGTCATTCCACTCTCCTGCCTGACGACGCCGACCTGTTGAATATTGGAGATTGAATCCCAAGCACGCTCAACTCTTTCTGAGAAGTTCGCTGATCACCGGAAAGCGTTCACCTACACTCCCCCCCCGTCCGGCTTGTGCGCGCCAACGCGACTCAGGCACGTCAAACAAAGAGTAGATTGAATTCACGAGTGAACCGGAAGTCAGATAATCAAGCTGGCGGTAATCCTCGGGGCGGGCATCCGTCACCACACGAGCAGTCGTAAAGTCGTAGACATGCCCCATCGGCATGACCTGGGTTCGATCGATCCGCAGATGCGCAGCAGAGGGAGCAACAAACATCGAAGTCCCATTGTCGTCCTTGGTCAAAGAATCAAGATCAGTTGCGCCCAAAAACAGTCCCGGCTCAATACCTTTTCCGCCCACCAAGGCCATATTTCCAAAGCGGTTGTGATCTGTACCCGTCTTATCGATCGAGGCACTCGTCTGTCTGTTCGTGCGACCAAACTCCGACGTCACGAGCACAGTTGTCACATCGAGGAACGACAAAGCCCTGCCCGCATCGTAGGGTGTTTCCCTCAGCAGACGAAACACCTTGGCCAGATCCTCGGCGATGACGGCATAAGCTTGCGGCTGCAACGCCGCCGAATCTCCACTATGGGTGTCGAGATTGATGTCACCCCCGTTACCCAAACGCAATCCATTGGGCAGGCCTCCCACGAGAGCGACGTGGCCTAGCCCCGCCGCAAACGAACGCAGCGCCAACTTCACTGGCCCCACGAGAGAAGCAGAATTGTCATCGAGACCTTCAAAATCGAGTCGTGAAAGCAGGGCCTTGAGGGCAACCGACTCTTGTGCCGCCGCCGCAAACTGGGCTGCACCACGACCACCCAGTCCGCCAGAGCGAGCAGCATCCGCATAAACTCCGCGCATCAACTCTGCTGCATTCGCAGCAACCCGCGATGATCCGGTGGCACCACCACCCGCCATCGTCCGCAGTGCACGCCCGAGGCTGACGCTCATAGCCAACTCTGTACCGCCGCTCAGGTTGGCCCCGAAGAGTTCAGGTCCCATTTTCAGATAGTCCAGTGGTGCCCCTTTCTGGCGAGCACGGCCAGATTCATTCAAGGCAACACCAAGATACTCGCCACCGGTCGTGCTGCCTGTCAGCAAGAGCCGAAGGTTCTCAAGGTGACCATCAAAATCTGCGCTGATGTGGAGTCCTTTGACGACGGAAAAGCAAGGATTTGTGAGAAAGCATTCCTTGAGTGCCGACATGGACGGCGAGACCCAGGACGTGCGGCCTTTTTTGTCCGTCCACGTTCCCAGCTCAGCTGAGGCATCATGGTAGTTTTCCCAAAGACCTGCTGCCCTGAACTCGCGTGGTCTGGAATCAAACATGTAGGTTGGACTCCATCCGCCGTCGATCGCGATATGGAGCAAGAAATGTGGATTTTCAGCCTGTGCCACCGGCTCGGCAACTGCGCGCATGGCTCGGCCCAGCAAGCCGTCAGTCCCACCCAGCAGAACAACTCCGCCGCCAGCGATCGACATGCGCCGAATAAATTCCCTGCGGTCAGTAAGGTGGCTATTTTTCTTGTTCGGAATGTTGGCCATCTGCTGCACCCTCCTCAATAATTCAGCAAAAAAACCGGATGCAGCAGAACCGTGCGCAACACGAGTTCCAACCGCTCTTCAGATGCCCATTGACTCCTGTCCGGAATCCGTTCGATCAAGTCGACGAGCTGTCCGTATGCTCCATCAAACTCGTAACCCACGAGCAGTTGCCACATATCCTTGCCAGCTTCGCGGAGGTTACCCTGATCATCACAGATGCGCCGGGCAGCGCGCAGAAAGTCCGCACCAAATTTATAGGAACGTCCGAGCTGTGGAGGAGAAACAGGCCCACCGACGGCCGCGGGAAATGCCGACGCCGTGCAGGCTGATGCAAGGGCACTGGCGAGGTTGCCCATCATGCCTTCGTAAAGAAAGACGGATACAGCGGTAGGCACACCATTTCGGTAAAGGCTGTCGGAGCTGGCAAAAGGACCGCTCGCGGACCACGCGCCCAAAAGTGGACTCAACGATGAGACCGTGCTGAACGTCTGATCACCCGCGGCATAATGCACGATATTGAATTCAGAGCTTCCGCGTTCTGACGAATCGAGCACAACTTCCTGCAAAGTCTTGTTGAGGCTCGCAACACCACGGTACTGACCCACAGGCTGGCCCACGGAGGCCAGACGTGAAGGCTTCTTCTCACTCAAACCCGAACACGCCGTCGTTGCCAGTGCAGTGATCGCAAAGGCAACAACCGACAAAAAGAGTCCTGAAGAAAGATATCGAAACATTTTTTTCATCGGGTTGTCTCCGCAAGCCGTGCATCAAGCCAGAGATAAAGCTCTTCACGTTCGCGGGGCTTCATCTCTTGCCGAGGTGGCATCTTGAAATTGGGGTCCGCGCTCATGACACGCTCCTTGATACGCGCAAACGACTCTGAAGCCGACAAAAGTTGGCCGGCAGAGTTGCGGTGTTCGAATTGACCTCGCGTGATTTTGCCCGCCCCATCGCCCGGCTGAGCAACAATCCAGGAGTCCAGTGCCAGGCCGCCCAGGCGAGCGGTGCTCGAGTGGCAGGATGACGAACAAGAGGTTTGCAAAATGCTCGCCACTTCGCAGGGAACCGGTGACGCAGGATTGACGCGATCGTAGCAAACTCCCGGATCGGGGTCACGAGACGCGAATGCACGACTCAATGCGATCATCCTCACGGTCTGGCGCAGCGCAGGGCTACTGCCCTCACCTTTTCGGCCGGCCTCAACCAATGGTGCGGCCAGTCCATCGAGCCAAGCAGGATCGTAACGCAGTCCCGTGCCAACCATGTAATCGACAAGTCGGCGAGTCAAGCAGCGTTTGACCTCGGGAGCCCTGCGGATGATGGCAAAG
>JBEGJP010000192.1:0-29444 GCA_041184525.1 Pseudomonadota bacterium | reverse complement strand
AGTGTCGACCGATGCCTTCATGGTGCAGTTCAAGCCTTCGGGAGAACTGACATGATTCCTCGGAGCTTCCGACCCGCTCTTAAATTTCTCCTCTTTTTTTTGGTGCTCAGTTCACCTTTGGCGTTCGGAAACGGATCTGAAGAGAAAAGTCTGCCTGCGGTTTCCTTTTCGGATTCCAATGCCAATTGGCGCATCGAACCTTGGCCATCGCGCATCGAAGTTCTCTTGCCGGGGCATGGTTTGCGCACACGTCTCAAGTCACCCACCGCGCTGCCGGACGATACGGTTGTTTACATTTCCAGCGGCGAGGAAAAGCTGGAACTCATTCATGCCAGCGGCACGAAAGCAAAAATCAGTGGTCGCGGAATCTATCATCTTGATGAAAGCTTTTTGTGGTCGAACTCCGACGTCCTTCGGACAGCACTCGACAGCGTCCCCAGCAACGCCGTCAAACAGGACGATCGTGGACTCTCTGCATTCGAAAATCTTCTCAGTTTTTTCACACCTCGAGTTCCTTACGACGAGCCGGTTCCACAAAGGGTGAACGGCCCCGACGACAAAACCGTCCAGCCCATCCGGCCTGTTTTTCCGGGCCCCGTTCACTTTATTGAGACAACAGAATTGCCGGTGCAAATTGGCTTGGAATGGCTTGTTGAGAAGGGACAAGTAGATCCGCATTCCGTCTATCTCTGGTCGGAGTTCCGATTCGTCAACGCCCCCAACGCCATCGTTCGCGGCGGCCGCACGTTCATCAGTCTCTCAAAGTACGGCAGGTACTATTGGCAAGTTGAAGATGCCAGCCGACGCTTCCTTTCCGTGCCAAGGACTCTCATCGTTGTGAAGCCGGGAGGACGCAACATTGCCGAGACGGAGGAAGAGGAGATGCCGGAAGAAGACAAAGACGAAAAGGATAAAAAAGAGGAAAAGAATGTGAAGACCATAGGCGGCATGCAGCTCACTTCCCCTCTTCACAACACCTACTTTTTCGGCTGCGGCATTTCAAAACTCAAACCCCTGTCGGTCCCTCTGCGTGTGGATGTCCGCAAAGGAGAATTCGATCGCTTCGAGGTGGATGTTCTTCCTAAGTTCGAAAAACATGCACTCAGGCAATCCATAAGCAAAACAGAGAGCGTCGTGAAAGGAAACCTCCTCTTCCGGTCTGCGGGCGACTACGAACTGCGTCCGGCTCTGAATTCCCTCACGCAAAACAGAATACTGCCCTTGAGTGTGGCCTCCATTCACGTCAACGATCTGTGTGCCAAAAAGGGCGAGAAATTCAATTCTGAAAAAATTGAGAACTTCTTCGATGAGTTCGAGGAATTCCCAGCTCAAGGTGCATTGAATTTCATGCAACTCGCTCAGGGGAAAAGTCCATGATGCATTTCATCCACTTTGCCCTTGTCTTCCTGCTTTTCCTCACCTCTCGCAAGGCACAGGCTCAGGAAGAATCTTCTGAAACTCAAACCAAAGCGACTGAACAACGGGCAGGCGCGACACGAACCGAATTCTCAGTCGGACTTCCCGTCCTCTATTTTTCCAGCAAGAACGAAAAAGGAACTTCATCGAGCTGGTCTGTTTTTGGTTATTTCTTCGATGCTGCCTTTTGCCCCACTGATACGTTCTGTGGAACAGTGGCCTCTCATTCACACGTCGATATTCGCAGCGGTCGCCGTGTTTTTGAAGGAACGGACGTCGGGTTTAGAACCTTCCTTCTGGGAAGAGTGAACCAAACCAACTCAACTTCAAGTCTTTTCCTCGCCGAGGAACAGTCCAGTTTGCGCTCCTACTTCGGAGCGGGCATTGCGCAGCGGAATTTCGACTTTCGCAGTGTCGTCGAAGACAATTCAAAATTCGTCACTTCGAAACCCACTCTGGAGGGCGGGTTTTGGAGTCTCACGGCACACACAGGAACCGACTTTCTTCTCCTGCGCAAATTCCGCATGGGAGCAAGGCTGCATTATGGAAAAAGTATCTCCACGTCGATCAAAAACTTCAGTACCGAGCATTACCTCTTAGACCTGCAACTCATTCATCTGAATTTTTGATTGCGAGCGAGACTTCCGGAGAGAGGAACCCAAGGAGCGAGTTGGACGGCAGAACCCAAAAAAGGTTTGGAGGTGCCGAGGGGATTCGAACCCCTGTGAAAACGATTTGCAATCGTTTGCGTAGCCGCTCCGCCACAGCACCCTGAAAAAGGACTGCCAGCTTATAGCCAGCAGGGATCAAAATTGCAAGCCAGCCCCCGCGGCCGGAGGTTCAGCGCCGCTGCAGGGGGGCAAAACACCCTTGGAACTCGTCCCACAGCTCGTCGAGGACAAGGAAGATTTCCGGAAATTTCGCCTTATACTTGTCCCGCGTGCGGTCCATGGACGTGTTGGGTACGTCGAAATGCGTATTTCCGCCGCGGCGCTCGCGGTCAAAGTAAAGCTGAGCCGAAAAGCGATCGCAAATTTCCACAATCGTTCCCAGAAAAGATTCATCCGAAAGGGTGAATCCGAGCCGCGAACAAATATCTTCAATCACCTTCTCTTCGAGTTCGGCGTGCATGCGGCCCAAGTCTTTTTCACGCACTTTAACGGGGTAAACCACGTCGCTCGCGTATGACTCAGCAAGGTCGTGCATGGTGGCCAAGCGGTAGAGTTCAATCCGTTCTTGAGGGCGCAATCCCAACGCAGAAGCCAATATGCGCGCCATGAAGACCACTTGATAGGTGTGCTCTCCGACACTCTCAGGAAAAAGATAGCTCCAACCCTTGTAGCGATAATGCTCTTTCAATTTCTCCATCATACCGACAAAAGTCGCCGAATATTCCCCAATGCCGCCCTCAAGCCGCGCCCGAGTGGCATCGTCGAAAAGGCTATCCAGAAATGCGACGGCTTTGCGCCAGTCAATACTCAATCCTTGAGTCGAAGCCGACACTGCGGCGGCAGGCGAAGAATCAGCAGCTGCTGCCGGATGGACAGCAGACAAACTCTCTCCCGCCAAAACCTTGCGCCGCATCGCATGGTAGTGGGTGCGATAGCGTTCGGCGAGGAAATAAGAATTGCCGAGCAGACATTCTTTTTCAATGAAAAGCATCGCAGCAAAAGCATCGACTAGCTGATGAAGTCCGTAAAGTTCCGGTGAACGCGACGTCTTCATTCGAAAACTTTCTTCCGTTTCCCGATACAGGCGGCCGCGCACTTCTTTGTAGAGAGCGGAGGCCTCCGGATGCCTCTGCCGCAAATAAAAACTCGGATCGCCAAGCAGTGCCTTGGGAAGTTCTGCAAAAATGGCAAGCTCAATCAACTCACATTCCGCTTCTTTGGAGAGTCCCAAGTGCGGCGCTAGGGCAATCGACAGTAGGACTTGAGTGAAACCGTGTTCAGCAGCAGATTGTTTCTTCAAACAAATGGCATCTGAGAACAACGGCAAAGAGCATATGATTCGAAGTTTTCCCAGTCGGCTGGGCAACATGGCATCCACGCAACGCACTCCTCATGCAGTTAAAACTGATAGCCCTTCGTGTACTCGATATAACGATCACATGTGGCAAGAACGGATGCCAGTTCCTCCGGCTTCACCTGCCGCACCACCTTTGCAGGTGCACCCAAAACCAAACTTCCGGGCGGGATTTGCATTCCCTGAGTTACGACCGCTCCTGCGCCGACAATCGATCCGCGCCCCACAACCGCGCCATCCATGACTATTGCCTGCATGCCAATCAAACATTCGTCTTCAATGGTGCAGCCGTGGATCATGGCAAGGTGGGCAATACTCACGCGGCGGCCTATGGTGGTCGCGTGTTTTTGATAGGTGCAGTGGACCACCGCACCATCTTGAATGTTGGTTTCTTCACCCACCACAATGCGATGCACATCGCCCCGCACAACGGTGTTGAACCAAATACTGCAATCTTTGCCCAGCGTAACATCGCCTATCACGCGGGCACCGTCAGCAAGAAAAACACTCTCGTGCATCTGAGGCTTGCGCCCTTGGTAGGCGCAAACTGAGGCCAATGGACTGCGGTGCGGGGTGTGCGGTGACTGGCTTTGCATCAAATTTTTGTCTCCAAAAGACGGCAAACAGACCGATACAAAAGTCATGTTTTTCGAAAGAAACCACAAAACTCTATCACGTCACGGCCGTCGTTCAACAGCACGGGTGCACTTCATTTTGCATCGCCTGCTGTGCGCAGCCGCTGGACTGCAGACGATTCCTTCCGCAACCGGCCATGCCGACCCGCTGCGCAAAAGCGCACTTCTCTATGAAAATCCTTTCGATCTCTGTGCCGGTGGAGCAAGCCTCACACGTGCAACACAGGAAGGTTTGTTCTTTTCGAACCCGAGTCTGCCTGCACTGGGAAGTGGTTTTTTACGCTGGATTTACGGGAGAACAGCAGTCCACTTTGGCGCCGACGCGATCGACCTCGGACGGACCGTCTACAAGAAAAAGAAGGCAGGAACGCTCAAAGCCGACTCTTCCTTGGTGGAGAGTGTCCTCAAGACTCCCATCCATGTGGGAAACGACGTCACTCTGGGCTTTCTGACAGCTTTTGGTGGGCTGGGAATTTTCCAGACATTGCGCACAGACATTGAAGGCCGACAATTTGGTTCTGTCGGTCTGCCGGAAATCCGCACCCGCGCGGAGGCAGCGGCTGGGGTTGCGGCTCTCGCGGCTGTCCCGTTGGGCGACACACTCGCTTTGGGTGTTTCCGTCAAACCGGCGTACGCGGCTGAGACGTTTGAAACCATTGCCCTGTCTGACTTTAGCGGAAGCGGAGCCAAACAATTGCTCACAGACCTCAAAAAAAACACTCAATACGGGCTGGGTTTTTCAGGAAGCGCGGGTGTCACCGCCCAGTTTCGAACACAGAATTTTGATCTGCGCCTCGCCGGCACGGTGGATGACGTCGGGCAAACCAAATTTTCAAATCCCAAGGTTTCACCTTGGAAACAGACGGTCAATGCGGGCATCGGACTCATCCCTCACACGAGCAGCAACGCACTGCACTGCGCCTTCGATCTGCGCGATATCCGCGGAGCTTACGGGGAACACTGGACTCGACGTTCGCGTGCCGGATGCAAAGCACTTTTCTTTTCACGCTTCGGATTCGGGGGAGGATATTATCAAGGCTGGCCCAGCTATGGCGTTGTTTTCAATCTCACACTTCTGCGGCTCGAGGCGGGCTCCTACACACGAGAATTCGGGTCCGAGGCCGGCACGCGCGGCCGGCGTGTTTATTTCATGGCGACGGGGTTTGAAATACCATGAGTCATTTGCGCAGCTGCCATTACAACCCCCACCCCGCTGATGTGCCGAGCACAACCAATCGCATTGTGCTTATTTTCTCTGCAATTCTCTGCGTCCTGTTGCTGCTCAGCGCCTGTGGAAGGAATGTCGTAGAGAGTTATGCCCCCAACAACGATCAGGAAAAGGCTGAACTCGACATGGAGGCAGGACGCTATGAGACGGCCATTGAGAGGCTCCAGAGGGTTCTTGAGAAGGAGCCCGAAAATTACAAAGCACGCAGCCTGATGGCCGCGGCCTATGCCGCACAGGGGGGAATCACCACGCTTTCATTGGTAAAAAACGTCACAGTTGCAAGTGCCGGCAGTGGGACGGCTCTGCAAAAGTTCACGGCCATTCTCCCTGAGGCCACAAGCGACAATCTCAATTCCCTCGATCAGGCCTGTGAATCTATGGCCCTCATTCCGGTCGATGCCCGCGGGGAAGAGATGAAAATTCAATACAGCCTTTTCTTTTCCGCTTACGCCTTTTTGCAAATCAAGTATTTCACGACAAATGCGGAGGCTCTTGCCGCACTCAGTGCAGAAGATGCTGCAAAGCTGATCCTCACCTTGGCCCGAGCGGGGGAAGCCGGAGGCAGCAGTCCGCTCACCGCTGCTGCTACATCATTAAGCAACACCATCAGCGCCGCCCCCGGTGAGGCTGTGCTGAAGGTCAAGACCGCATTGGCCGCTGCGGCTCCTTGAACACAAGTCTTCTCCGCGCTATAGGTTTTCCAGTTGTATCAAAAAAGTGCGGAAGGAACCCATGAGACTCTCCACCGAACAGCTCGAACGTCTGTCCGAACGCGTCTTCAAAGTCCTTAAGGCTTCGGGCCACGTCGGATTCGATTACACCGCCGACGAAGCCGTTGAAGATCGTGTCCTTGATTCCATCAGGGTTGTTCTTGAAGACGACGCCAAAACCGAAGATCGCCTCTCACGTGAAGCAGAGCGCCTTGTCCAGCAACAAAGCCACATCGCAAAGGCGTCCGGCAAGTCGCTTGATGATCTCGTGGATGAAGTCAAATCCCGCTTGGCGAAAGCAAAACGCGTCACATTGGGCGATGGCCCTGATCGCGCCGACACACTCGCAGAAAAAGTCTTCAAAGCGATCTGGACTGTCGACGGCATCGATTTCTTTTCCGACGACGCCAAAGTGCAGAACTGCATCGCACGCGCCATCCACCGCTTCCGTCACGATGACGAGCGCGTGATTGACGCTGTGGAACGCCTCGCCGACCGCAAAACCAATGAAGAACGCTACACCGCTCCTTGGTGCTTGGCCTACGACCGCTACCTCAATGAGGTCAAACAGAAGCTTGCTGCCGCTGTGCAAAGCGGAGCAGCCGAAGCCAAATCCCTCGGCACACTTTAAGCTGCAGCAAAAAGGATTGAACCATGGAGGCCGCATCAGCTCCCCCTGTTCCGGAGTTTGTGCACCTCCATGTTCACTCTGAGTATTCGCTTCTCGACGGCAGCATCAAAGTTAAAAAGCTTGTCAAAGAACTGGTCGCGCGAAAAGCCAAAGCTGCTGCGCTCACCGATCACGATGCTCTGCATGGTGCGGTGGAATTTTTCCTCGAGTGTCAAAAGGAAAAAATCAACGGCATCATCGGTTATGAAGCCAACGTTGCGCCGCTCATCCTCACCGACAGCAAACTCCCTTTCCATTTGGTGCTGCTCGCAGAGAACAGCGCCGGATATGCGAACATCATCAAGCTCTGCTCGATTGCCAACACCACCGGCAAGAACCGGATGGGCCCCGAGTCGATCGTCATTTCTTGGGACGAACTCCGCAACCACAGTGCGGGAATCATCTGCCTCACCAGTTGTCTGAGAGGTGAACTCCAGCAACTGCTGCTCAGCGGCAGTGAGCAACAGGCTGACTCCTTTTTGGAACACCTCGTCAGCATCTTTGGTGCGACACATGTTTTTGTGGAGCTCATCGACAACAACATCCCCCAGCAAAAACAGCTCATCCCAATTCAAGTTGCGGCAGCGAGAAGAAATGGGCTGGGCATCGTCGCGACAGCCGATGTTCACTATTTGAAGTCCACCGATCGTGACACGCACCTTTCTCTGATGGCCATCAAGCACAAATTGCAAAAGACGGACGTCCAAGGATTCGATCCGTCATTGCAATTTCATCTCGCCACCGCCGAGGACATGGTCGCAAAATTTGCCGACTATCCTGAGGCCATCAGCAACACTGTCCTCATTGCAGAACGCTGCAATGTGACCATCGACACCAAAAGCATCTTCATGCCTGACTTCCGGCAACGTCCCGACGAAACGGCCGACGATTGTTTGGCACGCCTCTCGCGCGAAATGCTCGAACAGCGCAAGCCCGCGGTGATGCAATGGATGGGTGGCGACTTCAACGACGCCGTCTGGCAAACGTATCTCGAACGCTTGGAGTACGAGCTGGGTGTCATCAATAAAATGAAATTCGCCGGCTACTTCCTGATCGTTCAGGACTTCATCAACTGGGCCAAGGAGCGCGGCATTCCTGTCGGGCCGGGCCGCGGATCCGCGGCCGGCAGCCTCGTCACCTATGCCTTGCGGATCACGAACATCGATCCCATCCGCTTCAATCTGCTTTTCGAACGCTTCTTGAATCCGGAACGTATCAGCATGCCGGATATCGATACTGACTTCTGCATGGATCGCCGCGGCGAAGTCCTTGACTACGTCTACAAACGCTACGGAGCGCGCAATGTTTCGCAAATCGTAACATTCGGGCGCATGATGGCGAAAAACGCCCTCAAAAATCTCGCACGTATTCTCGGCTGGAGTTTCAACGACAGCAACGAATTTGCAAAACTCATTCCGGAGCAACCAGGCATTACGCTCGAGCAGGCCTTCAAAGATGAGGAGCGTCTGCGCACGCGGCTCGAAAACGACGAACGGGCCAAAACCCTCTGGAATGGTGCGCTGGCCATCGAAGGAACACTGAACTCTCTGGGCATTCATGCCGCCGGTGTTATCATCTCCGATCGCGCTCTCGACGAAAGCTGCCCGCAGCTGGAATCCGAAGGGCAGATGATCACCCAATTTGAACACAAATTCGCCGAGAAAATCGGCCTCATCAAATTCGACTTCCTCGGCCTCAAAACGCTGACGGTGATCGAAAAAGCTGTTCAGGAAATCCGAAAAAAACACAATCCGACGTTCGACATTGAAAGCATCGACCTCGAAGATCCCAAAGTCTATGAGATGGTCTCGACGGCCCATCTGACAGGAATCTTCCAGCTCGAGTCGAGCGGCATGAGAAAACTCATTTCCGAGCTCAAGCCCAACTGTTTCTCCGACATTGTTGCTGTTGAAGCGCTGTTCCGCCCCGGCCCCTTGGGATCGGGGATGGTCGCCGACTTCGTCAACAGAAAGCACGGCAAAACGGCAGTCGAATACCCCTTCCCCGAGCTCGAACCCATTCTTGCTGACACCTACGGCGTCATTGTCTATCAGGAACAGGTGCAGAAGATTGCCGCTGTATTGGCAAACTACAGCCTCGGTGAAGCCGATCTTCTCCGGCGTGCCATGGGTAAAAAAGACAAAGCCGAAATGGAACGGCAAAAGGCCCGCTTCGTCGAAGGTGCCGCCAAGAACGGGCACAACCCGCAGCGCGTGTCCGAGTTCTTCGACCTCATCGCCAAATTCGCAGAATACGGATTCAACAAGAGCCACTCTGCCGCTTATGCGTACGTGACATTTCAAACCGCGTTTTTGAAAACCTATTATCCGACCGAATTCATGGCCGCCATCATGTCGTGCGACCTCGACAACACCGACAAGATTGTTTCCTACGTGCGCGACTGCAAACGTATGAACATCCAACTTCTGCCACCCAGCGTGAACTCTGCCGCTTTTGAATTCACGAGTCCGGCTCCCATGACCATCCGTTTCGGCTTGGGTGCCATCAAAGGGCTGGGCCGCGGGATCATTGAACTCATGACGGAAGAGCGCACAACCAACGGCACATTCGAAACCGTTCCTGAATTCATCGCCCGACTCGACCCTCGCAAAATCAACAAAAAAGTTCTCGAAAGCCTCATCAAGGCCGGAGCCTTCGACGAAATCGCTTCCAACCGTGCCGAGTTGATGACCAACAGCGACGCATGGCTGCGCTCCATCTCAAAGGAGTCCGAGCGTCAAGAAGCCGTGGGTGACGGTATTTTCGATCTTTTTGCAGACGCCGCCGTGACAACTCCACCTGAAAAAGCGACCGTTTCCGCGTCACACTCCGAGAGCCCTCAAAAAGCTCACTCCGGAAAATCGGGCCACGCGGCTCATGCGCAGCGCAGTAAATTCCAACCGCTCGCGCTCCCGACTCAAACTCTCCCGCAGAAGAACATTGTCCACAATCTGCTCGCAGGCGTGCAATTGAAGAAGAGTTCTCCATGGTCTCTCATCGAACAGCTCAACCATGAAAAAGCAGCTCTTGGTTTTTACATGTCAGGCCATCCGGCGGATGTGCTTGCAGACGATTTCACAGAAATTGCTCAAGCTCCCATCAGCGACGCACTCCTGTTTCTGGATTCCGATGACACGCCTGATCACAAACGCCGCACGCTGAAAATTGCCGGTATCGTTACGATGGCCTTGGAGAAAGTCACCAAGGAAGGAAAAAAGTTCGGCGTCTATCGGTTGGAAGATGGCAGCGGTGATATTGAAGTGTCTGTCTTTGCTTCGCAGTATGCAGCTCTCGTCAACAAACCCAAACCGGGTGATGCCGTGTGGATGGAACTCAAAGTGCGCCGCGGGATTGAAGAAGGCAGTGTCAAAGGCATTTGCCAGTCGCTCGGACTTGTCTCAGACAAACGCATTGAACTGGCAAAGCAAATCCTTCTCTTGGCAGAAGAGAGTTTTATCCACCGCGGCGAGAACCTCGACGAGTTGGCATCATTGCTCGTCAAGCATCGTGGCAAAACGCCATTGGCATTGGATGTGGCTTGGAACTCCGAGCAGGTGCACCTGCGGGCAAAACTCAGCAAATACCCTGTTCAACCCAGCGATGAACTCATCTTCTCACTGGAAAACAAATGGCCCGGCGAAATCCACGTCAGGCGGATCTACCGGGCCAATGCCGCTCCCTCCTGATGAGAGGGAATTCACTCTGCATGCTTCTCCGATGAAGCTGCCTTGCTGCTCTTTTTTCCGCTCGTTTTTGTTTCTGGCTGAAGTGTCTCAGCAGAATCAACCGTCGCCTCACCGCTTTTTGCAATGCGTTCCTGCGCGTCTGCAATCAAGCGCTTTGCAATGGTGCTGCGCAGAGTTTTGAGCTCACCCAAGTTCTTGGGTGCAGTCGCCTGAAACAATTCATTCACATAGCGGAGATGAGAAACAACATTGCGGGGCGTGGTGTTCAACTCAACAATCATCTTCACCACTTCAGCGCGCACAGCCTCATCCACAGGCTCTTCGAGGCCCGAAAAAAGTTTGCTCACCAGTCCGGCGACCACTTTTTCCACTTCTGCTGTCGTGCGCTGTCCAATTTGTTCGAGCGGCAATTTCCCGAGCAGAGCTTTGCCCTCTTCCTCGGTCAAGGAAAGTGCCCGATCGATTGCCTTTTTTGCAAAATCTACCACTTGTGTCGGCTTGAACATAAAAAACCCTCCTCAGTTTCAACATGCCGCTTCAAACTAACTCAAGCTCTGCCATGTTCCAACGTTGCCCTTGCAGCACGGCTGACGTCCACGCGGCAAAAACGGCATGGGAGGGTGGCACGGCCTGTGCCACTTGGAATCTCAAACCATCTAAAAATTATTAAATTATTGAAGTTTTGCGAAAAAACGATCGGTTCTGAAGGAGGGGAAGTGTCCTTCGCCGGAATTGATGGAATAGAACACCCGAACGGCCTTTCCATATATCTTGTCTACATCTACATAGCCCCAATAACGGCCGTCATTGGAGCAATCGCGATTGTCTCCGACAACAAGCAAGCGGCCCTGCGGGATGGACCACGTTCTCGTTTCAAGATTGGTCAAACCGCCGCGCGCACTCCGCAGAATGTGATGTTCCTCATCCTTGTCGGTGAATTTTTCCAAATACAGATTCTTGCCTTCGCTGCTGCAGGTGGACTGATCGCCCATGTCGGCCAAAATGGTCCGATCTTCCTTCAGGTCCTCTTTGACCCTCTCGTTGTTGATTTGCAGCACACCATTTTCGAACGAAATGGTGTCGCCACCCAAGCCCACAACGCGTTTGACGAAGGTCACATTGTCGATGGGGCTGTCGAAGAGAACAATGTCGCCACGCTTGGGAGTGTCCCAAGAAATGATTTGCCGTCCCATGAAGGGAGGCATCAAGCCGTAGGAGAGCTTGTTCACAATCACGTGATCGCGGATTTTGATTGTAGGCAACATGGAGCCTGTCGGGATGACGTACCAATTTACAATCGATGATCGAAGAATCACCATAAAAGCGACAATGACAACGACATCACGTATCCAGACAAACTGCTGTTTCATGCAGGGAGGCACCTTTCATTCATGCCCAGCGCAAGGATTTCACCTTCAGTCCGTTCCAGAAATCTCGCGCAGTCATGGCGCGTTTCCCCGGCGCTTGCAATTCGAGGATCTGTAACACACTTCCGTCAGAACATACCAATTCCAATCCGCCCTCGCTGAGAAATAAATCCCTCCTCTCTGCCTTTATCTGAGGCAGAACAGAGGTGGAGATCACTTTCACTTCGATATTTTCTGATGCATTCACAAGCATCAAACGGGTCCCCGGCCAGCCAAAAAAAGCTCTTGTCCGGTTGTGCATTTCGCGCGCCGACATCAAATCGGGCTTGAGATTGCCTTCTTCCATCTGGATCTTTTTTGCCTTCGTTGCTTTCTCATGATCCTGTTCCCTCAACTGGCACAGTCCGGCAAAGTAATCAGGAAGAATCCGAACAAGCTCATCAGCTCCTGTCTCGAACAATTTTTGCAAAAGTTCAGGAGCTCGAATGGTGTCGTCCAATTTCCAATGAATTTGGGAAACAATCGGGCCGGCATCCATCGCGCGGACTGTTTTGGCGATCGTCACGCCCGTCACTTGAGCGCCCTCCTGCAACGTGCGCTGGACAGGCGCAGCCCCTCGGAAGAGCGGCAGCAGACTCGGGTGGATGTTGAGAGTTCCAAAGGGAGCAATGGCGAGGAACTCCTCCGACAGCACCTGACCATAAGCTGCTGTCACGCACAGGTCAGGCTTCAGAGCAGCAATCTGCTCAATAAACGTGCTCGCTTTGGCATCATCGGGAGTCAGAACCGGCACACCTGCCTCCAAGGCGCGGGCATGGACCGGCGAAGGCACTGTGCTGTTGCCGCGCACTGCACGCGTGGGCGGTTGGCTCACCACTCCGACAATTTCGAAAGCGGCTTGCACATTCAAAAGCTTTTCAAGGACAGGCACTACAATCGAGGGAGTTCCCAAAAATACAATTCTTTTCTTTTCCATGACCTCAAAAATCCCTGCTTGAAAGTTGCCTTCACTGCCCTTGGTTCAACTGTGTCCTGTGCGAGGAAACGGCCAGCCCCAATTCATTTTCAATCATGTCCAGAAGAAAGCGTCGATTCCAAATATCCGCATGCGGAATCACCAAGTCTTCAGCAGCATGCTGATAGGCAACCTGCCGCGAAAGGTCAAAACAAGGCGTATCGACTTCACATTCAGCGCAAAAAAGAAGGTCCAAATCAACAGCCCGCGGCCGCCACCGCTGGGTACGGTCGTGGCCATAGAGATCTTCGATAGAACGAACAATCTGGTACACCCGTGCCGGTGGATGCTCGGTGTAATATTCAAAAACAAAATTCAGGTAGTCTTGGTGATCATCGACCCGATAAACGGACGAAGGCAGCGGTGGCGTGAGATGCCACTTTGACTGCCTTCCCACACGCCCCGACGACATCAGGTGCTGCAGAGATTTTCTGGCGAACTCTTCGCGGTCCCCCAAATTCCCTCCAAAGGCAATCAAGTAAGCAAATCGAAACAAATGACAATATCCTTCTTTCCGGCACTGACAGGTTTGCGGCGGACCCAACAGTGTTCTTCACGGCAAAACAGCACGGCCGACTCTGCCATTGCAACCGAGGCCCAACAACTGTCGTGCAAAAAAAGAATGCCCGCAGTCGGCGGGCATTCCGATTTTTCCGGAAACTCCGGCAAGAACTCAAACGTGAGACCGCGAATCAATCCACTAAGGTTTCGCGAAAGCTCACTTCAACGACGGAACCCATGGGAGGAGGTGTTTTGAACACAACCGCATGCAGGGCAACATCGTAAGAGTACTCGGACGACGCCAACAACACCCCATCCACACGGACCTCCACTTGCCCGCCGAATGGAATTTTTCCTTGCGGCAAGCTCACCCGCGTCGCCAATTCCACGGTGTTTTGACCAATATTTGCCAACACATTCGACCAATTCGACGAGCAGATGTTTTCCACAGCTCCGCCTGTGAGCTGCGCAGCCTTGATGTAATTCGTGCCCGACTCTTCAGGACCACCGCTCGTCAAACCGCAGTCGATGTTGCCGTCGCTGCCGCGCAAACCCGTGATCGCGCTGACCCGAACATTGCCGCTGCCCTTCACAGCACTGCTTCCCGCCCATGAAACAAACTGATCGGCCGTGTACTTATGGGTTGTGTAGGGTTTGCCTTTGGAGTTCTTCATCAGAGCAAACGGAGGCACGCCGAAGGCGTCCAAAAAGGGCGAGAGACCACCGTCTTTGCACAGAGAAAGGTCCTTCTCACCGGAAGGAGTCAAACTGGTCCGCCCGTAGCCGTCCTCGCACCACATTTGGACACTGTCATCTTCCTCGTCCGAGAGAACAACCACGCTCAACGAAGCGCTCGGGCGAATGAATCCGGAGTTGCTGCCGCCGGGCGTGAGAGCCTTCTCCACCGCGAGCTTGGCAGCCCACAACCCATGTTCAAAAGCAGAACCGTTGGTTCCGAGTAAGGCCGTGCGCTGGAAGGCGCTCACAAAATCGGTCGTGTCGCGCAAAATGGTCTGCTTTGAAATCGGATCCGACTTGAGCGTTCCGCTCAAAGGACCCACATAGGAGCTGCCCACCTTCACGCCATCCGAAATGTAAGAGGCGTCCGGACACAAGGCATCCGCCACAGGAGACCCCGTTGCCTCATTCACTTTGCAAACATCCACACTCGTCACACCCACTTGAAAATCAATGCGGGTGTCTTTGAGTTTTTGAGCGAAGGATTGAAATCGGTTCTTCAATTGATTCTGCGCCCAAGCCATTGAACCGCTGTCATCGACCACCCAGAGAACATCCACTTGTGCGCGCGGCTGGGTGATGATCACTTGGACAACGTCACCGGGTCGCGGCTGAGGCGCGGGCGGTAGCGGCGTCGCCGTTGGCTGAGGCTGTGCCACTGTGGCTACCGGAGTCGGCGTCGGATCGGGTGGAGCCACAGTCGGTAAAACCACAGGCTGTGGCAGAGGCGTCGGCTCCACATTTGCCACAGGCGGCACTTGGGGTGCCGGATCCAAACTGCCCGCAGGTGGCGCATCACTTGTTTGACTTGAAGAACTTCCATCCGGTTGTGTCGCTCCAGGCAGCGGATGTGCTCTGCCCAACTCATCTATACCCGTGCGATCAGCCGCGCCGCTCGCATCAGGTTCGACAGGAAGGCCGCCTTGTGCACCCGCATTTTGGCTCCATTCGCCGGCAGAGGGCGGGACGCCATTTTCAGCCGTCTGAGTTTCCCCACCCGTCGTTTCAGATCGACGGAATGGCTTTTCAGGTGAGCCTGTCTGTCGCGGAATTTCCTGAGCGTCGGTGTCTGCGCTGGCCACTCTCACCTTTGCAGCAATCTCGCGACTCTGCTCAATGAAAGCCGTTTGGCCGTTGCAAGCCACCAAACCGGAAACGAAAGGCGTGACACAAAAAAACAAACGGACCGGTTGCCGAAGAAATACCTTCGGCGAACAACGAATATTATTTCCGGACATGAAAAAACCTCCTCATGACCAGGGTGACTTCAATGAGGAGGTGCTTCCACTAACTCAACTCTCCTCATGAGGAGATTCGTCAGTGATGCGGAGAAAATTTAATGATTTTTTCGATCCGGAAAGAAGAAAAATAAAAAGAAGTCATTTATCAAAAAATTAAGCCCGCTTTGAGGCGGGCTCGACTTCCCTTGCAGGAACGACAAAAACTGAACTCAGAAGCGCAGATTTACTTGCTGTAAACCGTTGCTGCAAGACGCTTGCGGCCTTTAGCGCGGCGGCGTTTCAATACATTTTGGCCGTTCTTGGTGGCCATACGAGCGCGGAAACCGTGCTTGCGCTTGCGAACTCTTTTACTAGGTTGATATGTACGTTTCATGGGAACCCTTCCTCACTGTGCAGAACGGGCTGGGTAACACAGCACAAAAAGACTTGCAACTGAGTTCTGACTCCATCTAAGAGAATCATCGAGTCTCCTGTAATGACGGAAATAGTCCGAAAGGCGAAAAGCAATGAAATCGACCAAGCGCTCCTCTGGCTCAAGAAACACTTCACTGAATTCAGGTGGTTCAAGAGCCCCTTCCGGGAAATCGACCCCTTCTCGGCAGGATGGCAAAGGCTTTCGCCCCTCAGGCCGTCCGCAATCTTCAGGCAAACCACAATCCGCAGGCCGTCCACAATCCGCAGGCCGTCCACAATCCGCAGGCCGTCCGCAATCCGCAGGCCGTCCGCAATCCGCGGGCCGTCCGCAATCCGCAGGCCGTCCGCAATCTGCTAGCAAATTTCAAACAACCCAGCGCGCTCCAATGACCGATCTTAAAAGTGCTCGTCCCGCAAGAGAATTTCACATCTGGGGACGACGTCCCATCGAGAACTACCTCTCCCGCCTCGCACAGGCAGAATCCGTCGACCAAAAAGCCCACGCTCTCCACGTCATTGCTGACAAAGCAGGGCGTGTCCCCGCACAATTGAAAAACATCGTTGAACCCTGCAAAAACATGGGATTCAAAATCACGTTGTGCAAAAGCCAAGACGACGACATCTGGCCGCTGAATTCAGAAGAACAACTCAATCACCAGCGTGTCTGCTTGAAAGTTCCGGCAATCCCAACAGTGAGCATTCACGATGTGATTCAGAACCTTCCCGACTGGATGGCGGAAATGCCTCACGGTTGCCTCGGTTTGGTTCTCGATCAGGTCCAAGACCCTCGAAACTTTGGTGCCATCATTCGTACTGCCGCCTTCTTCGGTGCCAAATTTGTTATTTTTGGTGAAGACAGACAGGCAGAAATCACACCGCTCGTTGTGAAAGCTTCGTCCGGCGGCGCGTTCAGCTTGCAATTGGTACCCACAGTCAACATCAATCGTGCACTGGAAATGCTTAAAAAATCTGGCGTGTGGATCGTCGGCTCCTCGCTTCAAGCCACGGCGCGCCACAATCAATTGCCTTCCGACAGACACTACGTGCTGGTGGTGGGCAATGAGGCCAAGGGCATGCGTCAGGAAGTAGGACGCAACTGCGACTATCTCGTTAAAATCCCGGGCGGCGATGCGGCTGTTGATTCACTCAACGTGGCGGTGGCAACGGGAGTGCTGATGAGTGCCTTGCAGGGCGACATCACCCCTCAATCAGTTTCCTCCGACCCCACCGAGCACGATGAATTCTCCGAATGAGAGTGCTTCTGCGCCAAGTTCAAACAGAGCTAAAACCGAGTGCGGTTGCACAACACTCGGAATTGGACCACGCGCAGAAAATATCGTGGCCTGAAGGTTTCTCAGACTTTCTTGCCTGCATCGGCGAACCCATTGAAACGGTGCATTTGCCTCTCAGCAACCCAGGCGAAAGCTACGACGTTCCGCACGGACAGGCAGGGGCGAAGGTTGTCTGGACGGTCGGAGAGCCACTTCCTGAATGTTGGAAAGTGGCAGCCTACCATTCGGACGCACTCGCCGAGATGAGGAATTTTTCTCCCGAGCACCTTGAGAAAGCAGATGGCATTGTGGTTCAGGGCGAGAGTTTTTCTGCCCCCTTGGCCATCAATACCGCTGACTGCCTCGCTGTCGCAGCGACGATGGAATGGGAAGAAACAATCGAACTCGCATCTTGTTTTCATGCCGGTTGGCGGGGCTATACATCAGGAATACAACAGAATTTCTTGAGTCTGCTGCAACGGGAAATGCGCCAAAACCCCGTTTTTGAGACGAACAAAAATAAGCCTCACTTTTGGTTCACCATCAGCCCTGCCATCCAAGGCAAGTCATACCCCTGCGGTGACGATGTGCTCCAAGCCCTGAGGGCCCATCACAACCGGTTTTTGCGCACTGCCGACGGCTGGACTGAGGTCCATGAAAGGGCCTTTGCATCGGCCGCAGGACTTGCTGAATTTGATCGCACTGGTAAAATTTTCCCTGACCTTCAGGCTCTCCTCTGCCTCGAGTTGCACGCCTATGGATTTCCGCTCTCACAGGTGAGTGTTTTCCGTGAGGACACGCGCCACAGCAGCTGGTGGCCCAGCCACCGACGCTCTGTCGCGGGTGAGTTCAATCGGGCCCGAAGGTTCGTCACTCACCTGTGCCCACCGGCTTGCCGGCAAGTCCAAAACCGTGTTAGCAAATCCTGATTATCCAGATGTCTGCACCATGACGGGCTCCGAGGGATTCAGGATGTCAGAAATTTCAAATTCAGCTTACCGCTACGCGCTTGCTTTCTATGCCTTGTTCGCCGGTTTTTTCTGGTACCTTTTCCATGCTCTGGGGCTGTTTATTGCGCAGCATTACGTGCCGCAAAGTGCCACCGGTTTCAGTGTTGCCAACCCCCATTTCTCGCGTTGGAACAACACCGTGGCAGCGCTTCTGACGCTCGTCGCTGTCCTGTTCCTGTTCGCCAGCCGTCGCCTCAAAGAATACGTCGTCGATGTCGGTGACGAACTCTGTCGTGTCTCTTGGGCCGACCTCAAGGAAACACAGCGCGCCACCCTGATCGTCATAGTTCTGGTGGCAGTTTCATCCGTCTTCATGTTTCTGTCCGACTTCGTTTTCGTTAAAATGATTCAGTTCATCATGAGCAAAGCCGCCTGAGGGTCAGTCAAAATGACACAAGAAATTCAAAACTCCGCCGAGAGCACCCCCACTGTCCGCAGCGAGCGTCTGCGCTGGTATGCGGTCACAACCCAGTCAGGCATGGAAAAAAAGGCCAAGACAGCGCTGGAAGAGCGCATCAAAAAGCTGAACCTCACCGATTTCTTCGGACAAATCATCATACCTTCACAGACCATCGAAAAAATTGATGAGAAGGGTAAGAAGAAAAAAATTGAGCAGAAACTCATGCCCGGATACATTTTCATCCAGATGGACCTGACGGAGAAATCCGCCTACCACTGTGTGAAAGACACACCGAAGATTTCCAACTTCATCGGCGCAGCACCCAACCGCGAACCACCTCCACTTCCCGATGAAGAAGTGGACCGTGTGATCAACCGCACCGCCTACGTTGCCAAAGAGATGGCAGCACGTCCCAAAATGCACTTCGAGAAGGGCGAGCGTTTGCGCGTGATTGATGGTCCTTTCACCAACTTCGTGGGCGACGTGGATGAGGTCAAGCCCGACAAAATGAAATTGCGCCTGCTCATTTCTGTGTTCGGACGCCCGACACCTGTTGAAATTGAGTTCAACAAAGTCGAGAAAGTCAAAGAGGGAGAATAATGAACCCGGCAGTCCAGCGCCCCCTGAGTTATGGAAGCTATTTGCGGGTGCCGGAGCTGTTGTCCATTCAATCTCCCAAGAGCCGTGAAGCCGGACAGGAAGCACACGACGAACTCCTTTTCATTATTGTTCATCAGGCACACGAGCTGTGGTTCAAGCAGATCCTTCACGAACTGCGTTCGGTAGCTTCCATCTTTGCATCTGAAAAAGTCGACGAAAAGATGATGGGCGCGGCAGTGTCGCGCCTGACCCGCGTCACCGAAATTCAAAAAATTCTGATCGATCACCTGAGGGTCTTGGAAACCATGACCCCGCTCGATTTTCTTGAATTCCGAGACATGGTTTCACCCGCATCAGGCTTTCAAAGTGTTCAATTTCGCATTCTCGAATCGACTCTCGGCGTGATGAGAGAGCACCCCTTGCTTGCGAATCCGGATTCTCCGTTTGCCAAGAGCCTCTCAGACGATGAACGCAATCAAATGCAAGACGCCGAATCCGATGATTCCATTTTCAAACTGATCGAACGTTGGCTCGAGCGCACTCCCTTCCTCGAAACCAAGGACGGCTTCACATTTTGGCAGGAATACCAAACGGCGCTGAACGAGCATCTCACCCGCGATCGGAATTTCATCAGCAACCATCCGCTCCTGACTCCCGAAGAGAAGAAGCGACAATTGGGGGAAGCGGAGAAAACTGAGAATTACTTCAGGGCTCTCTTTGATCTTTCGCAACACGAATCGCTCGTCCAACAAGGCGTTCGCAGACTGAGTCTGCGGGCCACCCACGCCGCACTTTTCATCAACTTGTACCGAGAAGAACCCATCCTTCAACTGCCTTTCCGGCTCCTGACTCTGCTTGTCGACATGGACGAACTTCTTCAACAGTGGCGTGCTCAACATGCCATCATGGTGCACCGCATGATCGGCATTCGTGTTGGAACGGGAGGGTCGCTGGGCTACGGCTATTTGCGCTCAACACTCGACAAATCGAAAGTCTTTGCCGATCTCTTCAATCTCTCGACTTTCTTGTTGCCTCGCTCTTCACTTCCACGCCTGCCATCGAACCTGACAGATCAACTCGGATTTGTGTTTCAGTGAATAGAATGCCTTCTCTCGACGCAGAAGGCTTGACGTTCTTTTCTGTTCATTTTTCTCTATTCGTGAAACTCTGAGAGAAGAATTGTTCATTGAATCAGCGAGTCCTGCGATTCAGGAGAAAACGATGGTGAAAAGGCTGGCTCCCATCAAAATCGGATTTTTCTGTCTCCTCGGCTCAGGGCTTTATGTGAATACCGCCTGCGTGAAAACGAATACCGAAACCGATGCAATGACAGAGTCCCAAATTATCAGGATGCAATCTTCTTGCGGCCAGACCCGCACATTTCTCTTTGCCCACTCAACACCCTCACTGTCAGGTCAAAGCAAAAAGGATTGGTCTTGCTGGTATGCAGCGACGAGTGATCGGGTTTTCGGACAACCCTCTGAAGACGATTTGAAACGCATGTTCTCGGATGCGAAACCGATTGTTTGGAAATACATCAATTCAAATACTCTGACGAAGCGGCTTTCTGAAATAGACAAACAGCGCACGGCCATCCTTTGGCTGGGCACAGGATTGGCGCTCGTCGGATGCGGCGTCGCAGCTGCCGGAACAGGTGGACTCGCTCTTGCCGCCTGCGCTCTGCTCGGCTCAGCCACAGCATCGTATGATATGTTCGGCGGCGATCCCTCGCAGGGCGCAGCCGAGGCTTGGAAAAAGACATCCTCCATGACCGACAAAGACATCGTTTCCATGGAGTGCAATGCGGTCAGTACGATCATCGAACAAGCACGATTCATCGACCGCGGCGGACTCATCGGTCGGGAAGGCGCATCCACCACTCCCTGTCCCAGCGTAAAAAAACTTTTTGCTCAGGGTGAAGGCATCGCTGGAGTTCAAGCAGGCCCGCATGAGATCAAAGCGAAGTCGCTGCAAGATCAGTCCGCAAAAACAAAATAGAAATTGGATTTAAAAGGCACGAGTCATAAAAAAAGCCACTCCGGAAGACCGGAGTGGCTTTTTTGCTCGGGTTCTTTCAAACCCGTGCCGTCGCGGGATTAACCTTGAACTGTCGACACAGTTCCGGCGCCCACAGTACGGCCACCTTCGCGAATCGCGAAGCGGAGACCTGGCTCCATCGCGACTGGAGTGATGAGCTCAACGCTGATTTCAACGTTGTCGCCAGGCATCACCATTTCGACGTTGGCTGGCAGTTCCACAACACCCGTCACGTCGGTTGTACGGAAGTAGAACTGAGGACGGTAGCCCTTGAAGAAAGGCTTGTGACGGCCACCTTCGTCTTTGTTCAAGATATACACTTGAGCCTTGAACTTGCTGAAAGGCTTGATTGAGCCTGTCTTAGCAAGAACTTGTCCGCGCTCAACTTCTTCACGCTTCGTACCGCGGAGCAACACGCCCACGTTGTCACCAGCCTGACCTTGGTCGAGGATCTTACGGAACATTTCAACGCCCGTACATGTTGTCTTGGTCGTAGGACGGATACCGACGATTTCGATTTCGTCGCCCGTCTTGACGATTCCTTGCTCAACACGACCCGTCACCACTGTACCGCGGCCCGAGATGGAGAACACGTCTTCGATTGGCATCAGGAAGGGCTTGTCGAGAGGACGTTGAGGCTCAGCGATGTAGCTGTCCACGGCGTCCATGAGTTCGAAAATGCACTTGCTGGCTGCGTCGTCACGCGCGCCATTGCCCTTTTCAAGAGCGCCGAGAGCGGAACCGCGCACGATAGGCGTGTCGTCGCCAGGGAACTTGTACTTGCTGAGGAGGTCGCGAACTTCCATTTCGACGAGGTCGATGAGCTCAGGGTCAGCGATGTCGCACTTGTTGAGGAAGACCACGATGTAAGGAACGCCCACCTGACGAGCCAACAGAATGTGCTCGCGGGTTTGAGGCATTGGACCGTCAGTCGCAGCAACGACGAGGATTGCTCCGTCCATCTGAGCTGCACCGGTAATCATGTTCTTCACGTAGTCGGCGTGCCCGGGGCAGTCCACGTGAGCGTAGTGACGCTTTTCAGTTTCGTATTCGATGTGCGACGCGTTGATGGTGATGCCGCGTGCCTTTTCTTCAGGTGCTTTGTCGATTTCATCGAACTTTGTAGCGACCTTGTTGAATGCCTTCGCCAACACGGATGAGATCGCTGCTGTGAGCGTTGTCTTACCGTGGTCAACGTGACCGATTGTACCGATGTTCATATGAGGCTTGGAGCGCTCAAATTTTTCCTTTGCCACCGCGGCTTCCTCCAGACATTAAAACGATTTACAACCGCCCCGAATGTCCTAAGGGCGGGCACGGTGGGCCAGTGATACAAAACCTGTTTTCAAATTGCAACCTGCACGGATGGCTTTTTGACCTGTTTACGCGTCTTCGGACGGACCCAACAACGGCTCCACTCTGCGCCTCAAAAGCATCTCGCGTAACTCCTGATGTCGGATCTTCTCGGAGGGCTCGTCAAAGCGAAGGTCGCTCAATTGACGGATCCGATCGGCTTTGAAGAATGAGTCGAAACTGACTTGCGGTTGCTCGTGTTGCTTATCAAGGACCACAAGAGACCCTTCGAGAGGGATGGTCTGCGCGACCTTCCACCAGCTTGCAAGGAAAATAAGCAACAATACCGCATGGGTGGTCGTCATTGACAACAGCCGCAGCTCGAACAGCTCCGGCACAGCCACAAAAAGCAGAGCTCCCATGAAAGTCTGAAACCCCACATAAGTCCAAGCATTCAGAAAGTCACTTTTCCAAGATTTCAGACTTATAGGGAGAAGCAAGAAGATGAGCTGCGCAGCACTCGCAATTGTCACAGGCAGATAATTGTGGATAAAGTCGTTGACGTCGGCCGAAGACATGGGCTGCACCCCTGAGCTGTTCCAAAGGGGGTATCGACCCGAAAACGCTCCGGCACGCGGTACTTTTGCCCGATCGCGAAACGCCTCTGACATGAGCCTGCAAGGAGTGCCCATTTTGAAACTCTATCTTATTCCGACGTGTCCTTTTGTACAAAGGGTTCTCATTGCCCTGCGTTTGCGTGGAATTTCAGAAGAGACGATTCAAACTGTCGAGATTGATTTGTCGCGCCCCCCTCAGGCGATGCTCGCCATCAACCCTGCAGGGAGCGTACCTACGCTCGAAATCGAACCTGAGAGCGGATTCAACGAAAGTCTTCTGATCATGGAATTCCTCGATTCACTCAAATCGGGCGGTGCGAAGCTTTTTGGCGGGTCGCCTCTGGCGGTGGCCCAGCGGAAAATGCATCTCGAGCGGGGCAATGCACAGTTTCTTGGTGCGCTCCAGCAAATTCTCTACTCGCAAGGCAACGCCAACACTCTGCGCAAGGCCATGCGCGCATTTGCCGATGGTTGCGGATGGCTTGAGGCGGAGTTGAAAAAGTCGGGAGGCCCTTTTCTGGGAGGTCCGTCGCTCGACGCGGTGGATGTGGCGTTTGCTCCTTTTGTCGCACGACTGCCCTACCTTCCTGATGAACTCAGAGCACAGTTTGACGATGCAATTCCCCTGCCCGCAGCTGAATATTTTAAACGAATAGCTTCGCACCCCGCGGTGGTGGCCTCAATGCCCTCGGAAGATGTGATGCGCACGACCACCCATCGCTTTCTCAAACCGCATGCCCTTCTTGCAGACGTGATCGCTGCACCGCGAACCCTTTTGGAGAATCCTCAGGCAGAGGTGAAACGGTGCGGTGATACGCTTTCCGCGTGGAGCGTCCACCATGACGGTCAGGGCTATTGCTTGACAACAAAATTTACTTTTCCGGACCACAACGACGCCGTAAACAAAATGATGTGGCTGCATGATGCTCAGGAAACTGCCGATCACCACACCGCTTTCATCTTGAAAGACTTTGCAACACTGGACATCACGCTCGTGACCCATGAGCCGCGCTGGGGGGTCACTCAAAAAGATCTCGCATTCGCGAAAGCAATTCAAACATTTTTCACTTTTGGAAAACTGCCATGACATCATCTGAACAAACCCCAGCTCCGCTCGAAGCCATCCGCTACCGTCGCGGCAGTTTGTCACTTCTTGATCAGCTCAAACTTCCTCATCAGCTGGAGTATTTTGACGTCCACTCAGCAGCAGAGGGTGCCACGGCCATCACAACCATGAAAGTGCGCGGAGCTCCTGCCATTGCCGTCACTGCAGCCCTCAGTCTTGCTGTGGAAATTCCTCAACTCGTTGCAGAGAAAAAGTCACTCAGCTTGTTTGTGTCTGCTCTGGAAGAACGTCTCGAACTTCTTGCAGCAAGTCGTCCTACGGCGGTCAACTTGTTTCAGGCGATCCGCGAGATCCGCAATGAAATGAAAACATGGCTGAGCCAGAATTCCTCACAGGCTGGGGAACCTGCTGGCTTAGGGGAATCCATTGTTCGCTATGCAGAAGGCATGCTCGAGAAAGATCTCGCCGACAACCGTGCGATTGGCGCTTTCGGAGCTGAAATCTTCAAGGGTGCGCCCGCCCGTTCGCTTCGTCTTCTGACACACTGCAATACGGGAAGTCTTGCCACGGTCGGATACGGCACGGCGCTCGGAGTCATACGTGCGCTGCAAGAGCGGCAGCAGCTGGTGCATGCCTACGCCACGGAGACACGCCCCTACAATCAGGGCGCTCGGCTCACTGCTTTTGAGCTCGCTTTCGAAAAAATTCCCTCCACGCTGATCACCGACTCCATGGTTTCATTTCTCATGTCACGGGAGAAAATCGACGCTGTTGTTGTTGGGGCTGACCGCGTTGTGGCCAACGGCGACACGGCGAACAAAGTGGGAACATATCAGTTGGCCATTGCGGCTCAGTACCATGGAGTTCCATTTTATGTGGCTGCTCCTCTCACCTCCATCGACACGTCGCTGACAGACGGCTCTCAAATCCACATTGAAGAGCGTCCTGCACATGAGTTGACTCATATTTTTGGACAACGCATTGCTGCCGAAGGAATTGGTGTCTGGAATCCGTCTTTCGATGTCACACCTGCAAAGCTGATTTCCGGAATCATCACCGAGCATGGCGTCGTGCACCGCAACAAAACCACAGGACGCATCGACGTGGCTTCATTTGTCAAGGAAAAAACAAATCGATGATGTTCTCTCCGAAAAACAAATCCATTCTGCCCGAGTGCAAAACTTCTGCACCGCACGCTGTGGCGACCTACCGTGTCGACAAGAAAAAACACGGTCCTGAAATATTCGAAGAGATTGCCATCGGGCAAACCTTGGGGGCGTGGGACGAACGGGTCGTCGATCCCGCACTCCTTCGTGACCTCGTCGCCAAGGTCATGACGTGCAGCGAAAGTGAAACTCACTGGACAGCGGACATCGCATTCCCATGGCCCCTATGGCAGGGAGAGCTGAGTTGGCTGCTCACACTCATCTTTGGAAAAATGAGCTTCTATGCAGGCTGCACACTCGCTGATCTGCGGTTTGAAGAAGGATGCTTTGAGTCACCCCTCTTGCGAGGTCCTTGCCACACCCTCAGTGCCCTGAGAGAAAGCGTGGGTGTTTCAGAACAACGTCCTCTGTTGATGGGAATTTTGAAACCGAATGTCGCTATGAGTGACGATACACTGGCAGACCTCTATGCCGAAGTGGCTCACGCCGGTTTGAACCTCGTCAAAGACGATGAAATTCGCCATGATGCTTCCTTCGAGACCACCCTCCGCCGCGTGGAAAAAGTGGCCGCACGCAAGCAGAAGGAAAATCTCAAAACTTTGTATGTTTTGCATGCACCCATCAATGCCGCAGCACAACAGAACTTGCAAAATTGGAGCCGTCAGTTGGAAAACGCAGGCGCTGATGCGCTTCTTCTCAATGTCTGGACTGCCGGCCTGAGCACTCTGCAAGCCCTGCGCAGCGTGAGCAAAATTCCCATCGTTGCGCATCCCGCGCTCGCGGGTGCCTTAGGACATGGAAACGTCGACGATTCCGTCCAGCCTGAGGTCTTGCTGGCTTCCATGCTCCGCGCCGCAGGAGCCGACCTCACACTTTTTCCGAGTCCCTACGGCAAAATCGGGTTGCCTCTGGCCACCGCACAGCGCATCAAAGAGAGGTGCAGTGAAAAATGGTCTGCCGGAATTCTTCCCACCATTCCTGTTCCCAGTGCCGGCATCAAACCTGAGCACGTGGAGCGAGCCTGTCATGATTTCGGAAAAGACTTCATCCTGAATGCAGGTACAGCTATTTTTGCAAGCGGCCAATCCGTCGCACAGGCGGCTGGCACGTTCATTCAAAGTTTGGAGGCGTGCCATCGTGCGCAGTGAAAGGAAATATCGGTTCGATGCCAGTGGCCAGTGCCCGCTTGCATTGCTCGAACAAATTCGACTCGGGCATCTTTGCGACGTGGCCGCGAGACTCGACGTGCGATTGGCGATTCCCGCAACGAGCAGCAACTTCAGCTTGAGACGCTCCGCAGAGCATTTCTTGATTTCACGTTCCGGCAAGCACAAGCGCGCGCTGACGCCCGGCGATTTTCTTCTCGTCGACCTCCAAGGCAAGCCCTTGGCCCCTCTTGCACCGAAACCCAGCGATGAAACTCTTTTGCACGCCCTCGTTTTCAAGGAATGCCCTTGGATCAATTGCATCCTCCACTGTCACGCGCCGGAGCTCGAAACGCTCCGGCCTCCTCTAGCCAGAATCGAAGGACACGAGTTACTCAAGGCACTCGGCTTGCCGGACCACGAAACCGCTTTTGAATTTGCTGTCTTTGGCAACAATCAAGATATGACCAAACTGGCCTCTGAAATTTCAAAACGACAGTTTTCAAAAAATAAAATGAAGTCGGGTCCTGTGGTGTTTGTCTTGGCTCAACATGGCATTTACTGTGGTGGGGAATCCGTGGAACGAGCCGAGGCCTGTTTGGAGTCGATTCTCCATCTTCTCAAACACGGTCCGCTCGTTTCTTCAGCCCGCACATAAGGAGACCGCGCCTATGCCGACCCTGCCCATCTTGACACTCCTCGGCATTGGCCTCGCCGCAGGCATTTTGAGCGGACTCGTCGGAATCGGCGGTGGCTTAGTGATTGTACCGCTCCTTGTCATGGCGGGCGGAATGAGCCAAATCATGGCACAAGGCACCTCCATCGGCGCTTTGATTCTTCCTGTCGGCATCTTTGCAGCTCTCAAATATTACCGTGCCGGCAATTTGGACATGCGCTCGTCAGCATACATTGCCGCAGCCATGGCTCTGGGTGCCTATTTGGGCGCCACGTTGGCTCTTCAATTGCCGCAGGACACTCTCAAAAAGATTTTTGGTATTGTCCTCGTCTCGGCCGGATTGAAATTTTTGCTGGCCAAATAAAAATCTCAGCCCATCACCTTTTAGGGAGTAGTTATGGCTTCAACACAACAACCTTCCGTCGCCTATTTTTGCATGGAATATGGTTTGGAAACAGCCCTCAAAATTTACTGTGGCGGTCTGGGGATTCTCGCGGGCGACACGCTCAAGGGTGCAAAAGACAACAATTTGCCCCTCGTAGGAATCGGCCTGAAGTGGAAACAGGGTTACACGGAACAAAGAATTGATGCCAACGGCAAGGCCTACGACTGCTACCACAACTTTCAATATCCGGAATTGAAAGACACGGGCGTGAAAGTCACAGTCAAAATCCGCCAAAACGATGTGACGTGCAAAGTGTGGCTCTGTGATGCTTATAAAAACGCCCCACTTTATCTTCTCGACACCGACATTCCGGAAAATGCAGACAAGTGGATCACAGGACAGCTCTATGGCTGGTTCGGAGAAGAGCGCATCGCGCAAGAGATTGTTTTGGGAGTGGGCGGGGTGAGAGCTCTGCAAGCCCTCGGTCACAAGGTCGATGTCTACCACTTCAATGAAGGGCATGCCGCTCTGGCTGGTCTCGAACTCATCCGTCAGAAGATGAATCAGGGGCAGAACTTCGACGCTGCGTGGCAGCAAACGCGCCAACAGATCGTCTTCACCACCCACACTCCCATTAAAGAGGGAAATGAACACCACGCACACGAACTGCTCCAGTACATGGGTGCCAGCCTCGGGTTGAGCATCGAGCAGTTGCATCGCGTGGGTGGAACACCTTTCAACATGACAGTCGCCGGCCTGCGCCTGTCCCGCAACTCGAACGCCGTCGCGCAGCTTCATGCAGAAACTGCAAACGTCATGTGGAGCGACGTCTCGGGGCGCTCTTCTATTATCGGCATCACCAACGGCATCCACGTCCCCACATGGGTGGACGAGCGCATGCGCCGCGACTTTTCCTCTTTGGATGCCCTCTGGACAGCGCACCAAGAAGTGAAAAAAGACACCATCCAATTCATCAAACAGCGCACAGGTGTGCAGCTCAATGCCGATTCCCTCTTGATTGGCTTTTCGCGTCGGGCCGCTCCCTACAAGCGCAGCAATTTGATTTTCGCTTATGAAAATCAACTCGGTGAACTGCTCAAAACCGGCAAAGTGCAAATTGTTTTCTCCGGAAAAGCGCACCCGCTGGACGACACCGGTAAAGCGATTGTTCACAATCTTGTGCAAATGTCGCGGCAGTACCCCAACAGCGTTGTGTTCCTCGAAAACTATGACATGGACATCGGCCGCGCCCTCACACGCGGTTGCGATGTGTGGCTGAACAACCCACGACGTCCCTTGGAAGCGTGCGGAACTTCCGGAATGAAGGCAGCCATGAACGGAGTGCTGAACGTGAGCATCCTCGACGGTTGGTGGCCGGAAGCCTGCAAGCACGGAGAAAACGGCTGGGCGATTGGTGATGAACACGTCCCACCCAACGTCGGCGCTCAGGATGAACGCGATGCATTGGCTCTCTACAAAATCCTTGTGGATGAGGTGATCCCCACCTTCTACAACGATCGCAACCGCTGGCTGAAAATGATGAAGTCGAGCATTGAGTCCTGCACCAAAGAATTCTCTGTCGATCGCATGCTGCGTGAATACTACGAGAACCTTTACAAGGCTCCTGCGCAAATTATCGACTGAAAAGAAAGATGAACTTCGGTCGGCCGATCCGTTCGAAAGGTTCGGATCGCCACCGGAGTCACGGTCGCTCGCGAATAAGTCAGACCGGACGTGTTTTCAAGACAACGTCTTCTGTTGACACTCGGGCATAGACACCCTGCAATGAGGGGCGGTTCGTCCGCCCGTCTATTTTTTCTGACAAGCGAAAATCGAGCGGACTCGCTCCTCTCAATCCCTGAAATTCCCTCACGGCATCAGTGAGGCGAATTCAACCGACAGGTCAGTCCTCGGCGTCGATGCCGACAAAAACTGTGGCTTGGCCAGCCTGCTGACGGACTTCAACGGGGTAGATTTGCAACGCCACAGCCGCAGGGCCTACTTTCACTAACCCACCGGCAGCCACGTCGAAAACGGCTTTGTGGAAGGGACACAGCATTTCGCGTGTGTCGGGATCCCAGCGCCCTTTTTCGAGCGGCTTGTCAGCGTGCGAACAGTTGTTTTCAAATGCA
>JBEGJP010000191.1:0-3680 GCA_041184525.1 Pseudomonadota bacterium | reverse complement strand
CCTCGTAGGTTTGGGCGGTGTGCTGGTCTACCGGCATTACGACACGAACAAACGCGTCATCCGCTATGAGCAGGAGACAGCGCTGATCCGCGAAGCTCAGGCACGTCAGGAAAAAGACATGGAAGCGGCGCGCGCTGTGCAACAGACACTGCTGTCACCCACTCTGCGCTTTCCAGAGTGTGAAACTTGCGTGCACTGGATGACTGCCGATCAAACCGGCGGCGATTGGTACGCCGGTCACTTCGACAGAAAAAATAAAATCGCGTATCTGTTTCTCGGTGATGTGACAGGCCACGGATTTGCATCCGCACTCGTCACAGGGTTGGCCCATGGCGCCGTGACCTCCGTTTTCAAAATGTACGAAAATGAATCCGGCAGTGCCCCCGACGAAATGCTTTTGCGCATTGCCCGTGCTGTCAATCATGTGGTTTTCGAAAGTGCTTCACGCTCGGTGCGGGCAATGTCGATGATCTGTATTGCATTGAATTCTCAGACAGGTGAACTCCATTTGCTCAATTGTGGTCACCCGCAGGTGTATCGCATCACCGAAGATCATATTGAAGCTCTTGTGAGCTCTGGGCCTCTGCTGGGCTTCCATGACGATCCGGAGATGGTGGTCAAAAGGCACACTCTTTCTCACGGCGACCGTCTTTTCCTTTACACGGACGGTGTGATTGAAAATGGCCGGAGCGCAGGAAAAGGAATATCCTTCGCCAAACTCAGAAAAGTTCTGAGGCAACCGGAAAAAACCGTCGACCTCATTCACAATGAATTGATTCAAATGCTGAAATCCACGTGGCAAGGAGCCCCTGTGGAAGACGACACCACTTTTATCGTGATGCAATGGCAGGCTTCCCGCCCACGCGCTGCTCCCACAGGGCAACACGCGGGCGGGACGGGTTTTTCAGTTCCAGTCCAATGAGACAGACGCTTGATACTCAGTCACACGGCTTTCAAAGAAGTTCTTCTCTTTGGGGAGATCCATGATCTCATTCATCCATGGGAAAGGCGTGTCCTCGATTCCGTAAAGTGGCTCGAGCCCTACCGATTCCAGCCGCCGATCGGCAATGTAACGGATGTAATTCGAGAATTGTTCTTTGCTCATACCGACGATGTCTCGGGGCAAGCAATCCGCCACAAAGGCATCTTCCAATTCCACCACGCGCGACACATTGCTGCGCACCGCTTCCTTGACTTCACTCGTCCACGCGTCAGGGTATTCGGCGATGTACTGGTTGATGAGCTTCGTGCCGAAACGGCAATGGAGCGATTCATCGCGCACAATGTACTCGAGCTGCTCAGCCGCTCCGACCATCAGATTGCGACGCTTGAAGTTCAGCAAAAGAACAAACGCGCTGTAGAACTGCATTCCTTCCATGCCGATGTAGTACGCGCACAGGTTTTCAAGGAACGTCTTCTTCCCGTTGAGCGTTTCCGTTGAGAAGCCGGGGTTCATCACACCGCTCAGGAACGCGGACTGAAAGTCGTGCTTGTCTTTGATTGTTCCAAAACGCTTGAACTCGGAAAAGACTTCCTTTTGATCCATGGACAGCGATTCCACGATGTGCGCATAGGACCACGAGTGGATGCTCTCCTGAAACGCCTGACCGCAGAGATACTGACGAATTTCAGGATTGGTGACATGCCGGTAAATCGCCATGACAATATTGTCACCGACAAGAACATCCGTATTGGCGAAAAAACTCAGAATTTTTTTAATGAGGTGCTTCTCGTCGGCGGTCAGAGCATTATTGCTCTTCCATTGCTGAATGTCCGACGCCATCGAAATTTCCTGCGGAAGCCAATGGTTCTTGCACAGATTCTTGAATTCATCCCAAGCCCACGGATATTCAAAAGGCATCAGCTGGGTTTGAGTGGCGTTCAGCAGCATAGGCAAAAAGCTCCTTCCTTCAAAAGGTGTTCAGCAGAAAATAAAAAAAGGGACGCACCTGCCCTGCCCAAGCAAATCCGGCGGCGGCAGGGCGGCAGAACTCACTGACAACTTTCGCAGTCAGGGTTCTCAATTGAGCAGGCCTTAGGGCCTGTGCTTGCAGTGGAGGCTCCGCTCGCGCCGGCGGTCACTCCCGAAGCAACGCCATTGCCGGCATGAATGCTCGACTTCTCCACACCCGTCGCAGCCTTTGTGCGGAGGTAGTAGGTTGTCTTGAGGCCGGCGTGCCATGCATAACGATACATCTCATCCAGACGACGTCCCGACGGAGCACCCAGATACAGATTCAAGCTCTGCGCCTGATCGATGTACACCTGACGCACGGCCGCACAACGGATGAGTTGCTCTGGCTCGATATCAAACGCAGTCTGATAAAGCTCTTTAATGTCGTGCGGGATGTCGAAATTCTGAATCGAGCCGTCTGCACGCTTCAACTCGCGGGCGAGCTGAGCATTCCAAAGATTCAGCGCACGCAGATCGTCAATCAGATACTCATTGATGACGGTGTAGTCGCCGCCGAGGTTCGTCTTGACAAAGAGGTTCTTATAGCTGGGCTCAATGGACTGGGTACAGCCGGCAATGTTCGAAATGGTTGCCGTCGGAGCAATCGCCATGCACAGGCTGTTGCGCATCCCGCCTTTCACCTTGTCGCGCAAACCATCCCAAGCGAGCTTCGCAGGGAAGCCTTCGGTGCTGAGGAGGTCCGTTGCAAACACTGTCTCGTTTTTCACGTTGGCGAAGAAGGCAGGCACTTCAGGAACACGAACGTGAGAACCGAGTTCTTTGATCGTGTCGAGAGGGATTTTGCCTTGCGACCAGCTGGAACCCGCAAAAGATTCGTAGTTCCCGCGCTCGCGTGCGAGGTCGGCTGACGCCTCAACAGAATGGAAACTGATGTGTTCCATGACCTGAGCCGAGAGCATGACAGCCCCCGGAGAGCTGTAGGGAATTCTCTTCATATAAAGAACGTCTTGGAAGCCCATCAAACCCAAGCCTACAGGGCGGTGCTTTTCGTTCGCACGGCGCGCCGATTCAATCGGGTAGAAGTTCTCGGTGATGACGTTGTCCAGCATGCGCATGGCCGCCCGCACCGTCGTCCGCAATGCCTCATAGGGCTGAGGCTGTTGGAAGATCGCCTTCAAGTTGACGGAGCCGATATTGCAGACTGCCGTCTCGTCGCCGCTCGTGTTCAGGGTGATTTCGGTGCACAGGTTGCTCGAGTGCACGACTCCCGCATGACGTTGCGAGCTGCGGAGATTGCAAGGATCCTTGAAGGTGATCCAAGGGTGTCCTGTTTCAAACAGCATGGTGAGCATTTTGCGCCACAAAAGCACGGCCTGAACCTTCTTGGAGTTCTTGATTTCGCCGCGCTCCGCCGCTGCTTCATATGCTTCATAGCGCGTCTTGAACTCAGCACCAAAGACGTCGTGCAGATCGGGAGTCTCGCTCGGACAGAACAGAGTCCAGTCGGCGTTCTTTTCCACTCTTTCCAAAAAGAGGTCCGGAACCCAGTTGGCGGTGTTCATATCGTGGGTGCGGCGTCGTTCGTCGCCCGTGTTTTTGCGCAGTTCGAGGAAGTCTTCGATATCAAGATGCCACGTCTCGAGATAGGCACACACCGCGCCTTTGCGCTTGCCGCCTTGATTGACCGCGATCGTGGAGGAGTCCTGAACTTTGATGAAGGGGATGACACCCTGTGAGCGTCCGTTGGTTCCTTTGATCCACGAAC
>JBEGJP010000190.1:0-7135 GCA_041184525.1 Pseudomonadota bacterium | reverse complement strand
GTTGGTGAGCAGCCGAGCAGGAACGTCGAGAGGACAAATGCCAAGGAAGAATCCGTCCAGAAGTTTCTATTCAAGAAACAGCCCGACATAGAATCCTCCCGCGAAGCGACCCACGCTTATCGGAAAGAGAGCCGAGAAGTTGAGTTTATTGAATATTTTATAATTACTGATCAAAAGTGTCAGGGGTTTATATCCCAAGCCACTGTGTCAGTACCTAGGGGTTCAGAATGTCTCTTTCCAAGGAATGTGCGGGTGCTCTGCCCAAGAAGGGTCTTGTCATGGCGAGACGCCCAATGCCTGCGTCAGCGGCCTGTTTGGCAACAAAGAACGCATCAAGGCCCTAAGGTGCAGGAAAGCCACTGAGATAATTCAGCACAGCATCTCTCTCCGTCGTGGTCAGTGGACCAGATGGCGAGTTGGATGGCGGCATCGTCGAATTTCCCACTCGAAGGATAATTTTTGAACGGTCTAAATAAACGTTATAGAAAGTGGCATAGGTTGTATGACAACCGCTGCAGCGCGCTTGAAGAATGGGTTGCACAACGTTGGTCCACGTGGGGCCGGGAGTGGGAATGCTGGGAGTGGCAATGGGTGTTGGTGAGCTCGTTGGAGTGGGTGTCGGATTCGTTGAAGTTGTTCCTGTCATGGTCCCAAGCGACAGCCAATCTTTTATTTTTGTTCTTTGTGCATCTGTAATGTCCTTGGATGCTTGGGTGTAGGTCGGAGGCATCGTCCTCTCCGTAAAAACACGCGTGATGATGCTCTCGCGCTTCACGCCGGTCCAAGAGGCCGCATCGTTGGCTTTGGAAAAACCTCCTGCGCCGTTATCGCCATGGCAACTCAGACAATATGTTTCAGCAATGGGGCGTATGTCGATTTCCCAGCTAAGCGGCGCAGCTGCGGGAGCGTAGCCGCTCACATAAAACTTTCCTCCATTTACAACTATGGCTCTGCCCAAGGGCTTCATTTCAGCATCGAAGTCGATCGAAATTCTTTCGAACATTGTATTGGAAGGAAAGCCAAACGAAAGCGAAGCCGATCTTGGAGATTTGAGGAAGCCATATTGGGAATTGCTAAAAAACAGGACTTTGGAGCTCGAGGCGATCCAAAGAAACGCTTTCTCAGGACCAAATCCGCAGGAGAGAGCCTGAGGCAACATCGCAGTCAATTCCGGTATGCCTTCGAGTGTCTCGAGGGTCAACATGTTGTCGAGAGAGCGGGTGACAATTTTCAGGCCGTTCGCACTCTTTAAGATCATACGTTCTGACGTAACGAAGAGAATTGCCAACGCACTGGTGTCGAACTTTGCAGACAGCACGCGCAGAGTATTGGCGACAAGGATGTCAGGAAAGAAAAGATCGACCCCACTGGCCGACACATTCCAGCCCGTGTTGCCTTCCAAAAGAATTGTTTTCCCGCCCGTAGGCTGAATGACGGGTTGCAGATAATCCAACGCCTCAGTGGGCTCATCGTAAACGTAGGCTCCACCGTTTGACATGGAAAATACCGTCTTATTCATTCCCGATTTTGCAACCGAGACCACGTCCGAGGAAGACTTTTCAAGATTCGACAAAGCATCCCGTCTGGCAAATTGAAGAGCAACAGGAGCCAACGCTTGCGTCGGAACAACGGATGTCTGGTTCGTCACCGATCCGGCTGCGGTGTTGAGCCATTGCGTCAACGATGATTTCTCTTGGTCACTCATTTGGCGCGCTGCGACCGGAGGCATAGGTGAGGTTGTTGAGGTCAAGCGTTGCAGAATGAGTGTCTTGGAGGAAATCCAAGAAGACTCTTCTCCGGCACGGGAAAAGTTTCCGGGGCCCGAGGCGGAATGACATGGCACACAATACGTTTCGGCGAGAGGCTTGATGTCCGACAACCACAACGCACTTTCGACGACCTGACCACTCGCAAAGATGCGGCCGCCCGAGAGATACAAAATTTTCCCGCTGGGCATCATGTCCTTGTCAAATCCAAGGACGAGCTTATCGATTCCTGAACCTGAAGGAAGACCTGAGATAAACAGCGAAGACAAGGGTGTCTTTTCAAACCCATATGCGGTGTTCTTAAAAAACAAGACTTTCGCACTGCTGGCAACCCAAAGATACGACTTCTCAGGACCAAAACCGGCCGCAAGAGCAGATGGCAATGCGTTGGTCAGTTCCGGAATTTCATCCAAAGATTCGATTGTGATAGATTGGTTCGACTGTGCGAATATTCTTATTCCGCTGTTGCCTTTCATGATTAAAATCTGCGGGGAAATATGCAGTGGGACAAAGGATGTTGAGTCGAAAGCGGTCGACAAAACGGTGAGGTTCAAGCGATCTGTCACAGGTGTGCCATCAGGAAAAAAGTTTTGCACGGAATCATTGGACACAATCCAGCCGGTATTGTCATCCAGAAGATAGACTTTCGATCCGGCAGCGGGCGATGGGACGGCCTGCTTTTTGAAAGAAATAACACCCGTCAATTCATCGAAGACCTGCGCGCTGCCGTCGGACATAGAAAACACCGTCTTGTTCGCGCCTGCCTTCGAAGCAAAGAGCACCTCTGCCGTGGTGAGAGTAGACAAAGAAGTGGGTGGGTCGAACTTCGTCCACGCTGTGGGCGGAATTTGAGGAGGCGGCGCAATTTGTTGAGCAACGGTCGTTGTATTGTTGTTGTTGTTGTTGTTGTTGTTGTTGTTGTTGTTGTTGGCAGAAGGCAATTGCGGCCCTCGCAGCCATTGAATCAGGTTGCCCCGTTCCACTTCTGTCAGCTGCGCGGGAGAATAGGTGGGTGGCATGGGAGGGAGTCCCCCCGTTGCTTCAAGTCTTTCAAGGATGAGAGCCTTGGAGGTCAGCCATGAGCTCTCGTCACCCGCATTTGAAAACCGACCAGGGCCAGTTCCTGATGAGCCATGGCAGCCTGCACAGAACTTATCAGCAAGAGGCTTGATATCTGTGGCCCAGATGAGGTTGGCGGATTCATGACCGCTCAGGAAAAGTTGAGTTTTCGCCAAAGCAATCGTTCGACCAGCGGGATTGTGATCGTTGTCAAAAAATATTGCCAATGATCTGAGAAGTGTCTCCGAGGTCAGACCGGTGTCCAGCTTCCAAGAATCAGGCATACCTAATTTTGAGTTTTCCGGTCTTTCAAAGAAGTGAACACTTGTTCCCGTGGAAAGCCAAAGCTTGCTGCCATCGGGTGTGATTCCCGCACCGAGGGCATCCTGCAGCGCATTTTCCGTCGGGCCGCCGAGAGTCGCCAAATTTTCAAACGACTCAGAATAAATTTTGTCATCTTTGATGCTTAAAATTCTGAGCACTGGCCCAGCCCTGAGAATGACCAACGACTCTGAAGTATGGAGGAGAGCATAGGCTGAGAAATCGCCTGCGATCCTCTTCCTCTTGACCTGAATTGTTCCTGCGCCTGTAGGACTTAAGGATGTTGTAAAAGACCCGAATGATGCTTCCGTAGACGAAAATTCCCAAAATACATTCTGTGGCAGAAGAATGAGGCGACTGGACTTCGGTTCCAATTCTGGAGGTAATTGTAAGTGTGTCAATGAAAAATCCGAATCATCGAAAATTGTGGACGAACCGTCTGAAAATGAGAACACGGTTTTATTTTTCTGAAACTTTCCCATGAAAACAATTTCTGCGGATCTTTTCTCAAGTTCAGACAAGTATTCGCTTCGGGCGAATTTAAATCCGGCTAATGATTTGTTTTGGTCTGTTGTCTTGGGACTGCTGCCATCTACCACGCGAACGTGAGGAGAAACTGGGACCACAACATCTCCCGCTTTTTCGCTTCGAATCCCACATGCAATGAGAGTGATTCCTGCCATTGTATGGAGTAAGAATTTCAATAGCATCGAAAATCCTCCCGATCGGTTCATCAACGCAGCAACTCGCTGATGATGTCGGTTTCCTTGATTGGTTGCCAGATTTCTCGAACTGCCCGATAGTCAGAAAAGACGCCCGGAAAAACCCTCATGAAAACGGAAATCACAAGCTGCAGAGATGTGTACGGAGCCACGCCGATCGCTGGTCCCTGATTGAGAGTGCCTCCGGTGGGAACAAATGTGTCACCGATGTACCCCAGTCGCGAAGCCGGCGGGAGCCTTCCGTTGATGAAAGCCAAACCGCATGACAAATGGTGATCCGTCCCGGGTGACACAACAGTTGTTCCTGCCGGTGCGTCTTTCGTCACCACTCCGTTGAACGTCATACTTGCAGAATTTGCAGCAGTCCTGTTGAATTCGTTGCCAACGATAACGAGCACGTCGTCTTGATAGCCTTTTGAAACTACCCAATCCCAGAACTGCCTAATGATACCCCACGCACGGCACGCTGCGCGGGCTGTTTGAACGTGTGCTCCACCAGAATGAAAGTCATGACCGTCAAGCATGTTGATATGAATGCCTGATGCAACTTGAGTTTCAATCAGCATCGCTGCCAATTTCAATTTCTCATGAAGAGCTGGCAATCCACGAAGCGGAAGATTGGCAGAATTCTTTGGGAAGAAGCCCCCGTCTTCCCTGACCCACATGACGGCGTCTTTGTCGGGGACCTCGGCAAAGAGGGTGTCAAGACCGGTCGTTGGGGGAGTGAATGTGGAACCGCTCAAAGTCCCAGAGGCGCGTGCCATGTATGAATTGATGTCATTTTGAACATTAGTCACATTTGGAATGCCACGCCTCAAAGCATCAATGGCTGCACCTGCGCCCTGTTTTTCACTGGCTGACATGTTCGATAAATTGTAATCGATTGCGTAAGTGCTTTTTCCAATCGATGCATATGTGGCTGATTCAGGCGCAGTGGCTTGTCCGGGAATTGTGGGTGGGTCTGAGTACATCGTTCTTGCTGCATCGATTGTAGCAGCGGTAATGCTCGTAACAGCCGGAGTTGTTCTTGCCAAGGCTCCCACACCACGTCCTTGACCATCGAGAACAACGTAGGAACCTGAGGCTGAACCATTGGTGGCTTGTGCAAAACCAGCCGCCCAATTGGGACTCCGTGAAGCTCCATCCAGTCGGGAGCCAGTTTGTTGAATCAGAAAGGCCTCTTCGTGCGCCAACGACTGCGGTGTCGCAACCGCAAACATCATGTGATTCGCGATGGGAATCAGGACCTTGGTATAGTCGTTAAAAACAAGACTCCCAACCGGATAATGGACATTGACGTTCGGATTGGGGTGAGGAACCGTCTGATTTTGGAAAAAAACCCCTTTGGGATAAACGTTAGGAGACGTTGCCATCATGAGCCCTGCCGAGTAGCCCTCCCACGCTCCCATATGAATGTGGATCACAAATGGCCTGCGGCGTGAGGTGGTGGATTGAGCCCGCACATTTCCTGAGGGGAGCGAGAATCCAAAAATACACGCGCCCGCGGCTGCCAGTGCGCTGCTGCCTAAAAACTCGCGCCTGCTGATTTCGATGTTCGACTTCGAGGAATTTCTCACAAATTTCATGTTCAACTCCTGCACGCAGTCATCGGCTGAAAGTTCTAGGATCAGTGACGGAATAGACGCAGGTCAAAATGTAGTTATCGAACATTGCATTGTCTTTTGTTCTGCTGACGCCATCAGCAGCAGTGACTGCGTTGTTGAATGCGGTTGCAAAATCCTGCGCACCGGAGTGAAAAGAACCTGCCAGAGGTGCATATCCAAAAACGCTTGTCATGAAGCGGCTGATGGATTCAACCGAGATTTTTTTGGATGTCCATTCGCTGTTGTTGATCAGTCGGTTGGCGACATTAGAGGGGGTCAATTTCTCTGCATTGACTAGATTTTTGCACGCGCGACCCGCGAATGTTCTTATTGCAAATATGTAGTCTTGGCTGAGAGAAATACTACCGCCAATTCTGGGATTGACCAGATTGGGAACCGAGAAGAAAGAAAACTCACCGAGCTTCTGCTTTTCGTCGGGTGAAAAATAGCGGGTGTCTGTTGTGCTGAATTGTCCGTAGGTAGTGAAAACGGGCCGCAGAATAGTTTCGAGGCTGCTTGCATCTAATAAGAGTGCTTTTGGGGTAAAAACGGGCACACTGAGAGTTTGAGTCGACGTCTGCGTCGTCGAATTTTCAATCTGTGGAGAAACTGAATAGATGACGGACTGCATGGAGCTCGATTGGGTCGATTGGATTTCCTTGGTTGAAATCAAGTGAGGGTCTCTTTTTATCTCCTGCAAAGTTTCGTCAGCACCGATAGTTGAAACTGTTGCCGCCAAAAGATCCTTCGCCAATTGATCGGCGGCAGAATTTTCAGACAATGGCGTTTTCTCTCTGCTGGATTTGAGTTCAATTGATTGGCTTCTGTTCAGAGATTTTACCCCATCGCCGCAGCCGCTGGCATTGAAAAAAATGCCAATCAGGAACAAATCAGCCTGTTTTGTAATTGAAAATGGCTTCATTGTTGACTCCTCGAAAACAGCTTGCTCGTCGCAATTTCCCTGAAGACCGGCAAAATGCGTCCGCCTCCATTCTGATAGACGGAAATCAGTCGGGGAAATATGCTGATGTATTCCTGCTGATTCATTTCGCGCCCGACCATAAACTCAAACGCTCTTGCCACGGCACAATCATGAAAATCTTTGGTCGAGGTGTACACCTTCGCAAGTCCATTGGTGTCGGCATTGGAAAAACCATCGAACGATCCGGTTGCGACCCTGTTTGCGCTCGGGTCATAAGAATAATTTGAATTTCCAACATTGGGCCATCGGCCGAAAAACAAGGAAAGAGGCTCCAAAACACTATGGCACGATTGGCAGTAGGGTCGTCGTGTGAGGTCGGTTTCCGCTGATGGCAAAACAGCCACACCCTCAGGAACAACAAAAGCACGACATAAAAAGGCTTGCATTGAGGTGGCCGACTTTGCTCTCCAGCCGTTGGCACTCTTTTGGAAAGCCATTGTTGTCAAGACACCGGCGTGCAAAGGACCGCGCTCTTTCCAAGTCCACGTTCTGTCTTGGTAACCTCTCTGAGAGCTCAGCAGCAATTCACCATTGTCGAGTCGATACGAACCTGGGGGCATGTTTTCCAGAATTCGTGATCCGTATGTGCCGGAGAGAAAACTTTCAATCGTTCCCGAGATTGGAGCATCCGTTGCCCTCAGAACATCTTCCCAAGGCCGGTTGTCTCTGATGACCGAGGCA
>JBEGJP010000189.1:0-13945 GCA_041184525.1 Pseudomonadota bacterium | reverse complement strand
CTTATTGGCAAGGCACGACCCGCTGGCTCTTCAACTTGAAAATGGTCGTTTCCTGCCCCCATTCTTTATGGAGGGCGGCAGCGTTCTTCATCTGTTTGGCACCGACAGTTCCGGCCGCGATGTTTTTGCGCGGGTGCTCCATGGCGGGCGTATTTCTTTGGCGCTCGGTTTCATTCCGGTTTTGCTCGGAGCCGGTTTGGGTGTGCCGCTGGGGCTTTTTTCCGGCTATTTGGGAGGAAAGACTGACCAATTGCTGATGCGTATCAACGATTGTCTTTTGGCATTTCCTGCAATCCTGCTGGCCCTCATCTTGGTCGCATTTTTGGGGCAGGGCATTTTGAATCTGATGATAGCAGTGGGCCTCTCTTATGCACCTACGTTTGCTCGAGTTGCTCGCGGTGCGGCCTTGGGAGAGCGCAACAAGGAGTATGTTCTTGGAGCATTTGCCAATGGTGCCTCTTTGAACCGAATCCTCTTTCGGCATGTTTTGCCCAATATTTTGAATTCGGTTGTGGTCGTTGCCACGATGAGTTTTGCCAGTGCGCTTCTTGAAGCAGCCGGTCTGAGTTTTTTGGGATTGGGTGTACGTCCGCCGGCTCCGGAATGGGGCGCCATGCTTGCAGAGGGCAAGGCTGACTTTTATCAAGCGTGGTGGACTCTGCTTTTCCCGGGCATGGCGATCTTCTTGACCGTACTTGCTTTGAATGTTTTGGGCGATGTCCTACGAGACGTGCTTGATCCCCGCGCGGAGCGACGTGGGGCATAAGGAGAAACTTCCATGACAGTGAAAATGGCCCGCCGCTGGGCTCCTTTCGGAACCAGCATTTTCACCGAAATGACCCAGCTCTCTCAGGCGCATCAAGCTGTGAATCTGGCGCAAGGCTTTCCTGATTTTGCAGGTCCTGACGAGGTGCTGCAGCAGGTCGCGCATGAAACTTTGCACTGCCATAATCAGTATGCTCCTGCGATTGGAGAAGCTGCACTGCGGCGGGCCGTCAGCCAGCTTGTCTATGCAAAAACGGGAGTCTCTTATTGTCCTGATCAGGAGGTCACCATCACGACGGGTGCCACCGAGGCGATTTATTCTGTTGTGAATGCATTCGTGAATCCGGGTGACCGTGTGGTTGTGTTTGAGCCTTGCTACGACAGTTATGCGCAAGCCATTGCCAATGCAGGTGGTGTGCTGGTTCCTGTGCGGTTGCATGCTCCTGACACACCTGCGGGCGTGACAGCCCGCGGGTGGGCTGTCGATTGGTCTGAGTTTGATTCTGCGACAGCAGGCGGATTCAAACTGATGATCCTCAATTCGCCCCACAACCCCACGGGCAAGGTCTTCAACCAAAGTGAGCTCGAAAGGATTGCTGCCTCGGTTCAACGGCATGATGCTGTTTTGATGTGTGATGAGGTTTACGAGTACCTCGTCTACAGCGCTTCCGACCAAACGCAATCCGCGGCGTCGTTGGCCGGAATGAAAGATTTCGTGGTCCGAATCAGTTCTTCGGCTAAAACATTTGGCTTTACCGGATTCAAAGTGGGTTGGGTGACGGCACCTGAACCACTGATGCGGGCTGTGCGTCTCGTTCATCAGGCGGTCGTATTTTGTACGAATCCAGCCACCCAGAGGGGGTTGGCCACGATGATGACGAACTCAGATTGGATGGGCGGATATCTGAGTTCTCTGCCCACCACATACAATGCCAAGCAAAATCTTTTGGAGCAGAGTCTCCTCAACGCCGGTTTCAAGGTTCAGCGCGCACAGGGCAGCTATTTCCTCATGGCCAACTACGACTCGCATGTGCAGGGCGGTGCAGTGAAGGACACTGACTTTGCGAAGGAACTCATTCGCGAAGCCGGTGTGGCTGCCATTCCGCCATCTGTTTTTTACTACGGCTCGCAACCTCCGAGGCGCTCGAACTGGCTGAGATTCGCTTTTTGCAAGACCGACTCTACTCTGCAGTCTGCCGGAGAGCGGTTGGCAGGTTGGGCGCATCGAATCCGGTCCACAACTTAAAACTGGCCCGCGCTTGGGCTTCGAACAGCCCCGCGCCGCCGACGGTGTACCAGTTCAGTTGAAATGCTGTCTTTCTCGTATTTGATTCCAGATAACCTGCGTCCAAATAAAATTTCTGATTCGTCATGACCGACGCATCAAGGGCGTGCAGGGCGCGCAGTGCATTTTCGTCAGCCTCAGCGGACGTACCGCACGGCAGTGTGTTGATCAGCATCAGAGACGAGCCTGTGGCTTGTTCGCGTCCCTGAGGGAACTCCCGAGGGAACGGTTTTTCCAGATCCAATCTGGTCCAGACAGTCAGGTCGGGCTTGTGGTTGCTCTTTTGGAAGAAGAGGTTGAGTGCGGCGGAGTACGTTTTCATCATAGCACCTCCCCCCAGCAGAACGACCTTGAGGTGATCTTTGGAAATGCCCGTCATCCGATCGGATTGAAAAATTCTCTCAAGAGACGACAAACATCCTACGATATCTGTATTCGAGAGACGCCACTGGCATTCACCCTGAGGTGTCATACTCCGGTAGAGTGTGTTGGCTGCTCCGCAACGTTCGACCGATGCGTCCCACGCGACGTTGGGGAGTTTCAGAGCCGAGACTTTGAATGGATTGGTGATGTTCGCGCCACGAAAGAACACAGACTGCATCAGTTCGGTGGCGAGTGAAAGAAAGCTGTCTTCGGATGGGCAGGGCAGAGGAAGATACACCCAGTTGAGATTCGCGTGTTGTGCCCAAGCAGAGTGAGTGGCGGGCGAAGGCGATTGCCCGAGCTCTCCGCCGAATAATCCCAACAGTTCAGTTTTTCCATCTGGCACTTGCACAACTCCATTTCACAATCAGCCAACAGGTTCGTCCATGAGATACGTGATGTACCGTTTGAGAACATCCTCAGGCGGCTGAGTCCCGTGAGGAAAAACGAACTTGCATCCGACCGATTCCATCGTTCCGTGCGCCCCCGGGTTTCTTTTCGACCAGACGACACGGCACCCGATGATCAGATTTTCTTGAGGAAAATCAGGAAGACTCGCAAGTTGCAGGAGAAGCAGCGCGCCCTTTTTGAGCGGGGTGGGAGAAACGAATCCGCAACCGCCGAGGCTCAGAGAGACCATTGTGATGGATTGACCTTTCATGAGCATGAGTCCCTGCAGCAGGGCTGGGTTTACAAACTGACCGGAAAGATACCTTTCCGCTTCTTCAGGATCGAGAAATGCTCCTTGGATGCGAAAAAACAGGCCGTCGACACGCCCGAACTGTCTCTGCCGAAAATTGATATCGTTTTCCTTTCCTCGCGGCCAAAGGGTTGCCATAAGAAAAAGAATGAGAACGAAGGAGACGATTGCGATGACTCCGAGCGTTGAAACTCCCCCCGCTCCCGGCCCTGCAGACGTCATACCTGTGCGCGTCTGGAGCTCAAAACTTCGAATATCGAGTTGCGCGAGAAGGGGTGAAAATGTGGTGTGTTGTGTCAAAAAGTTCACCAGTGACTCCAAAAAAGTGACGTGTGAAAAAATGCTGAACTTCGACTCAAGATATACTCAGAGGTGTCGATGAATGTGTATCGCATGTATGTGCGATGCTGTGCGTCGGGATGACGCTGTCGTTGGTCACGTCGGGAGACGTCGCGAATGAGTGAATTGGTTTCAGAATTCAGGCGTGGGGACACAAGCTTTGTCTCCGAGCGTCGCAGTCTGAAGAAGGGAACGTCTAAATGACAGTCGAAACTAAAGCGGAAGTATCGCACGCAAAACCAAAGCGTGCAAAGAAGAAGAAAACCGTGCGCGCTGCCAAGAAGAAGACAGGCGCTAAGGCGAAGAAGAAGGTAGCAACCAAGGCTAAGGCCAAGAAGCCTGCTAAGCGTAAGGCTAAGAAGGCTACGGCGAAGAAAGCAGCTGCCAAGAAGCCTGCAGCAGCCAAGAAGAAGCCAGCAAAGCGTAAGGCCAAGAAGGCAACCGCTAAGAAGGCTGTCGCTAAGAAGAAGCCAGCAAAGCGCAAGGCAACTAAGGCTAAGAAGCCTGCTGCCAAGAAAGCTAAGAAGCCAGCTGCTAAGAAAGCCAAGAAGGCTCGTAAGGTTGTCGCCAAGGTGACTCCCTTGCACAAAGCAGGCTGATCAGCTGTAGATGCTGAAAAGCGACCCGCCCTTTCGGGCGGGTTTTTTTTTGTGTGAAAGAGTTCAATTTTTGAAAAAAAAGGGTCGGTGTCAGACTCGGAGTGTCAGACTCGGAGAGTGAGATGCTCTCTCAGGGTAAGGAAGTGCGGGAGTTCAACGTGTCCGAGTGAGTTTTTCGGAAGAGCTGCTTGCAGGCTCGCCGGCGTGTACCTTTTCAGCGCGCAGTTTGATGTCGTTGGTGAGTTGGGCAATGAGCTCGGACGACAGGTTGACGATGTCCTTGTCTTTGAGGCCTTGCTGCCGGAGATCCTTGAACAGGCAGTCGGCGAGTACCTTGTTGTTCAGCGGTTGTGTGCTCTGAAGAGCCTGCTGACGGATCGCGTTCAGTGTATTGACCAAAGTTTCCATATCGAATCTCCTTTTCGCCTGCCTTTCAGTGTTCTGATAGCAGGTAAGCAAAACCCGTGCCAAGGCGACGCATGGTTTATTTTCATGCGCCTTAAGGTATAAGCCGCTGAAACGGGGGCTGATGACTGTCTCATCTTCACAGTTCAGGGCTCTTAATTGTCTCTTTTTTGACACAGCGGGCGCGCCATGGCGAACTTTTCTCAATTCCTCGAGCGAGCCGGTTTTCAGGTCCTCTTCGATTCGAAGACTGTCGTTGCGAATCAAGTCTACCCCGTCTTTGTGGATGGTAAGGTCGGGCGCACTGAACAGCAGCCTCTCCTGTGTTCCTCCGGTTCTAACACGCCTCCTTTGAGTTTTCTGTATTTCACACTTCCCGGCTGTGAGAACTGCCGTGCTGGTCTTCTTTCTCTCCATTCACTCGCGGAGAGGATGTCCCATTCTATGAGTGCTGCAGAACGGATGTGCATCCGCGTCGTTGTGAGTGATTGGCCGACACAATTCGAAATCGAGCAAGACCTGCGGGACATAGGGTGGTCCGGACGCGTGGGAGTTGTCTGGGATGCCGTGGGTGCTCTTCAGGAGCGACTTTCCGTGGTCGCCGTGCCTTCGAGTTTCTTGTTGGACGACGAGGGTCGTGTTTTTGCGTTGAATGCAGGCCCTGTGTCTTTCGGTTCGCCGGGTTTCGAGGGATTGGAAACGGCTCTCTGTTATGTGATTAAAAATAGAGCAGACGGTAACATTCAGGGAGTGCATCTCGCGGGAAGGCTGCATCAAGAGATTCCTGTCGAGTCAAGCGCAGCTGTCATGTTTTTGAATAACAACAAGCTTTCTTTCGTCTGGCTGGTGGCAGCGTTTGCGCTCTGCTACTCTTTGATCAGGCTTTTCCTGCGGCTTAGAAAGAATTTCGACGGGTCTTAAAATTCATCTTGACCCCGAGCTCCGGTCGTAGAATGAAGAGGGGACTGGAAAACCTAAGAAGGTCCCGCATCCCCCCCCTTTTTTCGGGAGGGGTGCTCGACGTGCGCACTGATGCGCAGACTGAGGAGAGCACATGGATATGCATGAGTTGATTCGGCAGATGGAACGTGCGGAGCGGATTTGGCCAGACGATCGTCCTTGGGCGATTCAAATTTTGGCCGGTTATTTGCATGTCTCACCCGCGGAACTTTTGTCTTTGTTCCGTCAGATCAATCCCACTTTGGAAACCGAGCGGGATCAAGTATTGCCTGAGGATCTCCGGTTGCTGCGCGCACATTGCGAGCGCATTCTTGAGAAACACTCTTCTGAAAGTCTCGAGGACAAAAGAAAAGAGCAGGCAAAAGCAAGAAAGACCATTCAAACCCTGCTTCCAAAAATTTCTGAACTCATGGCTTCCAAAGACAACGTCCGTGCCCTCAACACCTACATTTATATGATCGGTGAGACAGGCGAAGTCGCAACTCCGGAAGAAAAAGCTCAGTGGTACGAGGAAATGGGACGATTGAGTCTTAAAGTGAAGCGTCATCCCAATGAAGCGGCCCGTTACTTCCGCTCTGCGGTCAACGCTCTGAGCCTTCTTGAAGATGCCGAAGGTATCCAAGATCTCCTTGAAACGTACGACGAGGATTTTCAGGGTGATGAAGCAAGGAAGTCGTGGGAGTTGGTTGTTGCGACCGGAAAAGAGTCGCTTGCCAAGCTGACTTACTCCATCTGAAGGCATGCGGGTCGCCGGACTGTCAAGGTCCTGAACCCCAGAGAAAAAACTGCAGCGTGACTTCAGCTCACGCTTACCGAAAAACCTCACGGAAGTGTTCTGTGGGGTTTTTTCATGCCGCTAGTCAGGACAAAAAAACAAAACTATTTCTCGCCGGCCAAGGCATTGCTCTGCTGGACAGTGCTGCTGCTGCAGATCTTGCTTTCCTCAGCTGCATGGGCTCAGGACGCTGATTCCGAGGGAACTGCTCCACCGCCCGAACAGCCTGCGGTGAAGTCCTTCAATGAGGTCCTGCAAGATCTCGTCAACGAGTTCTCTTTCGATTTGCGAGCCAAAGCGCTCAACACGTTGCGCACGGTTGCCATTCGCAGGGTGGCTCTCGGTGAGGGCATACCAAGGGCCTACGAGAATTTTCTTGAAACTCAGGTGTCTGATTCCTTCAGGAAGCACAGCGGCACAAAGGTTCTTCAATGCACCAACTGCAGAATTCGCAGAACAGTCGTTGAAAATGGGCGACTTGTGATGACGACACCCATCAACAATCCGCAGGAACTCGATGCAATTGCCGTGCAATTGGGAGTGGAAGCGTGGGTGGACATCAGCCTCTTATACCAAGAAACCAGCATGGTGCTGGGATTCCATGTTTTTGATTCCAAATCGAAAGAACTGGTCTGGACGAAACTCTACAACACGGAAAATATCTACAGGCAGAGGATGGAACAGCGCGAGGAAAAGACCGCTGTGAATCCGGCTGCTGCACCGGCTGTTGAGAAGAAGACCAACTTCTTCCTCGGTACCACAGCAGGATGGCACTTGGTTCCGAATGTGAAAAAAAGCGCCAATATGCTGGGCGTGAACCTCAGATTCGCTGAGAAATTCAATGAAGGAAAGGCTGAGGTCGGGACTCGCGTCAGTTTCCTTGTCGCACCTTCTGTGTTGCTGTCCGACTATCCTGAAATTTCCGGCGACCCTGCGGCCAGTTCTGAAGTGACTGATGGAGCCACGACAGAGACTGTGCTTCCGTTCAACAAAGGGCTGAGTCTGTCAGCCATGTATGCACAAATGGTGACAAAGAATCCGCTTCAGGCAGAAGGGGTTGTTTGGGGCTGGGAAGCGTCTGCGGGAACGGTCGTCTCTGTGGGATATGCCTCCATCTTTTTCCGCACGGGTGCGCACTCTCGATTGGGCAAAAGTTTTATCTGTGATGTCGGTTTGGCCTACAGTCTTCCAACGACGCTGACTATTAAGGAACGCTTCAAATACAAGACACCCGGAGGAGTCGGCGCTGATGTCGGATTTGGCATCCAATTCTAAGCGCTCTCTGGCGCTGTTGTTTTTTGCCTCGGCATGTTCCACAACCCACACGGGAGATGTGGGAACTGTTCCTGCGCCTCGTGAAAACACGCCGCGCACTCAGGAATTTCGGATCGCTCCACCGATGTCGATGGGTGAAGCAGAACAGCAGCAACAGAAGGAAAAAATTCAGCAGCTGCTGAGCGGAGAGTCAGATGCCGACGGAATTTCGGAGGTCCGACTCCCTGCATCGGCGTTGGGACTTCAGCCCTCCGATGTGGCCAATGACCCTATTGCTCAGGCGAGGCAACGCTCGCGTGTGCAGAAGACCGACGCTGAAATTGCAGCATTCAGCGGAGCCGGAGACTTTGAAAAGCGGCTGGGTGACGTCGACAGAATGCTCGACGTCAGTGAGGACGCCGACCGGCCGGCCACGCCCAGCTTCACCATCCAGTCGCAGAAAATCAGAGAACTGTTTCAAAAGAGTCGTTATGAAGACGCTCTCGTAGAAACAAATGATCTCCTTCTTCACTATCCGCGTTCGGGACTGCTCTGGACAATGAAGGGCACTTTGCATCTCCGTCTGAGTCAGACTGATCTGTCGCTCGCAGCCTACGAAAAAGCATTTGATATTGAGCCGTCGCAGCGACTTCTTGCTCAAATTGAGGATTTGCGACGGGTCATCTCAGAGAGGGAAACGTTGCGACGCCAGCGCAGCCCATCACCAAAAACAGATGCCACATCGGGACCGCTCAACGGAGGTCAAAAATGATAGGCGTTATCGTCGGTTTGAGTGGTTTTTCTTGGTCTCTTTGGTTTTTGATCTTTCACGCCAATACAAAATTTCAAGGATTTTGGGATCCGGCTGCAGCAGTGCTTCTGGGTGTGGGACCCCTTTGTGTGATTCTGATGTCACACAGCTTTCTCGACTTTCTTGCCGGTCTGAAAACACTCATGAGCATTGCGTTTTTGAACAAAGAAAAGGAAATGAACCAGATTGCCAATCAACTTTCAACCATGACTTCAGCCGTGCGCAATGAAGGTGTAGGCATTCTGGTGAGGTACAAAGAACACCTGAAGAATCCGATGCTGAAAGACGGTGTGACTCTCATCCTGTCCGGATTCACTCCGGAAGAAATCAAACACAATCTCACTGCAAAAATAAACACCAAGCAACAGCAGTTCACACACGCATCCAGCCTGTTCGAAAATTTAGGAAAGCTCTGTCCGGGAATGGGATTGCTGGGCACGATCTGCGGCCTCGTGAATATGCTCTCCAATATGAATGAGCCCACCAAGTTGGGACCGTCGATGGCTGTGGCATTGCTCACAACATTCTACGGTCTTCTTCTGGGCACTGTGGTTTACACGCCCATCTCTGAAAAAATAACCATCTACGCGGAAAAAATGTTGCAGCTGGATTTGATGATTCTCGAAGGTGTGCTTCTCCTCAAAGAGAAGAAATCGCAGGCTCACCTCCGCGACGTCCTCAGCACCTACTCCAACACGTCCGGACAAAACGGTGGAGGCGGGATGCGAGGCAGCGGTTCATCCATGTCTCAGCAGCCTCCCTTCTCGCGATCATCATAGGAGGCCACCATGTCGGAAAACTCGATTTTCGAACAAGTGCAAGGTGGACGGCGTCGCGGAAAGAAGTCCGGCGAAGGTCTCTGGCTCATGTCCTATGCGGATTTGACCACCAACCTGATGGCACTTTTTGTCCTCATGCTTTCCATGTCACAAGTGAGTGCTCAAAAATTTGATGCTCTTTCGAAGGTGGTGACGAAACAAAGGACCGACAGTCTGGATGAGTTGAAAAGACAAATTGACGACGAGATAAAGAAAAAAAATCTGGAAAAATCGGTGGCTACAGATCTTGGGATGAGCGGTCTCATGGTCGAATTTCTAGGTGGCGTCCTCTTCGAGCAAGGAAGCGACACGTTGAGCGCCTTTGCTGCAAAGGAAGCTTTGCCTATCTTGCAAATTCTTCAACGCACCGACTCCAAGTACAGGCTCAGTTTTGAGGGACATACTGACGATGTAGGATCGGAAGCTTTGAATTGGAGTTTGAGCAGTGCGCGAGGGGTGGCACTTTTGAACAGAATGCGCGAATTGAAAGTGCCACAGGAACGCATGAGCATTGCAGGGTTTGGTTCTACGCGTCCGAGAGTGTCAATTGCGGGAAAAACCGGAGTCGAGCTGGAAAAGGCAAGATCCGCTAACCGAAGGGTGGTGATTCGGGTATTCCAATGAACAAGAGATTGAAAAACCACAATTCGAAATACTTTGCCACAGGAATGCTCCAGCGTTTCTGGGCAAAGTTCGTTATTGTGTCTCTCTTGTTGTCTTTGTCGGGTTTGTCGCTGTCATCTTCGGCAGCACCGCTCGTCGATGATCCTGAAAAGACCCGCTTTGAAGAGGACACCAAGCAGAGCATCCGCATCAAGCTGCAGGCCGACGTGGGCAGATTTTGCCCCGACGGTTGTTCATTGATTGGAATTGAAGTTGTTGCGAAAGAAGTCTTTGACACTTCTGCCGCGTCATTGGGTTTTGATTCTGGCCAAAGTGCGCCGCGCAAGTTTGCGGTCAAAACAGCGCAAGCAGAGATTCTCATCGACAACCGGCTTGGCAATGCAAATATAGAAAAAATTCAGGATGTGCTGAGAAAGTCGAGCAGCAGCTCTGGCCTAACGGTGGATCTTGAATTCACGCGAACGACATTGCCTGACACACCTCAAATGATCCGTGCCGAGTCCGATGCAAAACGGTTGGCCTTGGACACTGTCAAAGATTCATACCAGAAAGTCATCAATGAATTCTGTCCGGATGAATGCCGTTTGAACACTGTCGAGCTGTCGACGGTGCGGCAGTCCGTCGACGATGCTCAAAGCCAGCCGCCGCGGCGGGTGTTTGTTATTGAGGACAGCAAATGGGCCTTGGTGATTCAGGGTACCAGCGTCAACATGAGTATTGACGGTAAAATGTCAGACTCGCGTCGTGCACAAATTGAGGACCTCATGCGTGACAGCATGGAGGCATTCGGCAAAACAGCTCTGAACGTGAAGTTGATTCCTTTCCCGCGTTCCGCGCGACAGCTCGACAAAGACGCGGATGATCTTCGGGCCGACCCTTGGGGACTCGAGAAACTCGGTCGCGCATTGAAGATCTTCAAAGAGTTCGCAAACACGAAAGAGATCATTCGCGAGCGTGAGTCGCAGAGCCTTGAGCTCGAAAAGCAAAAAGAAGTGAATATTGAGAAAAACTCCAAGTCAGATTTGCGCGAGAATATTCGGGAAAAATCCGATAAATCGACCGAGATCAACCACAAACAGAGCGAAAACACAAAGGCGCTGACTACAGAAAAAGAGGAACGCAACGACTTTTGGACCGAAAAGAAGGTTCTTCTTGTTGCCGGTGCAGGTGCGCTTCTTTTGCTCGTGGCGGCGTTCGGTTTGCGCTATGTTCTCACCGGCAAGAAGCTGCAACATTTGATCACTGAGGGAAGAAGCGCCGGAAATGAATCCAAGCGAACTCCTCAGAACGGAGACATGTCCGACCTCGAGGCATCGATTGCTGAAAACGATGAACTGCGTGCCGGTCATCAGGCAGAACACTCACGCAGCGCATCGCGCGCAGCAGCTCTGCGACCTGCTGCAGCGTCATCCGGCGGCATTTCCGAAGAAATGTCCACACGGCTCAACATTCAGGCCCTGCGCGATGAACTGACCCAAGCTTTTATTTCTCAACCAAAGATTGCGCGCGACATCTTTGCTCGAATTCTGCGGGAAGATGGCGTTGAATTTGCGGCAAAATGCGTAGCTGTTTTGGGTGAGTTCATCTTCTTTGATCTGGTCGGTGATGAAGACCTTAAGAAAGAAGTGGCGCTTTTGGCGGAGTATATCCACGTCAACACGCCATTTGTGGCCGACTCAGAGCAGTTGATTGTTCTTCGCAGTTTGAAACTCAAAATGGCGGCCGGCAAGATGCGGCTGATGACACAGAACACGCGGGACACATTTGATTTTCTTCGCTCGTTGTCTGCGCGGCAGATTTACGACCTCATTGCCGATGAAAGTTCACGTTCACAGGCTGTTGTCCTTACGCAACTGGCAACGGAAAAAAGGCGCAATCTGTTTGAACTTTTCGATGGTTCGTTGAAGACCGACCTGCTCAAGGAACTCTGTGTCAAGGAAGCCTTGCCTCGCGAGTATCTGCAGAATGTGGCTGAAGCACTGAAAAGAAAATTGCGAAACTCTGGTCTTTCCGACGGCGAGATGTTGGGTGGAGCGGATGTTCTTGTTGAGCTCATGGAGCGTTCCGACAAGCAGAGCCAGTTCGACATGATGCAGGATCTTGATATCACGAATCCGGAGCTGGCACGTCAAGTGAGGGCAAGATTGGTGAGTGTGGAAACTCTGGGCTATTTGAGCGACGGACTGTTGCTTGAAATTTTCCTTTCCATGGATCCGCAGGTCATGGTTGTCTTCTTGGCAGGTGTGAGACCAAATGTCCGCAATATGATCCTGTCGAAGGCGCCCGACGAGATTGCCGAGGACTGGGGTGCCAGCGCGGCTTCGACCCGTGGTTTCGATTCCGACTCGTTCCGTTTGGCCGAAATGCAGGTGGTCGGCAAAGTGCGTGGATTCGCTGCATCCGGAATTCTCAATCTTATTGAAATCAATGAGATTATGTTCCCCAGAAACACGGCCAACAACCTCGCCACCGAGACAACCAGAGCACAGTCTAAATTTCGCATCTCAAGTCCTATTGTCGCCTGACCGAAAACACTCGGGTTGATGTCGGTTCTTCCAGACTTTCAAGCCTTTCGGCCGGAGAGAGTGCTCATGGTCTTTCAATTGTTTTCCCGTTCGCGGCTGGTTCCCGTGATGATAGCGATGTTGCTGGCAGGAATCGTCGGCGGATGCATCAAACAGCGCAGTGCGAGCCGTTCCTACGGAATCGAAGATCGTGACACTCTTGACCCCGCCGCACAAAAGAAAGTGGAAGAATCATGCGCGCCGGAAGATGAAAGAGGATTGCTGGATCCTGACACGGAAGCGCAGTTGAAGTCCGACTGTATGGCGCTGCATCACTACGCACTCAACATGCAGGCAGGCCGCAATGGCAAAGTGAAAGTTCAGATTCAAAGAAAGAAGAGTGACTTTGAGGAATTTCTGCCGAGCTCCGACATGTTGCGCATTCTTGGGGACATGAAGAAGGCTGTCACGGCTCCGGATGAAACTGATGTTCTGCGTTTTTTCGGCTGTCGCATCACACCTGCATTGGGGGATCCCAGCACTCTCCTTGGTCAAAAAGGGACGGGGTCGAACAATCCCAAAGACTGCGCGAAATTCGCGACAGATCCCAATTGGGGGACGACAATTCTTGGGGACACGCGGCAATTCGAGTTTGTTTTTGTCAGAGGTGCAGACAGCCAATTGTATCAGGCCATCCGAGTCACTGGAAATTGGCAGGAGCTTTCAGCGATTTTTATTTACAGAAAGCCTTTGGCAAAGACGGTGATGGTGACGCACCGACCGGATTCTTGGGGTGATCAAATTGCGTTCCCTGCTCCTCTTCCTTCCAATCGTTTTTTTGAAGGAAAAGAGGGCGCCGATGAGCAGGACATGGCAGCTCAGATGTTGGGTCTTGCTGAAACTGAAAAGGCGCCGCGCGATTTGGAAGAGTTTTCCCAAATCTGGCTGAAGCAGCAGGTGGATGGTGCACGCCGCGTGGCTGTGAGTGTGGGTGCCTCTTTGGTTTTGAGTGCAGCTTCGCTTCCGGCTTTGGGTGCTGCCATGGGTGCCTTGTGGACCTCCACAGCTGGGACTGTCGGGTATTTTACTGCAGGTGCGGCCTCGGGTGCAGCGGCTGCGGCAGGCATCACATCCGCAGGGACGGCTGCAGCTTCCATGGCCACAAGTGCGTTCGGAGTGGCGTTGGCTGCAGGTGGGCTCTTCACGGCCGTGAGCGTGCCGCTCCACCGTTGGATTGATGATCTTCCGCCCACTCCCTTTAAAATATCCATGCAGACAGCCTATTTTGTCATGGTCGCTGCGGATGTTTATAAAACCGGCCGTGGTTTTGTCGTCCACACTGCGCGCGCGTTCGGCACTTCAAAGAAGTTGATAGGCCATGTTTTGAATCCGGAGTCGTGGAAATCCTTGATGAACATTTCATCGAACACCATGAGCAAAAGAGAGATCATTGCACGTTTGAACAGTCGCGGTGGTGCAACGTGGGAGCGGTTCAAATTGGCAATGAATGGCCTGCGCAACGGAGCTCCCCAAATGCGGGGGGCGCTGCCCTCCGCGGCGCGCAGCATGCCGAGCGAAGTTCAGTTGGAGCTGAAAGACCTGTTGACTCCGTCAGCGGCAGGCTCAGCCGTGGCCTCAGACGTGAGTGCGCGGGTGAAAGTGTCTCAGCTTCTCGAGGAGCGT
>JBEGJP010000188.1:0-4303 GCA_041184525.1 Pseudomonadota bacterium | reverse complement strand
CCCTCCCTGAGTCTGTGAAATTTTGATGCTGTTGTTGCAGGCAAACAACAGCAAAGACATTGCTGCAGAAAGAAAAAACGAATTTTTGAAAATCGCTTTTTTCACTCCGTCCCCTTCATGAGCGTTTGAGCTTTCCAAGTGTCGCAGAGGGTGACACAGAAAGTTCGGCTCCCACCGCATTCACAACAAGCTGAGCAAGAGTTCCATCGATGATATTTGCATTCTTCGCACCAGACGGAAGGCCGAGCACCCCGTCGGACCACGACATGGTTGTACTCTCGACAAAGGCATTTGCTCTGTCAGGGCCATAATACGCATTGGCCATGGAGTTGATGATGCCCCCGCCTGAACCTTTCACAAAAATGGCCACGCCGCTCACCGTCGAACTGTCGTTCACCCAATTCGCGCTTCGGCCGGAGCAGGTGCGAACGAAAATCACACCATCCATTCCAGCTGCGATGAGTGCCTTGGCATACACGTTGATCCCAATGCCTGCCTCGATTGCGCAGGTGATCATGTTGCCATTCCCGCCGCTGGGCATGCGATTCGCATCAGGCGCATGGAAATCAAATGACCTGAGACCGACGGATGACACAGTCCCCAAACCGGATGTTGCGAGTTGAGTGGCTACGGCAATGGAAGCAGCGCGATCGACACTCATTGTGCCATAGGCGTTGAACGTTCTGCCTCCCAGCGGAGTGCTGCCGCCAAAGGTCGTTTTTAGAGAAGCGACCTCGTCGCGGATTTTCGCCAAGTTCGCCAACCACTGCTCGCGCAATGCCACAGCTTCGGCATTGCCATTGAGTGCATCGAAAGGAAAAGTGCGGTTTGCATCCTTACGCCCCGTTTTGTCGACGTAGCTCTGTGAAATCAATTGGTCCATGACTCCGACAAATTGATCAGACTTCTTGCCGGAGGCAAGCGTGGTGTTGCCGGAACCGACAACCGAGACATCTCCAAACGCAGCAACACCCATGGGGCTCATGCGTGAGTTCATTTGAATAAGATGGGCAATCGAACCTTCAGCAGTTGCCCCTTCGCGATGCACACCCGTTCCCGCGTAACTCACGAAGGAGGCAAATGCGATCCGCTGCGGGTCGATAGGACTGCCTACCGGACTCACCATGTTTTCAAACCCAGAAAGAGTTTGCTGCGTTCCACCGTCGGTCATCCGATAGTGGCCTGTGAGAATCAGCTCCGTGAAAAACTTGTTGACTTTAGAGTCGCCGAAGCGTGTGTCCGTTTGCGTCAGGTTGCTCGTCACCCAAGTATTCTGAGTGCCAAAGCTCAGTGTTTTCGTAGGGTCGTTGTCGTTCCCGAACGATGAAAGATTGAGATAGTTTCGGACATCGGCAGAGGTCGACATGAAAATATCGAGAAACGCCACTTTGGGCGCTCCCTGAGCCATGGCCTGATTCACAAAGAGCATCGATGGACCACCCTGCAGCGCGTCCTGTAACACGGTCAATGCATCCATTCCCTCGCTCCACGGGCGGGAGCGAAGAAGTTCGGCGTACCATCGGTCCAAGGCGGAGGTCAGGCCATATTTGTTCAGTCCGGACAGCGCACCATAGCCGAGCCCACCGAGAATGGCATTGCGAAGCATTTGGCGGCGATTGTATAGACTCATAAGACGACTCCTGAAAATAAATTTGATTTGAATTCAACGTGACTCTGCAAACGTGGACGAACTGAGAAATGCCGCCAGTGCCTCACGTTGCCTGCTAGGGTCAGGATCTTTGCAACTGTCGTAAAAGCTTTTCGCAACTTCGGTCAGTTGACTGTCGGTGTAACTTGGAATGCAACGCTGGAGGATCTTTTTCGCTCCCTCCGAGGTGCTGCAGTTGCAACGCGCATTGGGATTGCTGAAGTCACAGTTCCATGCCACCACATCGGCAACCGTGGCCAATGCGCCCAAGTAATTGAGGTTGAGGATGCCCGCCGAGGTTTCAGAACGACCCGTCTTGAGCGGGTTGTAGAGATCATCTGCCACCTGTTCAATGACATCACCACCGGCAGCGGTGAAGTTTGAACCGAGAATGACCTTCCGACCCAACGGACCATTGATGCCTCTCTGCGTATTATTTTGTGTGATCATCTCCGTTTTGACACGCAAGAGATCGGCGTCCAAGCATTCATTGATCGTGGCACGCAAGCGTTCTGAGTCCTTCACTAGAAAACCTTCCACTCCTTTAAAAAGACTGCTGCGTTGGCTGGATTGTTCCTTCAATTCCTTAGCGCCGGACACGGCTGATGCATCGGATTGCGCTTTCGCAATCACCGTGGTGCTCTGCATACCGGATGAATCATTTGGGGTGCATCCAAGCGAGGCCGTGATCAGCCCTGCCAAAAATAAATTGATTGCAAGAATGTTCATTACAAACCCCCTCTGATGCTATTTCGAAGAACATGCAAAAGTTTGTGTCGTAAAGAAGGCGCGCAGCATCGGTTCCAATTTGCCTTCGTTGTTCTCAAAGGCACTGTTCACTGCAGAAATCACTTCCAGATTGGTTTTCGGCGCATTGAGAAACAAGCTCGGCAGAAACCTGTTCAAACCGCGCACCGCAGCAGTGCCTTTCACCTTGCTGGTCGCAGAGTCGTTCTGATAAATGAGCGTCTCTGCATATTTTGCGAGAGTGTTGGTTTTCACTGCTCGGGTGGTGTCTTGCGGATTGCGCGGATCGGGCAAACATGTCGCTTCCGGATTGCTCAATTCGCTGAGTAAGTCCAAGTAGAATTGTTGATTCACGGGTGAAAAGACAGTCGCTTTATCGTCAGTGTGAAAGACTTGAAATTTCTTGTCCTCTGCGACTGAATCGAGCTGAATCAGTGCTGCGTACGGTGCTTTCGCTCGACCTTGACCGTCTCTGATATCAGTCGGCTGGATGACTTCACCTGCAAGACCAAAGGGTCGGAACACGACCGAAGCCGCAGCCAGATGACGGTTGAGATGACAGCCCTGACAGATCCGACCGTAGAAAGGAATGGCAATCGCCCCCCACGCAGCCATGCCTTCTTTTTGGCCGACCACTTTGTACTTCCAGCGCTTGTCTTTTGTGACATTCAAGCAAGCAGGAATAGGCTTGGGTGCTTCGCCGGAAACGCCATCGGTGTTGGCCATCAACACCTCACCAAAGATTGTCGAAAAAGTGTCGCCGCCGCGGCCATAGTTGTTGTTGTTTTCGAGCATGGACGTCGGTTTCGATAGAAGAAAACCACGGGTGCCGAAATAGTTGGCACGTTGCGAACTGAGGGTGCACTCTCCCCACATGTTGGGCTGAGGTGCTGTGCAGTTCTCGTACAGGCCAGCGGTGTTTGAAGTGACTTTAACCTTATTCAACAAGAAAAGCTGAGGGTAACTGACGTTGAGGTATTCCGCCTTCACAAGTTGATAGAACTCATTCTGCAGATCGCGACGTTGGGCTGAAGTGACGGCAGGTTGCACATTGGCACCGCGAGTTTCTATTGCACCGGCATTGGCAATGCGTTGTGCCAGCGCTTTGATGGTGACTTCTTCAAATTTGCTCCGAAAACTCTCGCGCAGATTGTCGGGCGGAGTGACCAAGAAAGCGTCGACCACCTTCTTTCGGATGTTCTCGTCTGCAGGAGCTGCTTTCTCCTCAGCGCTCAATATCCCGTTCACGTAAGTTTCAAACTGATCACCGGAAACGGAACCCAATGCTTTGGACGAAAAACGAGCCAAAAACTCCTGACCGTTGATCAATTGCTGGCACTTGTAACTCAAATCCACCTGCACAAGGGCTCGGAAAGGAGCGTCTTCCCCAAAACGGACGTGTGCTTCCTTCACCGATTGGGGGAACGTGTCCTGAAACCAAGCCACCATGCTTCCCAATTTTTTACTCTCTTCTTCGCTTTTGAATGACGGTGGCATCGGTTGGGGCGGTTTACCCAAATCATCCACCTTTTGCTCCATCGCCAACAGCTTGTTGACAAGAGTCTGGTATGCCGTTTGATTGAGCGCGTGGCCTTCCAGCCATGTGGTGTCTTTCAGAAGTTGCTCATCCTCAGGCAACCCGAAAGAGGCGTAGAGTGCTTTTCCGGGAGAATGACATTCTCCGCAGTTGTCTTTGATGAAATGGAGTGCCTCTTGAGTCGTGAGAGGTTTGGGACGTCCCGAATTGCTTTGATCAGCGCCCGCGGTCGATGGCTTCAGTGTGACCTTGCCTGCCTCGGGTCTTGTCAGGCCGCCTCCTTTTTGGTTGCAACCGGCGAACACTGCCAAGAACACCATTGTGTTCAAGAAAACGGCCGCCAAATGCGAACTCTTCCAGCCCATACACAC
>JBEGJP010000187.1:0-3795 GCA_041184525.1 Pseudomonadota bacterium | reverse complement strand
CCAGCAGCGAATGATGGGTGGACATTCTTGCCTACCCCGAGTTCAACATTTTCAACCGACATCAGTGCAGACACCCTCAGTGCTCTCTTTACGAATTCCTATAGCCAAACAAACCAGCTGTTCGGCTTCTACGTCAATCCGAACACCAACCAGAATGCGACCAGCAAATTGAGCGACGATACGCTGTTTCCTATCGTATCGAACGGGTTGGGTTCTCTGACCTGTTCAACCGGCGACCTGCGCAGTGTGGCCGCCACGGGGAATCCCTTCAAGCTCGTTCTTGTCCTGGACAACCTAGAGGTCCGCGGAGGCGGTAAACTCGATTTCGGAACTCAAAATATTTACGTGATGGAAGGTGATTTGAGCAGCAACAACACGACAACCTTTGCGCAGAACGGACTCATCAATGCCGGTGTCGTTGACGTTGGTGCAGGCACCAACTGGACGAATTGGACTTCATCGAGCACGATCGGGACAAAGTGCTCCTCCAACTACTCTTGCCCTTGAGTCTGCCATTGAGCGTCACTTTTCTGTCGGTTCAATCAAAAAATAGCGGCAACGTTGCTCGATAACTCAAGAATCAGGCCTGTTTTCCGAAACCCAAGCAGAGAGCCTTGAGTAAACGGGAGACTGATCGTTGGTGCGACTGCAATGGAAACAGATGGGGTTGTTGGGTGTGTTGCCTCTTATAAGTTGTGCAACGACCGAGCGTACGTTTCGTTTGCAATTTGATCAGGACGTCACTGTCCTTCTCGAAGGAAACCAGAACAAATTGATCAAATCCGGAGAGAGCCTTGATGTTCCTATTGCTCCTGTCACTCTGACCCAACCCAACCATGGATCTGTTGTTGTGATTCCTGTCACAGCCCAGCCGGGAAACTTCAAAATCCGTCTTCCTAATGAACCCCAACTGCCGCCGCCCACAAAAGGCCCAGATGGCCCTTCCGAGACGGAATTGCGCAGCATTCAAAGTCGCAATGCGAATGAGGTGGCGAAGTCCATCATTGAAGTCCAGTCTCTGCTCGCGGAGCGGCGGGCCGATGAGGCATTGATAAAAATTCAAAATCTGAGAGAGAAATTTCCCGATTTTACTTATCTTCTCTTTCTTGAAGCCAGTTGCTTCGTAGTGAAAAATGAACTTGCCAAAGCGCAATCGCTCGTCGAAGTGGCTATGAAAGAATTCCCGAATGACATCTCCGGTGCACAATTCCTCAAAGCCATTCGCAGCAAAGTCAAAACAGATGAATCTGCAAAGACAAAAAGAAAGGGGAAGAAAGAATGAGGGCTCGGATCTTATCTTTCCTCATATTTTGCTCTCTCCTTCTTAACGCAGGTGGGGTATCTTTCGCGTCGACGCAGACCTCGCCTTATCCGAGAGTCTCTACCGACCAAATTGCTCAGATTCTGCAGGATTTGGTGCGGGAGGTGGACTCTTCCGCCTATGTTGTTGTCATGGGAACTGCGAAGAAAAGTTCGGGTCGAGCCAAAATGCCGGGTACGCCGTTCATGCTTGACGGAGTTGAGATCGATAACAATGTGGAGCCCTCAGGAACCGATTTCGAGCGCCTCGATGTCTCTGTTTTTGCCGGAACGGGAAAACTTCCGGAGGGCGCAGAAAATGTCATTCGGACCATCGTGAAAAATTACGCAGATGAAATCAGATTGAAAGTCCTTCCGTTGCCGGCCGATTATCTGAGTGCCCGCGAAAAAAATATGACAGACAGCACCGATGCGGCGAAGAGAAAAAAGGCGCTCGATACCAAGTTCGGTGATCTTATCGGGCAGATCTCTGAGGCCATTCAGAAAAGCAAGGACTTGGCTGAGTCCGTGGGCAAGGCAAACTTCAACCAAGCAAAGGCAGTGGCGCTGGGTGTTCTCGTTGCGATTTCGATCTTTGGACTTGTGGTGCTGACAGTCTGGTTTGCTCTCCAGCGGAAGCGCACACATCTGCTTGAAAAAGGACTGACAGGTATCAAATCTGCGCTTGAATCGTCAGAGAGGACTTCCGGACCATCGGCATGGATGAATCTGAATCAAAGAGAGGACTCTTTGCCGCCAAGTGCGACCTCCGGAGCTCTTGGTGGTGAAAGGGACCGCCTTGCTTCGCTTCACGATGATGGGATGTTGGCATTACTCTCCGATTGCTACTGGTGCGAACAAGATGCATTTGGTGCTTTCGTTTGGCGTCGCTTGCCGGCGGACAGGAAAATAGCCCTCATGGAGCGGATGCCCGCCTTGGAAGACTACGGCCGGTTCCTGATGAATGTTTCCGAAAGCGATCTGGGTGTCGATCAGGATCCGAGTTACCTGCGGCCTCTGCCCATTGCTCATCTCGATATGCAGACACTCACAAAAGTAGCACTCGCGCACCCGCGTTTGCTCTTCAGACTCTCTCCTCTGCGGTCTGCTGCACTGAGGCTCAGACCCAAGGAGCGACTGATGTTGAACAAGACTGCTGAAAAAGAAGAAACGCGTCCGGAAAGAGGGAAAACTGATCTCCCCGAGTTGCCGAGAACCGGCAGCACACCGCGTTTTTTGAAGCGGAATGTCATGATAGAAATACACTCTGAGGACGAAGAGCTTGAGGTTCTCGATATGGAGAACAAAGATATTTCTCTCATTGCGCAGGTTCCTTCCTTGGGTTGGCTCAGAATGCTGCCGCGGGAAACGGCGATCGAAATTCTTCGTCCGCTCTCTGCGCGGGATCTTGCCACCGCATGGGTGGGGCCGGCGCGTGTCTTAGAAGAAACGTTTGAATTCCTGAGTGAGAAGAAGAAAGAAATGTTGAAATCCCAATTGGAGAGGACAATACCGAGCCGCAATTCGCCGGTCTTGATTTTTATTCATCAAAGGATTGTCGAAGAGATCCAGCAGCAGAAGTTGCTTCAGAATATCTTACCTTCAGACGCGTTCAAAGAAGCAGGATGAGCAAATGAAGCATCTTTGTTCCGTTTTCATTCTGACTCTTCTTCCTTCATTGTGGACACAGCCTGCCTTCTGTGGTCCCAATGAGATCGCAGAAGAGAATCAGAATTCTACTTTCCGCGTTCGTGCGAGCTATTCGGGATATCGCTACTCCCTCGGCAAGGTTGCTCTTCTGACCAACGGACCGGAACTGAATTTCGAGAAGCCATTGGGACGGAAATGGCTGATAGGCGGAGGGATTGGTCAGGCCTACGAATACAAGAAGACACTCCAAACGTTGTTCACTTCCTTTGAGGGATTCCTTCTGTATAGCGTTTGGGGTCAGTTCACCCAAGAAGAGCGCACGTGGCGCAATGCAAATGGACTTCTTGTCAGATATTCGGAGCACAGGAGCGGAGGATTGAGAATGGGGTTCGGAATACCGAATTATTTCTTCAATTTCAGCTCGGGTGCGGTTTCATTTTCCGGTTTGAGTGCGAAATGTTTTTATGAGCTGGGTCTCAACACACCGTTTGACCTTGGTCTAGGACTTGAATTTTCGAAACTGACAAATCCGAACGTCGAAATCACTTCGGCGCGGGCCAATGCCTCGATCCTTTTTCCGCTTTAATTGAGAGGTTTGTTTTTGTTGAACAAGAGTTTTCGAAGAATCGGGCACCTTGCAAGGCGTTTCGACGTCACGCCACGTGTTGTCCTCCTTCTGGTTTTTTTGTTTGTCGTTGTTGTTTTTGGGGGCATTCTTTGGATGAGAAGTCCTTCAAAGAGACCAACGGCGAACTTCAACGATTCGGGAAATGAACATTCGCTGTCGCAACAAGTGGAACCTCAGAAAGCAATTTCAGCAAGGAATTCACTTCTTATCGATGTGCA
>JBEGJP010000186.1:0-3551 GCA_041184525.1 Pseudomonadota bacterium | reverse complement strand
CATCCGGCATACAACGACGCGAATCCTGTCGTCAGTATGAACCGAGGGCGAAACCCTGCGCGCTGTGTGAGTGCAACGTCAAGGCCAAAAATGGAGTAACCCAATTCAATCCCACCGCCATTGAGGTGGCCCCGTTTCCGTGGACTAAGTTGTAGACTAATGTCCCATAGCGGAGGGTAGCATGCCACGGAAGAGAGCTGACAAGAAGAAACGATACAGTGCTGAGTTCAAGATCAATGCCGTAAAGATGACCTTCAAGCCAGATAAAACCGTCCAGGAAGTTGCAGACGAACTCGGTATCTCGTTTGCAAGTCTGTCGAAATGGCGAAACGAATTCAAGTCCAAAGAGGATCTCAAAGCATCAAAGGAAGCCATGGATGCCAAGCAGGAGAATGACAAACTCAAGGCTGAGCTGAAGCGCCTGAAGATGGAGAATGAAATCCTAAAGCAGGCGGCGCAGTACTTCGCGAGACAGAAGTAGTGCGCTTTGGTTTTATTCAAGAGAAGGCTCAGCAGTATCCGATCACAATACTTTGCAAAGTGATGAATGTTTCCAAAAGCGGTTTTTTTGCTTGGCGAGGAAGGCCGCCTTCCAAGAAAAGCAACGAGGACAACGTCCTTGAGAAACTCGTTGAGGACGCTCATCGCGACTCGCGTGGAACTTATGGACGGCGTCGAATCAAGGTTGCATTGGCAAAGAAGGGAGTGACCGTTTCGAGAAATCGTATCAGCAGGCTCATGGCCAAGCGATGCATCAGAGGCAAGTCTCCAAGAAAGTTTCGAGTGACAACAATCCCTAATCCCAAGTCCGAAAATAGCCCCAATCTGCTCAAGGCAATAGAGGTGACGAGTCGTCTGGAGCAGGTCTGGGTGAGTGACATTACATACCTTCAGACGAAAGAGGGATGGGCTTATCTTTGCATCATTTTGGATCTGCACAGCCGCAAGATCATTTCTTGGGCAATCGACAAACACATGGAGGCATCGCTTGTGGTCTCGGCTCTAAATTCCGCAATCAAGACACGTAACTGCGTTGAGGATACAATCTTTCACAGCGACTGTGGAGGTCAATACAAAAGCAACGCTGTCCGAAATGTTCTGGCTCGTTCAGGAATGAAGCAGAGCATGACTTATGCAGGCAACTGTTACGATAATGCGACAGCTGAGAGCTTCTTTGGAACTCTTAAGAGTGAACTGGATCAGTGTCAATTCTCATCATTTCAGGAGGCAGAATGTGTCATCTTTGAATACATAGAGGTGTTTTATAATCGAAAAAGGTTGCACTCAGCGATTGGCTATAAAAGCCCTGAGGAATTCGAAAGAGAGGCAGCCTAGGATATTGGAAAGTGAGCAGTCCACGAAACTATGTCCACTTCAGTGAGGGTGGAGTGCCACCCGTTGTCCAGGACACTTAGCGTTAAAGTTGAACAGAACGTAAATACTCACGCGGTGACTTGAGTTTGAGCCCTTTGTGCGGTGCATTTTCATTATAATCTTCGAAGAATTCTGCAAGCATTTTGATCACTTTCTCAGCTGATTCAAGGCGAGCGGGGTAGATGTAATCTCGCTTGAAGGTTTTTACGAAGGCTTCAGCCATTCCATTGCTCTCCGGCGAATACGCCGGCGTGGTGCAAACTTCGAATCCAATCATACGTCCAAACGCAACGGTTTCGTTGGCCGTGTAAGCAGGACCGTTATCGCTCAGCCATTGAATCGGTCGTGGAAGTCTATCAACGTTTCCAAAGCGATATTCAATCGATTCTGCCATGAGATCTCGAACCATTTCTCCCGTGACTCCGCCCGTTGTAGCTTTCCATTTGAGTATTTCGCGGTCGTGGGTATCAAGGCTGAAGATGACTCTCACTGTGTCGCCATTCCAGCAGCGGATGTCGAAATGATCTGAACACCAGCGAACATTGCTTGATAAAGTCATAACTTTTCCATCGTGTGCACGGGTTGGCTTCCGACATGGCTGGGACAACAGAAGGTCATTCTGTTTCATAATGCGATGAACTCTTTTGAGGTTAATTTTGTCATTCCGTGCCCGGTTGAGCACTGCCGTGATTCTTCGGTAGCCATAAAAAGGCCGTTCTGCGACGATATCTTTGATTTGAAGAACAAGTTGATAGTCGTCATGCCTAGGTTTTCGAGAAGGTCGCTCGCCATCCTTTCGGAGCCGCTCCATGATGTTGGAACGAGCAATACCGAGAAGTTTGCAGACCGTGCTCACTTCGTGTCCTTTATTCCGGACAGCAGCGATGGCGAGATCAGTTTTTTTTCTTTGGCAATTTCCAGCAAGTCTTTGAGAATCTCATTTTCGTGGGTCTTTTTCCCCAAACTCCGTTCCAGTTCACGAATCTTCGCCTTGAGAGCTTTGAGCTCGCTGAGGGGTACAACCTCCTCTTCGGTTTCAACGGCTTTCATTTCACCGTCTTTCATCAGTTTCCTCCACGAGAAAAGCTGGCTTGGGGAAATGTCGTACTTTCTGGCGACAGCAGACACACTCATACCCATTTTATGGCATTCCTCCACAAGAGCTATCTTCTCTGCAGCGGAAAACCGCCTCCGGGGTTGACGTCCATGGGCAAGCAAAACCTCTCCCTTAATAACCATGACCAGTACTCTCCTAGGTTTGAAAACTAGGTGTCCTGTTCATTTGGGGAGCACTACAGAGGGCTTACCGGGTTGGATTGCTCGCACTCTAGGACCAGCAAAGCGTGGTAAATTTTCCCGGACCCTTTTCACAAAATAGCCCTCAATTTTTCGCTCAAGGTGACCGATGAGCTGGGTACGCGGTCGGAAGCGTCACCGTCAGGATTAAATATGATCCTAGACTTCTAACTATTCCCTTGATACACAGGACTGCTTTTGAGTTTGAGTAAAATTAAAATTATTAAAAGGCGCTTAAATCCCGCCGTCAACTGGTCAGTGCAACACGGATAAACGGTTAACTTGACGAAAAAAAGGCTGCCACGGGCCTGTACCGTGTGCAATCTCTCAAGTGACCAAACTACGGAGGTTGCATGAACGGCTACAAGCGCGTGACAGCCCAGGACAGATTGCAGATTTCTCTGCTCTCCAAACGGGGCTTAAATCAAACTGAGGTGGCTGCCAAGCTCGGATTTCATCGCTCGACGGTGTCGCGGGAGCTTCGGCGAAACAAGGGCGGCCGAGGATACAGACCTAAGCAAGCAGAATCCAAAGCTCTGGAGCGTCAAGCGTGGCGGTCCACCTCCCGTAAAATGGTCCCTGAGATGAGAAGGACCGTGAGAAAACTTCTCCAGAAGCAGTGGTCACCAGAACAGATTTCAAAACGCCTCAGTTTCGAAGGGCGCGAAAGCGTCTCGCACGAGACCATCTATCGTTTCATTTACGTCGATACGCTCGAAGGGGGAAAGCTGTTCCGAAATTTACGGTTTTCACATCGTCGGAGAAAGCCGAGATTTCCGCGAGCTGCAAACGATCGTAGAGGTCAAATTCAGGATGCTAAGTCAATCGAGGAACGCGGTGCCGGGGCAAACAATCGAAGCCGCTTTGGACACTGGGAAATG
>JBEGJP010000185.1:0-14314 GCA_041184525.1 Pseudomonadota bacterium | reverse complement strand
CCCAAAAGAGAGCATCAATAGCCATGACCATACTGGGGTTGAAGGCTTTGATGTACTTGATAGCTTCTTCTACGGCGCGGCGACGCAGAGTTGTGTTGCTCCATTTCGATTTTTGCAGAGGTTCAATAATATCTGGGCTCACATAGGCACTGAAGAAGTCATGCATACGACCGCCGTCGATGGCGAGATCAAAAACGCGTGGTGCATTTTGCAATTGTGTCTGACCCGTCTGGAATGTCTGGTAGAGGCTTCCTTTGCGTTCTCCCTTGCGGGCGCTCCCAAGGTCGGTCACCCGTTCGACGCCTCCCACTTTGGCAATGGCCGTGCCGTAGCTCGTATTGCGTTGAAGCCACGATGAGAATTCGGAGTCTGTGAGATGTGCCGAGTCGCGGCGTGGGTCGAAAATCCATTCGCCTGTGTAACCGTCGCGTTTTAAGGACCATTCTGGGATGAGTCCTTTGGGACGGTTGCGCGGATCATTCTCAAGGATAGCGATTTTTTCAGTGATGCCGTACCCCGGCATTTTCCATTGGACACTCGAAAGGAAGTGGACCAGATAATTTCTTCTGAACCAGAGGCTGTCGGCTGTCAGGTCTGTATACGCACGCGAGGTGTCGTTCTGGTCGCATCCGATGCAACCGTGTGTGTAACTGGCTCCGATGTTCACAATGTTGGAGTAGTACTTGATTTGTTCGTCGGCGCTGAGTTGCGGAAAACAGAATTGCGACGCGTCTTTTACAAAGCGTTGCTGTTGCGGTTCATCAGCGGCTGCCAGACAAGACACCCATCCCGACAAAAGTAAGGTCAGAGTAATTCTTTGCAACATCCTCAGTTCCGTCCTTGGGTCGTGTTCCACCCACAATTATTGGTCTGACGGGTCTTCGGAAGAAGATTGAATTACTCAGGACTGACAAAAAGAACCGACGCGTTTTTGTCGACGGAAATAAGACAGGAGGCAAAGAGGTTGTCCTGAGCGGCGTTGTTTGCCGATGTGTAGTACAAAATGCCCAACAGAGCCTTGTCTGATGGGGAAAAAAGTGTCGGTGCTGCCGTTTGATTGACGAGAAGATGAGGCTGTTTGGCCAGTATGTGTTTGACCCAGCGCAGGTAGGTCCTCATCTGTTCCAGATGCTCGGCCTTGGGAGCTCCGGTTTTGAAGTCGACGACAAGATTCATAGTGCGTTCGGCTGCAAGAGCCTCTTGCAAGAGGGATTGTACAGATAACGGAGTCGCATCTCCCGTCGGAACGCAGGGCGCGTTCCACAATTTCTGCGGCCAAGCCGAAGTCGGAATCACACAGAAAAGATCGATGATACGCCGCTGCGTTCTGAAAAGTCCTCTTTTCCCGTTCGTAGGGTCATCGGCAGCAGTCGAAAAGCATCCCCACATTTCAAGTTCGTGTTCACGCGTCGTAGCTTTCCGCAAGAGACGTTCGATGAACTTGTCGCCTTGGGAAGAAGCCACCGGCGTGCTGTGTTCCATCAGGGCATGAAAGCGGAGTCCTGTTTCGGCAGCGGAGAGAGTCTCGTCTTTCTTTTCCTCGGGTTCTTGGTCATCTGGTTTGGATGACCTCTCGCGCGGCACAGTTTCGCTCGGACCGACAGGGTTTTCCTCCGAGCGATCCAACGGATGTTGAGTTTTTAACCATGGTGTTTGTGATGCCCTTTGACTGCGTTGTTGGGCCCAAGCCTCTTGCCAATGTTCAGGCAATGCTGGGATGTCGCTCAGCTCGGACGTCTGGGCAGGTGTTTCTTCCTTAGGCTGCAGGCGGGCGACCCAATCCGGACCGTAATCTCTCATGCCGGCAATGCCGCTCCACTGGGTGTCCTTGAGCGCGGCTTCCAGTTCGAGCCCGAGCCATGGGGCTTTCGGCACTGCGCCACGTTTGGCCTCTTTGCGCAGATCGAAAAAAAGATCAGCAAAGTGTCCGAAGACGGCCGACTCAATACCGTTCAAACTCAGCTTTTCCGTGTCGAAGGGATCGCCTTCCTTCAGTGCTGACAATTTGTCTCTGAGATTCTTGAGAGTGCGTCCGGAGGCCGCTGGTGAAACGAGAATAAGAACCTCACGGGCACGCGTGTAGGCCGTATAAAAAACACGCTGGCGTTCGTAGTCCTGTTCCAACCGATCCTGCAGGTCGGCACTCCAGCGCGTCTGTTTTACACCCTGTTGGTTTTCCAGCGTGATGGACACAATATCTTGAGGCGGGGTCGGGTTGGCGATCCATGGCAACAGCGAAGCCGATTCGGTGTCTTCGGCCAGCCATTTGACGTGGGTCGTTGCTGGGCCCGTTTTCAATACGAAGTTTTCAGGCGAACGTTCTCGTTTGCTGCTGGGCCAAAAGACGACCACAGGCCATTCAAGTCCTTTTGCACCGTGCACGGTGCTCACAACAACCGCGTCTGCGTCCGGATTCGGTTGTGCCTCTTCCAATCGGAGTTGATTGAGCTGACTCTGGATCAGTTCGTCAGGCCAGAGTGGTGGAGTGGGGGCAGAGTCGGGCAACTCGGATGTCGCATCTGGGCTGTTGTTTGAAGCAACGTGTGCATGAAGGCTGAGGTGGCGCGCTCCGCTTTCAAGACTGTTGCGGATCGACCACACATCGAGAATCTTGTGCAGAACGATGGCCACGTTCTCCATCAACACGTTCAATGGGTTGCATTGCAAACCCGACACTCCGGCGAATCCCCACCGGAACACTTGCCAGCCTGAAAAGAAGTGACGTGCAGCGAGTGTGCGCGATTTTTGGACGTGCGCTTCGATGCGCTGCCACGTTTCGGGAACTACGAGTGAAGAGGCCGTGCTTTTCTTGGGGCCTAAATCCGGAATTTCAATGAGTGCCGAATTCAATTGCCCTGCAGAAGCACAGGCCAGCAATTGCGATGCTTCGTCCTGCGAAAGATCGATCCACCCGCACCAAAGCAGTTCGGCAAATTCCAACACTGTGAGCGGCAAACAAAGCCATTTCGCGAGTGTCAGACCAATGCGTTCACTTGTGCGTTTTTGAGTCACATTGCGGTCCGTCACGCGTGTGACCCGCGCTGTGGCAGGGATACCCGCTGCCACGAGCTGTTCCTGTGTTTTGACGGCCAGATCGTTTGTCTCGCAAAGAACCGCCATTTGAGACCACGAAAAGCCGCCCGAATCGACGAGCTCACGCAGTTCTTTGGCCAAGGCCCATGCGGTGAAGGTGTGTTGCTGCGGAGGATCTTCCGGATATTCGCCTGAGCAGCGATTGCGGGAAAGCGACGCTCCTAACAGAAGCAAGCGCGGGAAAGGCGGCGTTTGCGGTCGCGCAGCATCGTTTCTGCCTGCGTCGAGATCTTTTGATTCGACGTAGGTTTGTCTGGCAGAAAGTGAAAATCCCGTACTGCGGAATTCATCGGGAATGCGATTGTTCTGGTACGCGAAGCTGAGTTGGGAGAGCGCATTGATGAGCGGCAGCAAATCGGGATGTGATCGGAAATTCTGAGTGAGTTCGATGAGCTTCCACTGTGGATCTTTCTTGAGATTCTGGAACACGCCGACGTGCGCACTTCTAAAGCCGTAGATGCTTTGTTTCGGGTCGCCCACGACAACCATACGGCCGTCGCGAGGATCAATCAGTGATCTGAGAATTTCGTGTTGAAGCTGGTTCGTGTCCTGATACTCGTCGACAATGAGCTCTTTGCAACGCAAAGGAATGTGCAATGGGGTGTTGACCTTAAAAAACGAATTCGCAGCGTTCTGAGGCTTGAGAACAATCAAATGGTAGAGGAACAGCATGCGGTCGTTGTGGGTCATGCGCCCCTGCATGAGCCGGCGATGGAAACTCTCTTCTGCCAGCGACCTGATTCCGGCAAGTGCCGAGAGTGAAGCCGGATGAATTCGGTCGAGGGCAAATTGCAGAGGCGGCGCATCTTCGCGCAACAGATGTTCGCCGAGCATCGCGGCGGCGATTTTCTCGATACCTTGGTAACGCAGGTTGGAATTGGGCTTTTGAGAAAAATTCCTGCTTTCAAATGCTCCAGCCAAAATGAAATCAAGAGTGGCAATCTCGTGGACGGTATCCGATGAAGATTTTTCCAAGAACCGAATCACCATCTCGGCCAGTTCGGGGCGGAGCTCTTCTTCGGAAACCAATGTGAGAGGAGGAGCGAAGCGCTGGTGTTCGAGTTTCCAAAGGCGCAGGACTTCAGGAGACAGTTGGGCCCTCTTTTCCTCCCACCAGAGCGGGAAAAGATTGCCGGCAAGTTGCATGAAAAGGCTGTCGATGGTCGACATGTGCAAGCGGGCGAGGATGCGTTCGAGTGCATCGCTTTCAGCGACAGCCGATGTGAGTTCCCGCTCGACCCGCGTGCGGAGTTCTTCATCGGCAGCGCGCGAAAACGTCACGAGCACCAACTCTTGCGGGTCGAGACGTTCACTGGGAAGTGAGCTGGTCAACAGTCGTTTGACGCGTTCGGTGAGAAGTGTTGTTTTACCCGCTCCAGCACCGGCCTCGATGACAAGATTTTTCCACTGCGGGGCATCGATCCCGTGGCGTGGGAATTCGACTGCAGCCGTCTGTTCTGAACTGAGGATTTTTTTCGCCTTCATTCGCTGGCCCCTGACCGATGGGGGGTGGGACACAACTCATTGAGCGGACACGTTTTGCAGTGGTCCTTCAGAAGAGGGGCGGCTGAGAAGCGACCCGTCATCAGGTTGCGGGCGTTCAATTCGTATTCCTGATGAATTTCCTCGAACATCGTGTCGCCGCTGGTGAGCGGAGACTCAAATTCGTAACTGAGCATCGGATTCCGGCTCAGGTCGAGAGTTTTCAACCGCAGGAGTGTGAAACTGCGCACGCCGCGGAAGTCAGACTCGGCAGCCGCGGATTGCTGTCGTGCCCAAGCAAGAGAATAAATCGCACCTTGGATGCTCAGACGATTGGTGGAGTTCACGACACTCGGTTTGAGCACGAGTGCAGGGTCGTTGCGAGGCACTTTGGATGTCTTGTAGTCGAAAATACGATCGCCTGAAGGGTGCGTGTCTACGCGGTCGATACGCCCCGAAAGTGAGAGCTGGGGAAGGATGTTGTAGGCCACGGGAACTTCAATGAATGCCGCTTTGGCTTGTTGAATGGTGCTTGCCGGAGAGGGGTCTTGTTCCAGCATGAGCAGTTCGCTTTGCAGCAATTTTCGCAGCGCACGACGCACACCCTCACGAGTCAGGCGCGTTTTCAGGTTGTGGAGTTGCTTGCCTTCGCGATGTGCCGTGGGAGAGGGTTCGAAAATGGTTTCTTGCATTTCCTGTGCCAGCGCAGCGATGTGCTTTTTTTGTATTTCAGAAAAGCCGGAGGCTTCGATGGCTTTCAAAAGTGCCTGTCCCCAAGCTTCGGCATCGGCAAGAATGAAGTCGTCTGTCGTGATGAATCCATCATTGACGGTCGTGAAAATCTGTCGCCACAAGTCTTGTCGAAGAGAGGAATTCTCTTCAAGCAAAATGAGATGCCGCACCGATCGAAAAAAACTCTCCGCCAAGGCGTGAGCGCGTTGTCCGAGCTGCAGTCTGTCGGCCTGCAGGGCGGGAAGCGATTCCATTTCGGTGCGGTGTAACTTCATCCAGTAAAACTGCAATGGGCACTCGACGTAATCTTCAAATGCAGTCACTGCCAACGATACGGTGTCATGGGGTGGCTTGTTCGGGGTGAGCCGCACCCACGTCGGATCAAGCAACTCTGACGGCGTCTTGAGCCAGCGTTCGAAGGGCGAGCGCGGCAGAAGTGTGTCATTTCTTGAGCTCCAGACGAGCGGCGGAAGGCACCACGGTTTTGCATAGTCGGGAAAAGCTTCGCACTCCTTCAAATTACGAACGTAAAATTCAACACGTGCGTGCGTCCGAGTGAAAAACGACTGCCAGTAGCCGCGGTAAGCTTGTTCTGAGGCGATGGGGTCGAGCGGGACTTGTTTGCTGCGCAGGTGGTGAAAAAGAGAGTTGAGAATACGCAGGTGAAAACTGGGCGTCGTGGCGGAGTGAGGAACTCCGAGGATGCAAAAGCGTTCGGCAGCAGAGAGGCCGGGCAGCAAAGAGAGGGCTTGCGGAAGTGTGCCGACCGTTCCCATCGAACCCAGCTGGAACGTTTCACCGTCGAAAAAACGGTGCAAGAGAACCTCGAAACTGACTCCTTCGGTTCTGACTGCACTGGTCAGCTCATATCGGACAAGAGCGTTGTCAATGACGGTCTTAAATGCGTCGAGGCGCTGCCAGTCGGTGTTGAATTCACTGTGCAGAGTTCGGACGCGTTCTGCTGCAGGGTGTTCCCACGGATCGGCGGATTGCGGTTCCGAAGGGTCATCCTGCACGTTTGCGACGTTGTTCCAGTGCTGTGCGAAGTCAGCAGGTGAGAGTGCATGAATGCCGGATCCATCCGAGCGGGACACATTCCACAAGCGTGAATTGATGTCACCCATGAGAAGAATCGTCTGAGCGTCACTCGCCTCGGCAAGCGTGTCGATTTGTTGTTCGAGAGCGGCCTGCGATCCCATGACATGGATGAGCGCAGACGGTTCACCTGCGGCAGCGGAATCACTTGAAATGAGAGTTTGTGCCCACCACGTTTTGCTTGGCTGGATCTCTGCCGTGTGCGTCTGGAAAATGGTCCGACTTTCGAAAATCACGTCACGCAAGGAATCAATCCATGCGGCCTGAAAATTTCCGGGGCGGTATGTCTGCTGTTGGTCAGATTTGTTTTTTGATTCTTTGATGTATTCCGGTGCGCCAATCCAGAGAAAGGGATCGCTGAGAAATTTCTTCGGAAACAGGAAATTTTGGTAGTTCTTGTCACTGCTTAAGGTGGCACGCAAATGCTGTCTGAAATGCGGTTGAAGATATTCCCCGACACACGATTGCAGACGGCAGAAATGGGAGTTGATTTGCTGAAGAAGCTGATAGGCCACGCAGATGGTGCGCAATGAAAGATCAGGGATGTCGGTGACGGCTTTGAGCGTTCCCTCCGTTTTTTGCACTTCCATCAGAAGGGAGAAAAAACTTTCGTCGGGCGGAAGCTCCGTGTCGGATAGGGTGAGAATTTGTTTCGCCAAAGGCGCAACATCACTGCCGGCGTAGCCCAACTGGAGCAGAAGAAGGCGCGTGAGACGCTCTTGTTCAACGATATCCAAAAAGGGAGACCGCAGCAGCCGGTAGGCTTCGTCGCCGAGTTGTTTTGCCGTGTTGTGAGAGAGCGTCAGAGCAAAATTGCGCACAAGGGTGTCGGGAGTGTACAGGCTCAGGCCAGCCCAAGCCTGCAGCTCTTCCTCAGGAAACGCCAGCTCATATTTATTTTTCAACAAACTGAAGATTTGCGTTCGGATGGAAACAAGGTCTTCTTTGCGCTCGCAAACCACGTTCCAGCGCTGGTGTGAGCCGGAAAGGGCGCTTTCAATCAGTTCCTGCGCAAGGCTTTCGTAAACGCTGTGTTCTGCGAGGAGAAAGCCGTGCGCTTGGAACCGATGGAGCATGGTGATCAGCCGTTCTTTTGTTGTGCGAGGAATTCAGCGCGGAGGTCTTTGCGCAGGATTTTGCCGATCGGAGTTTTGGGAAGTTCTTTGCGGAACTCAACCACGCGCGGCACTTTGTAGGCTGTGAGCATTTCTTTGCAGTGATTGCGCAGGGCATCTTGTGTCAGGTTCGGAGTCCGCGGCACAACGTACGCCTTCACAGCCTCACCGGATTGAGCATCGGGAATTCCTATGACAGCCACTTCAACGACATCGGGGTGCTTGGCGATGCAGTCCTCGACTTCGTTCGGGTACACATTGAAACCCGACACAAGAATCATGTCCTTCTTGCGGTCCACAATCTTGAAAAAACCATCCGCATCCATGACCGCAACGTCGCCTGTGTAGAGCCATCCGTCTTTGATGGTTTTCGCAGTTTCCTCAGGACGCTTCCAATAACCGGCCATGATTTGCGGACCGCGCGCAATCAGTTCACCCGGCTCGCCAAGTGCAACATCATTGCCGTTGTCATCCACAAGTCGGATTTCTGTGGAGGGCATCGGAACGCCGATACAGTCCTTTTTCACTTTCGCACCAATCGGATTGAACGTGAGCACAGGGCTGCTCTCTGTCAGTCCGTAACCCTCAATGACAGGAGTGCCGACAGTTTTCGCCCAACGGTCAGCGGTGGACGACAGCAATGCCGCACCACCGGCAATCGCCATTTTCATTTTCTTGGGCGGGTTTTGGCTGAACCAAGATTCATTGAGCAGGGCATTGAAGAGGGTGTTGACGCCCGTCATCCACGTGATCTGGTGCTTGCCGAACGGCTTCTTCAGATTGCTCATCGGGCGAGGGCTCGGGATCAGGATGTTCGTCGCACCTTCTTCAAAGAAGGAAAGGCAATTCACCGTAAACGCAAAAATGTGATAAAGCGGCAGCGCGGTGATGATGGTTTCTTCGGCTGTTGTGATGGTCGTTTTTGCGAATTCAAGAATTTGATAGACGTTCGACAGAAGGTTGCGGTGCGTGAGCATCGCTCCTTTGCTGACACCCGTAGTACCGCCTGTGTATTGCAAAGCTGCGAGATCATCGAGTGTGACGTTCGGTAACGTGAATGCCTTTTGTCCCTGTGTGCCGGCACGCGCCCAAGCGGTTTCCGTCTGTGACAAGCGTGTGTGCCCCGCTGCAAGAGCCTGTGGAAATGGCAGGTGCGGGACGGTGCAGGGCGGCACTTGTTTTTTCAATTTGAGCAGTGTTTTGATCAGCATTTTAAGCGGGAGCGGAAAGAAATCCGCAAGGCTCACGGTAATGACGTGCTTGATGCCGGTTTTGGGCAGAACCCTTGGGAGTTTGTCGGCAAACATGTCAATGATGACCAGCACAGTGGCGCCGCTGTCGTTGAAGGCATGTTCCATTTCGCGGTCGGTATAGAGCGGGTTCACGTTCACCACCACACAGCCCGCTTTGAGAATGCCGAACAGGGCAATCGGGTAGCTGATGCAGTTGGGCATTTGGATAGCGACGCGGTCGCCCTTTTGGAGTTGAAGCTCTTTGATGAGAAATGCAGCAAATTGATTGGAGTAGTTCTCCACTTCGGAGAACGTCACCTGACCCTGCATGCCGTTGGGGAGGCAGGTGACATAGGCTGTTTTGCCGGCAAAGCGTTGGGCTGAACTGGAGATCAGCGCTCCGATGTTCTCATACGGAATGTTGGGAATCTCGGAGCGGACGCCCTTGGCGTAGGCAGGGATCCACGGTTTGGTGAGATAGGGTGAAGTTCCGTTTGCGTGAGTCATGCGGGGGTCACTCCTTCCATGGGGGGACTTCAGTTTCCAGTGCCAACAGGCTATCAAACCGACAGCGTCCCGCAAGTTGAGGTGTGTCATGGCAATTGTACAAAGACTTCCCGACCACGTGATCAATCAGATCAAAGCAGGTGAAGTCGTGGAGCGGCCCGCGAGTGTTGTCAAAGAGCTTCTTGAAAATGCGATCGACGCACAGGCTCAGGAAGTTGAAATCGAGCTTCTCGACGGTGGACGGCAACTCATTCGCATCGTCGACAATGGTTGCGGCATGGCTCCCGACGATGCCCGCATGTCTCTCGAAAGGCATGCGACAAGTAAACTGTCTTCGTTTGAAGATTTGCACCAATTGGCGACCTTCGGTTTTCGCGGTGAGGCGCTCCCCAGCATTGCATCCGTCTCCGATTTCACACTCCGAACGCGGCGCAATGAGGATGCCACGGGGGTTGAAATCAACGTACGTGAAGGGCTGGCGCAAGAGGCCAAGCCCTGCGGCATGTCGGCCGGCACGGAAATTCTTGTTCGCGATCTTTTTGTTCATGTTCCGGCGCGGCGAAAGTTTCTCCGCGCCACCGGAACCGAGCTGGGGCATGTGCTCGAGATCGTTCAATCGATGGCCTTGGCATATTATCGTGTCGGGCTGAGATTGAGTCACAATGGGCGTGAGGTTTTGAATTTTGCACCGGCACAGTCTTTGGGCGAGCGTTTCCGTGCCATGTTGGGTGGCGAAGAAGCTGAATTTGTTCCCGTTCAATACGAGAAAGGGAATTTTCGGCTCGAAGGTTTTGTGCAGAAACCCGATCTGGCGCGTCCTGTGCCTCGTCACTTCATGACGTTTGTCAACGGACGCTTGGTGAAAGACCGCATCGTCCGCAACGGGGTTCTCTCCGGCTACACAGGGCTTGTGATGAAGGGGCTTGTTCCCTCGTGCGTCTTGTTCGTGACGCTCGATCCTGCGTTGGTCGATGTCAATGCTCATCCCAACAAAACAGAAATCCGATTCACCGACCCTGCGCTTGTTCAGGATCTGGTGACGATTGCATTGCAAGCTGATTTGCGCAGAAAAACCCAGAACCAAATGCTGAGCACCTTGCCAACGCGAGAAACCATTGTGCGCGTTTCTCCGGAAGTGCGCAGTGAATTGCGATCCTCTCCTTTGGAAACACCACTCGAGCGGAATATGGAGACTTCTTCATTCAGTTTTGCCCGCTCGCCCTCATCCGGAGCTGCATTTCCATCCGCGTCGGTCTCGGGGCCTTCCTCCCCTTCTTTATCGCGTGAGTCATCGTCTGTTCCGCCCTCACGTGGCGCAGCGTCGTCTCCTCGCCAGTCGGAATTCGAATTTGCAGGTTCTGCACCTCAAACACTCGTTTCTGCAATGAGTGACACGGCAGGCGCTTCCCCACACCCGCTTTCGCGCGCCGCGTACTTAGGGCAGTTCAAAAATTGTTACCTTCTCTTTGAAGCCGATGCTGACCTTCTTGTCGTCGATCAGCATGCGTTTCATGAACGGATTCTATTTGAGGAACTGTGTCTTCAAATCGAGGGTGAAAACGGTTTGGCACGCCAGTCACTGTTGGCCCCTTTGATGGTACCCGTTCCTGCTTCGGTTGCGGAGGTGCTGCGGGATGAGGAAAAGAATCTGCTGCACCTTGGATTTGAAGTGGAAGTGCTTGCACAGAAGAACGTTGCTCTGCACTCGCTCCCCACGCAGGTGGAAACCCAAAAAGCTGCGCAGCTCTTTGATGAGATTGTCTCGCGTTTGTTGGCTGTGAAAGGATTCGTTCAATCCGATGCTCATCCCTTGGTTGTGCAGGCTCGCCGGATGAGTCAGGAGTGGCTCGATGCCGGCGTGAGGCCTGCCAACTTGAGCCGGAAGGAAATTTTTCATTTGCATTTGGCCACTGTGGCCTGTCACACCGCCGTGCGCAGCGGCGACCCGATGAATCCGGAAATGGTGCGCAGGTTGTTGTTGCGTGGCACGGAAGTCGATTTCTTTGCCCACTGCCCGCATGGTCGACCCGTGTGGCGCCGTTGGACGGAGAAAGATGTCGCCCAGTGGTTTGCACGCGTGTGAGGATCTCCTGATGCGACAGTTTGGCAAAGCTGTTTTTGTGATCGGTCCGACTGCGTCGGGAAAGACGGCTCTCGCACATCGGCTTGCGGAGTCGCTTGAGGCGAAGGGTCGGGGTGCTGAACTCGTGAATTTGGATGCCTTCCAGTTCTATCGGGGGATGAGCATCGGGACAGCCAAGCCGACCGCAATGGAAGTGCGTCGTTATCATTATCACGGTCTAGATATTCTCGAGCCTGATGAATCGATGGATGCGGCGCGCTATGCCGCATTTGTTTGGGAAACGTGTCGGCAGATTGAGGCCCGAGGTCATATTCCGGTGTGCGTGGGTGGGAGCGGACTTTATTTGCGTGCCGTTTTGTATGGTCTCGACCCCCTCCCACCGCGCAATGATGCCTTGAGGGAACTCTTTCGCCGGAGTGCGCAAGAGTGGGGGTGGCCCGAGCTCCACCGTTGGTTGGCAGCGTTGGCGCCCGAACGTGCTGCCCAACTTCACCCCAACGACAAAACCCGCATTGAGCGTGCTCTGGAAGTCGTTCTTCAATTGCCCGAGGGGGTTTCTCCTGCCTCCGTCTTCACGAAAAGTGCGCCTCTGTCGCGGCAGGAGCTCGTGGGCAATGCGTTTGTCGTGCAAGTGGACGTCTCGGACGAACTTTTGCGCCAGCGCATCTCATTGAGACTCGCACAGATGTTCTCTCAAGGTTGGGTGCAAGAGGTGTTGGCCCTGAGAGTGCGCTGGGGGCAAGGTTTGAGGGCGGTGCAGTCGATGCGGGCCATTGGTTACCCTGAGATCTGGCAATGGCTCGACTCCCTTGGGAGTGCCTCCGTGGTCGCATCAGAGGGTTCGGGTGCGGCGGAATTGCCATTGGAGGTGAGTCGCCGTTGTGAAGAGGAACTCACCTCCCGATTGGAGACACTGTCTTGGCAGTATGTGCGCCGCCAGAGAACGTGGAATGCTCAGGAAAGGTGTGACTGGTCCTATCGAAGCGAGGCTCTGCCTGCGGAAGGCCTCTCATGGAACGACAGTTTTGTTGATTTCATGTCACAATAAAGACAAAGAAAATAGTCACTTGACGATTTTGAAAATTTTTTTTGAACTCCGGCTGGCCGACGGACCAAAGTTAGGCTAGTGTCCCCCTCACAATTGTCTTCCTTGGATGCAGGTTGGGAGAACAGGTTTTGTTGAACAAGCGGCTCTCATACATCACTGCACAGATGCTCGGATGTCTGATTCCTCTGATTCTTGCATCGGCCTGTTCTCTGAATTCAGACCGCGTTCCCGATTCGAATTCCAGAATCTTCGAGCGTTCGCCTTTGGCACGCGTCCGTGTCACAGCACCCGCCGTTTCATCATACGTTCATCTCTTTGAGTGGAGATGGCAGGACATCGCGCTCGAATGTGAAACTGTGCTTGGGCCTGCGGGCATCGATGCCGTTCAGATTTCTCCGCCGCAAGAACACCGCCTGATGCCGGGGAGTCCTTGGTTCCAGCGCTACCAGCCTGTGAGCTATAAGCTCGAGAGCCGAGGCGGTTCCCGCGCTGAGCTGGAAAATATGGTGCAGCGCTGCCGCGCTGCGGGTGTCGAGGTCATTTCTGACGCCGTGATCAATCATATGGCGCAGACACTCCCAGTGAACCAAAGCGAAACCGGTTGGGCAGGGAGTTCGTATTCCCGCTACAACTATCCCAGCTTGTATTCTTTCTATGATTTTCATCATTGCGGCCGTTACAACGACAGCGTCATTCGCAATTTCGGCGATCGTTGGGAAGTTCAGAATTGCGAACTTCTGGGTTTGGCCGATCTCAACACGTCGTCAGAAAGCGTGCGTTCTCGCGTCGCAGAGTATCTGAACGATCAAATTCGCCTCGGCATCGGCGGTTTTCGTATCGATGCGGCAAAGCACATGCCGGCGGGCGATGTGGCGGCGATCGTGCAAAAGCTCGAGAAGCCTGTGTTCGTTTTTCAGGAAGTCATCGATCAGGGCGGCGAGCCCATCTCTTCAGCCGAATACACTCAGGCGGGATCGGTGACCGAGTTCAAAGCAGGCCTTGCATTGGCTGCTGTTTTTCGCCGTGGTGACCTCTCTGTGCTGGAAACATTTGGCGAAGACTGGGGCTTCTTGCCATCCAACAAAGCCGTGGTCTTCACTGACAACCACGACAACCAGCGCGGCCACGGCGGGGGTGGTTGGGTTCTCACTTACCGAGATGGCGCGCTTCATTCTCTGGCCAATCAATTTCTTCTCGCGGCCAACTACGGAATTGTCGGGCTCATGAGCAGTTACGATTTCGTGAACGATTCTGAAGGCCCGCCATCGACGCCGTCAGGAGGAACTCTTCCGGTTTACACCGAGGAGGGCAGTTCCCGCTGCGGCAAAGGGCTGTGGGTCTGTGAACATCGTGAACCGGCACTGTTGCAGCTTGTCGGGTTCCGCAAAACTGTAGAAGGCACGGCGATGAACCGTTGGTGGAGCAGTTCTTCTGGCCGGCAAATTGCTTTTTCTCGTGGTGAAAAAGGTTGGTTCGCGATGAACATTGACGGGAAACCGTCTTCCGTGAGCGTTCCGACAGCGCTGCCCGCGGGCTCCTATTGCAGTTTGACCGATGGCGGGAAATCCAAAACTGAGGGCAACTGCGTCGGACAACAGGTGGAAGTCAGCGACGGTTACGCTCGTGCCGTATTGCCACCTCTCAGTTCAGTGGCCATCTCTCTTTCGACGCGTCTGCCTTAATCACAGTCTTATTTAAAGCCGTGTTTGAATTCTTTTACAGCGCTGACACGTTGAGTGGAACCGTCATCCGAGTTGCCATGACGCCAGAAGAGCATCATCGGGTTCAGGTACCCAAGTTCCTTCGGGGCCAACAATGGCAAGGCAGGCACCTTCTTTCTTGAGAAGCTCGTGCACCGACTCGGAAACGTCTTTGGGCGTCACCGCTTCGATTCTTTCCTTAAATCCCAGAAAATTGTCGAAACCGA
>JBEGJP010000184.1:0-3156 GCA_041184525.1 Pseudomonadota bacterium | reverse complement strand
ACTTGAACTCAGGCCAATCCACAAGTCAAGGAAACACCGTCAAATCGTGAATAAAACTCACCCCAAAAGATGCCCTTTTTGTGACACCCTTCCCCTGTGACGTTTTGCATCCGATTTGAGACATTGTGCTGAAATGATAGACTCAAAGGAAGTCTCAGAAAGATGGAGTCCGAGGTGTCTGCACAGTCTTCGTCATGGGAGTTGGATGAAATCGAGCAGAAATTGCGTGAGAAATTTTTGGAATCTCACGCCGGAAATGCTCATTTTCTCGTCCGCTACATCGGCACAACAGGAGAGCGCGGACGACGCTGCCTGACGTTCAATATCGAAGTGCGCGAAAACGAGTTTGCCCGTGAAAAGCAGTATTTGGAGCGATTTGTCGAAGAGCTGCGTGCGCAAGGCTGGGATATTGATGAACTCCGCCAACCCCTCCGTGCCACAGACAGTTTCGACGCCCGCCTTTGGCTTATGATTTATGAAGAACACAACTTTCAGCAAGTCTCAGGGGAGGCAGCCCGATGAACACCACACTCCGTCCGAAAAATGACCTCAGACGAATCAGCTTTTTCGGTGTCAGGACCTCTCATTTGAGGGCGACTCTCGCGGCGGCCTGCCTTCTTGCTGGTTGTAAAAGCCGATTTTTCAGCTTCGGTAAAAGCGTTGAAAGCGAATCCTCTCCCGCAGCACCCGCAGACGATCTGAACCCCAGACAACTCGCGATTGGTCAAAGCAATCCCTCACAGGCCAACTCAACGCCTGCCGCAACCTCCAGTCAAAACAGCATCCCCTATGCACCCCTCCGCGGCGGCACAACAAAGAAGATCCCCCTCGGCTCCACGGTGCGCTTTGAGGTCAACGGCCAGCAAGTGGACGTCACATTCGAAAAGATTTTAGAGGATTCGCGCTGTCCGAGAGATGTGGTTTGCGTCTGGGAAGGTCTTGCGAAGCTTCAGTTCGCAATCCATGTGCCCGCTCTGAGTTTGTCACGCTCAGTGGTGCCGACCCTCAGGGCCGGTCACCCCGATTTGGCGCAGGTTTCGGTGGGAGTCGTCGGTCTTGAAGTCGTTGCACTGACCCCCGATTCTCCCCCCGCAAGCGGTTCCGGTCAGAAACCTGCTTCTTCCGAAGCCACCGTTGTTGTCGGCAATGCTCCCTGACCCGCAGCCAGAATCGAATTGAGGATGATTGCTGCCGGCGCACGTACTTCGGGCTTCACGACCTCGCACAATGCCGAATGAACCGCAGCATCAGCGCCGCTCGCACCCAAAGCTCCTGCGGGGCCCTCATTGCTCGGGACTGGACATGGGTCGCCCTGCAACAAACTCTTCAACACCAAGGCCTGTTCAGACAACCGCGCCAGCGCAGGGTGCTCAGGGTTGTCACCTGCAAGAACGCCCAATGCCGAAACCGAAACCAACATATCTTCGATTGATTTTTGTCCGCCGATGACCAGTGTCACTGTTTTTCTGGAACCGGGAGCCGGACCATCGATACTGACGTTCGGAACAGCAATCACATGCGATCGGTGATTGAAAAACGGTGCGGCCAAATTGAAGACAAAGGGCTTACCGTCGAGAGTCGCTTGTGCAGCATCTTTCCTCTGGCCGTCATCAAAAAATTCGAACGGAGCAGCAGCGCCTTGGGGCAGCACGACCTGCTGTGCAAAATACTCCACCAGTTCATCCAAGTAAGAAGACTTCGAACCTGAATCGGCGAAATTGTAGACAACTCCGGTGTAAGCGGCGTCAGATCCGGCTTTCCGCGCGCGACCCTGCAGCAGGCGCACCACGGCCATCAGGTTGACTTCGAGATCCTTGCGTACGAGCTCAGAAATCACGGCTCCGTACTCAGGGCTCGCAAAAAACGACGGTGAGAGTGCGAGCGTGCCCATGACTCCCACAGGCTCTGCGCCATACTTTGATTTGAATTGCGCCAAGAATTCTTGTCGGGCGCCCTGTCCTCGGAAGGCCAGTTCCGAAAGCTGAAGAAGCTTCTGCCGCGAGCCATGATCGGTCGAGTCATGAGCTGCAGACTGAGCCAAGGCCCACAATGCAGTCAGTTTGCCCATCTCCTGTCCGTAGCTCTTCACAAGCTGCGCATAAGCAGCAGGAGCACGCGGATCGAGCACACCATCGAGCGGATTGGCGAAGCGCAAGCGCTGGAGCATCAGGTTGGCACGATGGAGTGAATATTCGTTGAAGTCTTTGCCGTAATCAAAACGCTGACAATTGCCGAGCGGCCCGACATTGCGGTCGGTGCAAAACTCCGTCGGTGTTTTGAGCTTCATTCCGTCGCTGGGCTGCATGTAAATCGATGCCAGAGCGAGGACGTCGTAGGTACCAAATGTGGGAAGTCCTGCGGCACCGTCAGCAGACGCATAGTCCTTCATTGCTCCGGCACCCATATCGATGCCGTAGTCGTTGTAGTCCATAACGGAGTCCGTGAAGGCATCCACTGCAACTGGTGGTTTGGCGTCGTCAGCGAGTACTGCGGGTGTTGTGGACGCAATAAAGTTGTGACGCAGTCCAAACACATGTCCGAGTTCATGAACAACAACCGAACGCACCAGAGCCAACGCACCTGCCTCGGGAGAGTTCACCAAATCAGATGTGATTGCCGGAGAACCGCTCTCGGCCATTCCCAATTCTGCATTCGGACTGAACTGTTTCACACAGTCCAAGCGCGCCTTGAAGAAGTTTTCCTTCGTGCCAATGCGCTTGATCGCTGCGTCGGCGGACTCACCGCTGAACATTTTCTCAAATTGACTGGTCCGGTTTTCCACCAGATTTTTGAGATTGTGGCCGAGTTCGAGAGCAGAACGAACGCCTGATGAAAAACGTGCGAGGTCGTCTGCGGAGTTGAGTGAAGTCTTGCTGGGAACTGAGGCGTCGGAAACCATCTCGGCGGGAGAAACACTTCGACCGAGAAGTTCTGATGCCATTTGAGCCAAAGCAGACAAATCACCCGTCCGATTCGCGCGGTCGAATGCTTTGAGCGCTGCAGGATTTGGCTCTGAAGCCGGACCCGAGGAGCGCTTGCTGAAGATCCCCAGATTGGACAGAGCAACTTCGCATTTCGCTTCCCAAAGGAAACGGCTCACAGGCGAAGGCACGGTGCCGGCAGGGCGCTTGGGCAGATTTGGTTCTTTGTCTTTTT
>JBEGJP010000183.1:0-4166 GCA_041184525.1 Pseudomonadota bacterium | reverse complement strand
GTGAACGGACTGTCCTCAACTCACAGCCAAACTGTCAAACCTGCGCCGACGCGCGTCGTCGCAGCGGCGGGCTTGACGTTCAAGCCTTTGCTGTTCTTTCCGGAAAAATTCATGACTGTGTGTGAAACGCCCAACATCAGCGAAACCTGACTGGATGCGTATTGATTCAGTTCAAACACACCACGGACTCCTGATCCCGAAAGAGACATTCGCTCTTCATCTTTTTGAATGTTGCCGCGCGCCAATACGCCCGCTGCACCCACGACAACATTGGCGACAGGTGTGCTCATCACCATTTTGGCTTCACAACCGGTTTCCAACATACGAGCTTCACTCGAAGCGACATCCGCATGCGTGAGTTGAGTCGTTGAGAAGAAAGCTCCGGTTTGAATGAAGCGCATGTGCTCCATGCCCGCACTCAACTGCAAGCCGTAGCCGTCGAACCGATCGTTGGATTTGCCATCCAGACTGATGTCACTCCGCGCCGCGGTGACCTGTTGTGACAGGTACACATTGTTACGGTACGGGGTTCTGAAGCGGTTGTAATAATCATGGGAAAGTTCGTAGCCAAACGCCGTCTGGGTTGCCCACAGAGCCAAGCCCATCACCACAGTTCTGAATGTCCAAAACGCTTTCATACATCACCTCATGCCTTGCGTTTGATTGAGGTGCAGCATTTCCTGTGCCAAAAAAGACTTGACTCTGTTTTTTAATAAGATTCTCGAGTGTTATTCTCATCCGTGAAGTGGAGCAGAGAGGAAAAGGTCTGTCGGCCTGCTGAGCAGCGTCGAATTTTTAGACAGAGGTTGTACCTCTTAAAACTCAAAACAGGATGACAACAGATGCCGGCAAACGAGAAAAAGAAGAAAAAAATAGGTCTCTTAGGAGCCGCTTTCGATCCTCCCCATTTTGGCCACTTATTGTTGGCACAGAACGCCCTACAAACTGCGGGTTTGGATGAAATCTGGCTCGTTCCCTCTCCCAGCCGTTGGGACAAATCACTCATCGCCGACGGAAAGCGCCGTCTGGAATGGCTGCAAGCCGCAGTCCAGCTCTGTCCTGAGGTGCTGCGCAACAAGCTCCGTGTGAGCGATTTTGAACTCCAACAGCCTGCCTACCGCGGCACCTGTTGGCTGGTGACCGAACTCAAACGACAGAATCCGGACGTGACTTTCTCGTTGGTGCTGGGTTGGGATTCCTTCATCGGCATACCTTCGTGGCGTGATCCCACGACAGGCACCATGAACGGCGAACAGCTTCTTGCATCCACCCATTGCTTTGTGAGCCCGCGTCCCAACGCGCAGGAATTCACAATTGTTCCCCACCCTGCTCCGCATGAAGGCGGAGTCACCATGCTGCCTGCGCTCGATGATCCGAAAATCGGTGAGGTGAATTGGATGCGCGGAGTGACTCAGAATCAAGTCGCCGCGCTCTCGAGCAGTCTGATCAGAACTGCATTGAAACAAAAAGCTGATATTGTGTTTGTGTTCCCCGAAATTCAGGCTGAAATTCTGAAAAGCGGCATTTACGATCGTTGATTCAGACTCCGGTGATTCGCACTGGAGCCATCAATCAAACGCCGGAGAGAAGAGCCCGCGCCTCGGCTTCAATACCGCGCGTCAACCGGACACCCATGTGTGTGACGGTGTCACTTGCGAGAAGAGTTCCCAGTTTTCCGCACGTGGACAACGATTTGCCGCGCACCAAACCCAGCAGGAATCCGCCGGCAAAGAGATCGCCGGCCCCCGTAGTGTCGACCACCTTCACATCGCGTGTCGGGATATGAAGTGTTTTACCTTGATGACAGACCCACGCGCCGCGCGCGCCGTCTTTCACAACAGCCAGCTCGACTTGTTCACCCAATGTGCGGGCTGCCTTTTCACCCGTGCTGCCCACAAGCATTTCGGCTTCCTGTGCGTTGGCAAACACGAGGGAGACGGTGGAACGAAACAATTCGCGGAAGCGGTTCTGACTGCGTGCAACGACAAAAGGATCAGCCACATCTAATGCGACCTTGACGTTGTTTTTGCGCGCCACTTCGAGAGCATGCTCAATAGCCTCGACCTGCTCGGGCGTGTCCCAGACATAACCGGTGGTGAAAAAGATTTTGCTGTTTTTGATATCCTGCTCGGGCACAAACCCTTTGTGATAGCTGCGGCAGGCACCCAAATGCGTGTTGAGAGTGCGCTCACCATCGGGTGTGACGACAACCAAACACGTTCCTGTGCTGCCCTCGACAACAGCCAAGCGATTGCGGATGCTCAATTCTTCGAGCCGCGCTGAAAAGGAATCGCCGTACATATCGCGGGCCACGCAAGAACTGTAGCTCACTTCCGCCCCGACCAGTGCCATGGCGCGGAGAGCATTGGCAGCGCTCCCGCCCAATTCGACTTCTGCGGTGAGTTTGCCCAAGTTGGCGAGAATTTTGGCCTGAAGAGCGCCTTCAACCAACTGCATGTGGCCTTTTTTCATTCCCAATTCGTGCAGGTCGCTTTCTTCAGCCCGCACAAGCAAATCGACCAAGGCATTCTCAATCGAAGTGACATCGATGGTGCGCGCCGCCTGTTCGGGATTCAAAAAAGCAAGTTCCATGATTGGCCTCATTCAAGGTTTGCGAGAAAATGTGGTGAAAGCAAAATCAACGCCCCCCTGCAAATCCCGCACAATGCCAACCGCTGTCAATGGCTCAGCCCCCGAAAATTCGAGTTTTGTCGCAGCAGCCCGCTGATTCTCGAGCTCTCCGCGGCTCACGTACCACTGGATCCTCTGCTTGGCGTCTGCATCGGTGTCGTTTCCAGACAGTTTGATTTCCAATGGGGCCGATGCGCCGTCGACCTGCTGCCCCGTTGCGGGCGCGATCTGTGAGATGACAGGTGGCTTGTTGTCCACAGGAGAGAGCGTACCCTGCAGGGCACCGGCGAAACATTTCGGTAAATCCTGAAATCCTGAGTTCTGTATTTCAGGGACAATAGAAAATGTGAATGCACCTTTGTCCTCACGCAGAGCGCCGGACGTTGCCGTATATTCCAAGCGAAAGAGAGGCAGGAATCCGGAGCTGAAGAAACCGCCGTCCAATGCGTCGCGTTCAGGCGATGTGAACGAAACACTGTGCTCTTCCACCCGCATCGGGGAATCCTGCTTCACGACAGCAGTCATTGGAGCTTCATCCAAACCCACTGAGCTCAATGGAACATCGACAAACTGCTGCCTTCGGAGCGCATCGACGACAGACTCGCACGATGATTCACGGGTCAGCGTTGTTTTCAGTTGTGCGCGTTGCAGCCGCGTGAATTTCAATTGTGCCGGCTGACTTCCTTGAGGTGCCAAAGCGAGCATCCGAAGATAGTACTTTTTCCCCGGACGGAGCGGGTACTGCTGGCAAACCGACTCACCCGCGTATTCAAAACAATGTCCGTCTGCAGGCGGAGTGTCGACCTTTTGGAGCACTTGCAGCGCGGGAACGCGAATTTCTTCGATGACATAAAAATTGCGTGACGGACGACAGCCTGACGCAGCGAAGAGACTCAAAGCGAAAGGGACTGACAAAAAAACGGCTCGGAAGGATACTGATTTTTTTCGGCGGAGATTCATCTCAAACTCCTCAAAAAACGGCTTTGATGCCAAACGAAGGTATCAGGGGTGTGCCCATAATCTCCTCGCGGCTGCTGTAATCCGGCGAATAACGGAAGCCCTGCACATTCTGTCTGTTTGTTGCGTTTTGAAGCTCAACGTAGGCCGAGAGAGTCCAGTCGTCCATCCGAAAATCATAGTCGGTTCGCACATCGAGTTGAGCAAAGGCCGGATTGCGTCCATCGTTGACATTGATGATGGGTGCCGGATCGGATGTCACCGGACGGTAACGCCCTGTGTTCTGATTGAAGACACCACCGGAGATCTTGTTGTAGGGGCCACCGCTCAGATACTGCCAGCGTCCGCTCACTTCCCACTGTCCAGTGATGCGGTAGCTCCCCACCACATTCACAGCGTGAGGGCGATCAAAGTTGAAAGGTCTCCAGACGAGCAGCGCAGGATCCTTTCTTTCAGAACGGCTCCATCCGTAACTGAACCAACCGTTCCAACGGCCTTTGCGCGTTTTCCGCACCAGAATTTCGGCACCCGATGCGCGGCCTTCAATGTTGTTCTCGTATTTCAATGCAGGATTCTTC
>JBEGJP010000182.1:0-7023 GCA_041184525.1 Pseudomonadota bacterium | reverse complement strand
GCAACGCAAAGAGAATCAACGTGGTGACGCGGTCTTCTTTGCCTGAATACATGCTCAAAACCAAAATCGTGGCCCTCTGTGATGTGAATGCAGCCGCTTTCGGAAGCGTTCCTTCTCTGGCTGACTTTTTGCCGCAGAAGGGGGTCACTTCGGAGCAGATCCCCGAGATCCAACAGGCAATCAAAATCTTTTGGTCACACCTCCAGAAGAACAATCCCTTCATCCCTTCACTCGAAAGCCCATTCATGGGCGCAGGCGGCGGGCTGTGCTTGGGACTTGCCACGATTTTCCCGAATTTCTCGATGGAGCTGGGCGCCTCAAGAATCGCCCGGATGGCTGCATTGGCACAAAGTTTTCACGGTGCAGATTTGGCTGTTTGCGGCGAAGGATGTCTGGATTCTCAGACGACTGCCGGAAAAGCCCCAGCAATTGTTTCCAAGATTGCGCAAGAACAAGGGGTTCGTATTGCGGGAGTTTTCGGCAAGATCAGCGGCGACACGAATACACTCCTGAGCTCTTTGGGGATCAAAGACTCATTTGTCATCACGTCAACTCAACTGATGCACTCCGGTGCAGAGCTGACAAAGCTGAGCAAAAATCGATTTCATGAAATTGGCATCGAGATCGCCCACCTTGTGGAAGCCTCCAGCAAAAAAAATGGAAAGTCTCATTGAAAGGCCGAAGACACGGTCGCTTCCCGTCAGGCACGCCTCAGGAAAAGAAAACGACTCTGCTGAGCATAGTCGCGTACAGCAAACCACTGCTGGGTCGGAAACTCCCAAGCAGGACGCTGACAAGAGAACTCAGTCCAAGGCTGCGCGCACCATTCAGGGGTCAACTCAGGCAAAAGCGTCTCTGCCAAAACCGAGGGGTGCGTCACACCCAACTCCAAGCCGACAATCTTTGCGTGGCTGAGAATGCCAGCTGCCGTCAATGCATTGAGCAATTGCGCGGGCATATCCCATCCTCTCTGGCCACCCACGAGCGCCAATTTGGGCTCGAAATCTCTGACGGAGGGATCACATTCGAGCCACTCCGCCTCAGAGACGTAAGGAGGATTACTGACCACAAATTCAAACTCAGAATCAGACCTCAAACTCGTAAGAAAATCAGCAGACGTGGCGTCACCCTGATGAAAGACAACATTTGAGACTTCATTCCGAGTCGCATTGAGCTTGGCAATTTCAAGCGCCTCGGCGGACACGTCGACAGCATCAACTTGCGCTTCGGGAAAAGATTTGGCCAAAGCAATCGCCAGACACCCTGAACCAGTGCAAAGGTCGAGAATACGATTTGGCTTCTGCGAACTGCTGCGCGAGATGGCCAGCACCACATCGAGAAGCGTTTCCGTTTCCGGACGAGGCACAAGCACACGTTTGTCCACAAACAGATCCAAATTGTGCCAGCTCTTTTGATTCAAGAGATAAGCAACAGGCTCGCCCAAAAGCCTCCGACGCACGAGTTCCCGCAATTGGGCCCTTTCGAGAGGAATGAGTGGCCGATCCAACTGAGTGTAAATTTGTACCTTGGACAATGACAAAACTGAACCAATGAGAAGCTGTGCATCGAGAAGAGGGGTGGGAAGCTCAAGACCGGCGAATTTTTGCGACGTCCAATTCAGCACATCCCGAACAGTCCAGACGTGAGAGTTCTCCATTGTATTTACCCCAGTTCTCGCTCGGCCTGTTCCTTCAAGAGCTGCTCCTGATCGAACGCAGAAAGACGTTCGAGCATATCACCAATGTCGCCCTCCATGAAATCTTGGATGGCATGTGTTGTCACATTGATTCTGTGGTCGGTGACTCGGCTTTGGGGGAAATTGTAGGTGCGAATGCGTTCCGATCGATCACCACGCCCCACCTGTGATTTTCTTTCGGCTGCAAAAGCCTTTTCTTGCTCCATCTGAGCCATCTCAAAAAGTTTGGCTTGAAGGATTTTCATTGCCTTGGAGCGGTTTTTGATTTGGGAGCGTTCATCCTGACAAGCCACCACAACCCCTGACGGCAAATGCGTGATCCGAACGGCGGAATCCGTGCGGTTGACGTGTTGTCCTCCGGCACCTCCAGCACGATAGGTGTCCACACGAAGCTCGGATTCATTGATGCTCACTTCAACATCTTCCGCCTCCGGCAGGACTGCCACGGTCACAGTCGAAGTGTGCACTCGCCCTTGGCTTTCCGTTGCCGGCACACGCTGCACGCGATGCACTCCACTTTCGTATTTGAGGGTGCGATAAACGTTTTCACCTGAAACGAGAGCGATGACCTCTTTGACTCCGCCCAATTCATTTTCGTTCAACGACATCAGCTCAACGCGGAAGCCTCGCCGCTCGCAATAGCGGCTGTACATGCGAAACAATTCACCTGCGAAAAGGCCGGCCTCGTCGCCGCCTGCACCTGCACGGATTTCAAGAAAAACGTTGCGACTGTCGTTGGCATCTTTGGGCAGAAGCAAAACGCGGAGCTCGTGCTCCATTTGGCTCTTTTGCGTCATGAGTTCGGCAAGTTCGTCCGTTGCCAAGGAGGCCAGCTCAGGATTGGAGTCGGAGAGAAGCTCGCGCGTTTCAATGATGCTCTTTTCAATGGACTTGAATGAGCGGAACGCCGCTATGGTTTCGCTGAGTTCAGAATGTTCCTTGCTCAACCGCCTGAACTCGACTGCGTTCGATGAGACCGCGGGCTGCTGCAAGAGATTTTCGATTTCAAGGAAACGACGTTCAAGACGCGCGAGTTGATCAACGAGTGCCATCAGGACACCCTCTCGAGCAGAGGTGAGGCGGATGAGTTCAGGGAGCTGGGAAAGGCATCCTGCGAGGTTTTACTTCGCAGGAGTGGCTGCCTTGGCGTATTTACGGTTGAAGCGTTCAATACGGCCGGCGGTGTCGACTACCTTGTGCTTGCCTGTAAAGAACGGATGGCAGTTTGAGCAGATATCGACTTTGAGAACGCTCTTGACGCTGCGTGTTTGGAACACGTTGCCACAGGCGCAGGACACTTCGCAGGGAGCGTATTTCGGGTGGATAGCTTCTTTCATGGTGCATAACCTTTCGAGTCGTGGCAGTGGCGATGTACACCGCCGGGGCATCGGGAACCTGAAGCATGCGTCGAAAGGAACTTTTGACCTCCGAACACTGCCTGAGCCGAGCCCACCTAGCACAGAGGCTATGGGGGGTCAACAAGAGTCTCGGACCGTTTCGAGGTATTTAAGTGACTATTTTACAATTGGGTCCTTTTCCTGTATCGAACTGCTGAGTTTCACGCTATCCCGCCACATTGTCCCATGCTGCAGGGGGTCCCACATGACATTTGTCTACGTCTTCGGAAACGGCAAAGCTGACGGCAACGCACAAATGAAAGCTGAGCTCGGTGGAAAAGGTGCGAATCTGGCTGAAATGACAGCTCTTGGTCTGCCTGTGCCTGCCGGATTCACCATTGCCACGCGGGTCTGCATGGAATTCCTTGGAGGTGGTGAAACCTACCCCGCCGGACTGAAAGAGGAAGTCAGCCAAGCCCTGTCCAGAATGGAAACCGCCATGGGAGCACGCTTTGGCAGCAATGAAACTCCGCTCCTCGTGAGCGTGCGCTCGGGTGCGCGCGTCTCGATGCCCGGCATGATGGACACAATTTTGAATCTGGGGTTGAACGACAGCGTTGTCGAAGCGCTGGCCCGTCAGACAGACAACCCCCGCTTCGCCTACGACAGCTACCGACGCTTCATTCAAATGTTTGCGAACGTGGTGAAGGGCTTGGACGCTCATATTCTTGAAGATGCCCTTGAGAACCTGAAGCAGCACCGAGGTGTTGTGGACGACACGGAATTGAACGCCCAAGATTTGAAGCACCTCGTTGAAGACTACAAAGCGATTTATTTGAGAACCCTCGGTGAGGAGTTTCCGCAGGACCCGCAGCAACAGCTGTGGGCTGCCATCTCGGCCGTGTTTCGAAGCTGGAACTGCAACAGGGCCAACAAGTACAGAGAGATTCATAATATTCCCAATGATTGGGGCACTGCGGTCAACGTCTGCGCCATGGTCTTCGGCAACATGGGCGACTCAAGCGCGACGGGAGTTTGCTTCACGCGTGACCCTTCGACCGGCGAGAATGTTTTTTACGGGGAATATCTCATCAATGCCCAAGGCGAAGATGTCGTTGCCGGCATCCGCACCCCCAAGCCCCTTGCGCTTCTGCAGAATGAAATGCCCGGGGTTTATCAACAGCTCAATGAAGTCAGACACACACTCGAGCGCCACTACCGCGATGTTCAGGACATTGAATTCACCGTTCAGCAAGGAAAACTGTGGCTGTTGCAGACCAGAAATGCAAAGCGCACCACCCAAGCTGCCCTGAAAACTGCAGTCGATATGGTGAATGAAGGACTCCTTCAAAAGAAAGAGGCAATTGTCCGTGTCAAACCGGCAGAACTTGAGAAGCTTCTTCATCCCACACTCGATCCGCGCGCACATCGGCAAGTGATTGCCAAAGGACTTCCTGCCTCTCCCGGAGCATGTTCCGGTCGGGTTGTTTTCGACTCTAAAGATGCAGAAGCTTGGGCGGCACGCGGGGAATCGGTGATTCTGGTGCGTGACGAGACTTCACCCGAGGACATCGGGGGGATGCACGTTTCGAAAGGGTTCCTGACTGCACGCGGCGGCATGACCTCGCACGCTGCCGTTGTGGCACGCCAAATGGGAAAGAGCTGTATTGCCGGTTGCGGTGCCATTCAAATTTCGCTGAAAGACCGCTATTTCAAAGTCGGCAAAATTGAAGTTTTTGAGGGAGACTGGCTGACCCTCGATGGCGCATCCGGTGAAGTGATGCTGGGCAAAGTGAACACCCGCGAAGCGCAATTGAGTCCTGAATTTTCAACCTTTCTCGGATGGGCAAAAAACCTTGGCTCAATGAATGTACGCGCCAATGCGGACACTCCGCGTGATGCACGTGCTGCGCGCGAGTTCGGCGCGGAAGGTATCGGCCTCTGCCGCACAGAACACATGTTCTTTGATGAAGCACGGCTGCCCGTGGTGCGCGAAATGATTCTCGCGCAGAGTAAGCAGGAAAGAGCACGCGCACTCGCGAAACTCCTGCCTTTCCAAAGACAGGATTTCATCGATATTCTGACGGCAATGGAAGGCTATCCAGTCACGATCCGCTTGCTCGACCCGCCACTGCATGAATTCCTGCCCCAAACTGAACGCGACATGCACAACCTGTCGACCCAAATTGGAATGCCTGTCGACGAAATCAGAAGCCGCGTGGCGCAATTGCATGAGGCCAACCCGATGCTCGGACATCGCGGCTGCCGATTGGGCATCAGTCACCCTGAGATTTACGAAATGCAGGTTTCTGCCATTGCTGAAGCGACCGCTCATCTGCATGCGCAAGGCGTGCAGGCCAAACCTGAGGTCATGATCCCGTTGGTGGGCCATGCTCAAGAACTGAAATGGCTGCGGACGCGTCTTGAAGGATTGGCACACCAAACCTACAAAACAGCATTGAACTCCCAAGGTGCGCGCGAATCGCAGGATGCCATTCCCTTCGGAACGATGATCGAGGTTCCGCGCGCTGCACTGACGGCAAATCAAATTGCCGAACATGCAGACTTCTTCAGTTTCGGAACGAATGATTTGACACAAACCACGTTTGGATTTTCGCGCGATGACAGCGCCCCTTTCCTCAAGGTTTATGCACGCGAGAACATTCTTACGGACGACCCGTTCGCGGTTGTCGATCAGGAAGGCGTAGGGCAACTCATTCAATGGGCTGCAGAGAAAGGTCGAGCCAGAAAGCCGAATTTGAAGGTGGGCGTTTGCGGCGAACACGGCGGAGATCCGCGCTCCATTGAGTTCTTCAACAATGTGGGTGTCAACTACGTCAGCTGCTCGCCCTACCGAGTTCCGGTGGCAATCCTGAGCAGCGCTCAAGCGGCTCTCCACTAAGGTTACGATTGAGGCGGTCCGGTGAGCGCAGAGAAAAAATCCCATCCGGCATTGTCTTTTGCCAAGGCAGAAAAACGCTCTGTGCGTGTCTGCGGTGAGAGCGTGGACGTTTGGATGGCGCCGGACATGGATGCCCTCCTCGAAGACTTCATTGCCGTGAGCCATCAAGACCTCGAGTTCAACGACCACCGCTGTCCCTTCGGAGCAGTTCTCTGGCCGAGCGCCCGAGCGCTTTGGGAGTGGTTGTCAGCCCAGCCTGCGCGCTTTGAAGAACTTGCGGCACCTGTCGAAAAGGACGATTTCAAGGTCATTGAATTGGGCTCGGGGGTTGGATTCCTGTCTGCCTTGCTTTCGGCAAAGACGAGATGGTCATTGACCACCACCGACTATGAACCGGCCTACAGCTCTTACCTTGATGCCAATTGCCAGCTTCTTGGAGCGAAGACACCACCGTTCCAAACTTTGGACTGGTGTGAGCCGGCGCCGCGGGCCTTGGCAGGTCAGTTTGACCTCGTCATTGCATGCGATGTGCTTTACGACGATTCTCACATTCAAAACTTGCCCCGTATCGCTGCCGAATTGCTGAAGCCCAACGGGACTCTCATTCTGGCAGATCCGGAGAGATACCGCTTTGAGACTGCACTCCAGAGACTGGGTCAGCATTTCCAGAATGTGAAACTGCATCAAACGCTCGTGGACAACTCGGCCGACGACAGTTTCCAGAGCGGGGTCGTAAATTCAGACCAAAGACAAACGCGCGTTCAGATTGTGCACTGCCAAAAACCTTTCAGGTGAACCCCCGTTTTGTGGGTATGTTGTTAAACTTCAAGCTGACAACAGGATCCGCTGCGGGGTTTTTGTATGGACTTTCTTAAGCGCTTCAAATTCAAGTTTGCGGCATGGCACTTAGGTGTTTTCATTATCGCTGTCTTTCTCTTTGCGGTCATCAGGCACCACAGACAGGAAATTGCGGATCCGGAATCTGCAAAAAAAAATATCATCTCCATCATCGACAGGACTTTCTTTGATTGGCGGATGACAGCACGCGGCACCCGCCCCATGAGTGGGAAAGTCGGGATACTGGCGGT
>JBEGJP010000181.1:0-2758 GCA_041184525.1 Pseudomonadota bacterium | reverse complement strand
GCCTGCACAACCTACATCCAGAGCGCGCTCGGCTCGCGTAAGTTGCTACTGATACTGCCAACAATGCATGACTCGTTGCGTTGCTCACCTGCATTCCAGGCAAACATGAGAATTCTCTCTGGCTTTGAAAACGTAGAGTTTCTGGAACCAAGAAAAGCTGAAGGGAAGTGGAAGAGCCCCTCTCCTGATGAAATAGCTCTGGAAATAGCATTCAGATTCAACCGTAAAAAACATGGAAAGGGTGGACGTCAGGTCTTGGTCACTCTCGGAGGAACAATCACACCCATCGATAGCGCGCGCGTGATTACAAACCTATCATCAGGCACGTTAGGGGCGCTTCTCGTCAGGCAGCTGCTTGAAAGAGGCGTAAAAGTCTGTGCAATCTGCGCATCACATACAGCACAGCTTCCAGTCTGCACAGGCGTGGATTACATCAATTTACCAAAATTCTCTGACTTTCACGAGTGGCTTGCTCAAGACAAAAACACAAAACAATTCTCTGCAATATTTCATCTCGCAGCAGTTTCTGACTATGCTCCTTCCCGAGAGCTTCCATCGAAGATTGATAGTGCAAAGGCTCAGCTTGAACTCGAGCTCCTCCCAGTGCCGAAGCTAATAAAACTTCCAACGGTTCGAAAAATACCATTCAAGATGGCTTGCAAATATACGGATTCTGACACGAAAACATCCAAGCAAAAGGCACTTCACTTGTTGAATGACAATAAACTCGATATGGTTTTCTGGAATTGGGGACAAGAATCGTTCGGAAAGGCTCTCGCAACGACAGGCATTTTAATTCTACAAGACGACGAAAAACATGTCGTCGTTGAATCTAAAAAACAAATTGCTGCATTACTCGTTGAAAAATTTTTGAATCGGACATCAAAATGACTATGACTTCCGTGAAGGACAATACAGTTGAATCCATCTCCAAATCGCTTCAGACATTTCACCTCATCAGGTATGTGATTGCCACGTACACATGGATTGTTGTACCTCTGCTGACCGTTTTCTTTGCGAGCATCACGGTGCTTATGGCACCTCTTGTTATTCTCATAGATAAACGACGCAATTTTCTTCACACAATTGCTGCAACATGGGCGAAAAGCATCGTCAAATTCAACCCCTGGTGGACGTTCAAAATTTTCGGGAAAGAAAATCTTCCCGAAGACGGAACACCCGTCGTCTATGTTGCCAACCATCAAAGTCAAGCGGACATTCTCACCGTGTTTCTGCTGGACCGCCAATTCCGCTGGCTCGCCAAAGACACTCTCTTCAAAATTCCTTTTCTGGGTTGGGCTATGACCGCAGCTGGTTATGTCGCCGTGAAACGGGGTGACAGGAGGTCGCATGTGGAATGTTTTAGAAAATCTCGGGAACACCTCAACAGAGGAACGTCGATGTTATTTTTTCCCGAGGGCACTCGCTCGAAGGATGGCAGTTTGCAGCCCTTCAAAAGCGGAGCTTTCAGACTAGCGAGCGACGCAAATGTCGCCATTGTTCCCATGACTTTGCAGGGCGCTTCACATCTTCTGCCCAAGGGCTCGATTGTTCCTGCCATTGCGACCGTGACGATCACTATTCATCCACTGATACCGAGCGATGGCAAAAAAGAAGAGGAACTGATGGCTCTGGCAAGACAAGCTATTGATAGCTCTTTGCATTTCGTCGAAAAGTAAATCTTCCTGAGGAAATCAATGAAATCGATTTTGGAAGGCACACGGCAGGTGCCATACATTTTTTTGTCCGGTCTTTCTTTCTTGGGTTGTGTCTCGTCCTCGTCTTTCGAGGAAAAAATAAAGACTGAAAAGAGAAGTAATCTCGGCTGCCAACTTCCAAAAACAAGATACGCTTGGAGCAAGACTCAACCTCCCAAGCTGATTTGGCTGAGTCTGGACAGTCTGAATGAAGCAGGTCTGAGTGAAATCGTCGGCCAACTCAAGAAGCCACATCCCAAAGGACTCAAGTGGCTGGCTCAAGCTGCAAACAGAAATAACTCTTTTAAAATACATGAACCGACCATCACTGCATCCTCGCACATTTCAACCATCACCTGTTCGACAGCATCGACACATGGTGTTTTTGCAAATTTTCACTTTGTTGATGGCAAGATATCAAGCGGATTCTCAGCACCCTTTCGAACAGAAACTTTTGCAACCACACTGCAGAAAAACGGCCTTAATGTCGTCACTGGTGCATATCCGGCTCTCGACAATTCTGAGTCAGGAAGAATGGTCAATGAAGGTTTTACCTACAGTGAAGCATTGGGCAGCGGTCAAACGTATTCTCTCAAAACAGGCGAACCGCTGAAGCATGTTTGGAGAAGAGGAGAAGACAAAACTTGGGCTGAGCTCAGTCTCTCCTTGCCCGAAAACGCATTGCCATCTGTCGAATGCAAAGACTCGCAATGCTGGCTTGAGCCCTCAAAAATTGAAAACATTTGGGATCTGACGATCGTCAAAGAGAAGCAAAAATTGAGAAGTTATATTCAAAAAATTGAGGGCAAAGATTCTTCCGTTTACATCGCTCCGCTTACTAAAAACAACGCGTTTCCGGACGAAGTTTCTAAAAAGCTCGACGACTGCAATTTCATATTCTCACCCGGACAAGAGAGCTCGCTCGCACGGTGGGGAGCGCCGACTTACATCAAGGGCCTTGAACATCGTCTGTCGTTCTTCGATTCCATGTGGGCCTACTATCTCCCGTCTACTCACGCTGATGTGATCTTTCTTTATCTCGAGGACCTCGACGCACTCAG
>JBEGJP010000180.1:0-5475 GCA_041184525.1 Pseudomonadota bacterium | reverse complement strand
ACGATGCAGGTCAGGCACTGTCGACCACTGAATGTTTGCTCGAGGTGGTGGGCAAAGCCGGCGAACGATTGATCAAAGCTGCCGATGCCAATGGGCTCTCGGCAGCGATGACAAGCCTTCTTAAATAAGACGCACTCTCACTTCGCCGGTGCAAAGGCACCCGCGGGACTTCATTTTTTCCCTTCTCTTTCCTTTCGTCGCTCTTCCAAGTTATTCTTAAAAAAACTTGGAGAGGCTCATGCTGCAGGTGAGAACGTTACTGAGTCTGGGAGCTGCTCAGGGTAAAAATACCGTCTGGAGCCAAATCGAAGACATCTTTTTCGAATCCTCAGTCAGAAAGACCTTCGCTTCTGATGACGAAAGGCGGGCCTTCAAATTCAAGTACCTCGACTGGTATGCAGAGCAACATCCGGAATGTTTCTTTGTTGCGCTCGGAAATGACAAGAAAGTGCAGGGCTACATTTGCGGCACGCCGCAAACGATGGAAGTCAGCCAGCTGAATGCATGGCACCCGTGGTACTCGCAGTTCACTGAACTCATCCCCCAGTTCCCTGCACATTTGCATATCAACTGCAGTGCCGATGCCCGTGGAATGGGGATGGGTTCCACTCTCCTGAGCGTTTTCGAGAATTATCTCCGTGGGCTAGGCTGCACAGGGGTTCACCTGATCACAGCCCCCGATGCCCGAAATGTTGGCTTTTACGACCGAAACGGATATAAATTTCAGCAATTGGCCCCTTGGATGACAGGACAGCTCCTGTTCATGGGAAAGTCATTACTTTCTGTGGAAAGCGAGACACCCGCATGATCTTAAACCTCTTCACGGCTGCTTTGGCGCTACTGTCAGCAGCATCCTTGCCGGCGCAGGCGAGCGAATTCTTCTCAGGAAAATACAAAATCAATTGCACCAACAGTCCGGAAGGCTGCGCTTGCGTGTCAGCACCCAAATCCGCAGAAAGCGTTGCCACTGTCTTTCATGCCCAGCCCATGGAGGGCGTGATGAACGCCGATGGAACGCGAAATGGTTCCGCGTGGGTTGAACTCAAGACGGGCGAAAAAACGTGCTTCTATCCTGCTCAATCTCTGCGTCCCATCTATTGGGAGAGCGACTTTTGCCCTGACAGCGCGAATGAAGCGAAAGTTCCGATGCGTGATGAGAGTGAACTGTTGGCAACGGGACAATCGGGCGGGGAACGGATCCCTCTCGGAAATCTGTTCCCGACTTTTTACAACATCGCCGACGAAGCCTTTCATCCCGGTGCTAAAACGATCCCGCTTTATGAGACCGGAACAGGCAAACTCATCGCAAAAGTCAGCGAGTCCTTCCGTGACGATCTCGATATGGAAGGAACCGGCAAACTCAACGACGGGCGTGTTCTGAATGTAGCAACCCTCGTGAATGGCATTTGGGACTATAAAATTCTGGCCGGTGATGCCTTTGGTGTTGGAATTCTCGGGCACAATCTTCATCCGTACCGCTCTGTGGCAGTGGATTTTGTCCACCTGTGCAAACAGGCCAATCTCAGCTTCTGCGATCAGCCCGAAAGCGAAATCAAAAAACAACTGATTGGTGCACTTCTCTATATGCCTCGGCTGCGGGGCGTTCCTTTGCCCAACGGCAAAACGCACGATGGGTTTGTGTGTGCACAAGATGTGGGAGGCGCCATTGACCTCGACCGCGTCGACATCTTTGTTGGCCCACTGGGAGGCGGGAATCCGTATTTGAAGGAATGCCGTCAGAGCAATCCATACAACAGAGCCGGTGTGGCAGGACTCGTTCCCTTCGACTGGCGCACGTATGTGAGTGACGGCGTTGATGCTGCCGGCACCCCGAAATTCCGCCGAACAAAAGAATTTGAATACCGCACTTATGCGAGGCACAAGGCCTTGGACACCTACCTTGTGAAAGGCGCTTTCTGTAAACCATAAAGCAACGCATTCTTCCCAATGAACGCATATGCAAGGTGCAGGGTCATAAAATGAAAAAACTTGCTTTGAAAGTTCTGCCTTCTGCATTGGCTCTTCTTTCTGCCACTGCGGCAGCAACGGATGCAGCCGCACCGAAACTCGCACCCCTCAAGCGATCGGATCGCTGCCTGACGCCGACACGACTCAACGATCTTCTCAAAAATTCTGTCAATCGAGTTGATTTTGAAAATGTGGTCGACCTCGGACCCAACTTCACCGAAGATCCTTGCCCCACAAGCGAACCCGCATGCCGTCACGGGCGCGACACGATTGGTATCAAAAAATTCCCGCAAATCGACCTTGCCGTCATCGCTTTCCAACCGGACTGCAAAGACTCGGTGGTGGGAAGCAATGTTTTCTTCTCGCGTGATTTCCCCACCGGATGGGCTGCGCAATTCGATTCTCAAACTCAAACTGTGAACAATGTCCGCATGTACCGGTGGACTCAAGAACGGTTTGACTCCGGCAAGGTCATCAAGACCGCACCCTACTTTGCGACGACGGCCGGTGCATGGAAACAAACCTTTCCCGCATCCGACCTCCTCAATTCCGAGGCAAATCAGGCTGCAAAAGAGTTTATGTCTCCCTATCCGGCCTCGGTGTTCAAAATTCTTGTTGCGGTGCGTGTTGCGCAACTTCTTGAGAAACAAGGGCCGCTCGCAGAACAGCTCGAGAAAAACTACACCTACGATTTTGGCACGGCCGAAGCCTCGGATGATGTGACGCTCACCTTCGGACAGTTCCTCGAAGCCATGATCCAGTGGAGCGGCAACAAGGCCACGGCTGCCATGGTCCAATTTCTGCACAAGCAGGGTGATATTGTTGAATCGGAAATCAAAGATCCCGACGGCTATCCTGCTGCAGCGCCCCGCGTGAACGGACTGAACGCTCTTTACGCGCAACTGGGTTTGCCCGCCCTGCAAATGAACCGCACACGCGCCAAAGACGGTCTTTGGGGCAACCGCGACACCATGTACCTCAAAGACAGTTCGAGCATCAGCCACATTTCCATGCCCGCGTGGGACACGGCGCGCCTGCTGTGGGTTCTGCGCACTCTAGAAACTACACCACAGGCGGAGCGGCCTCAGTGGTCTGTTGCATCCAACAGCACATCATCCGTCAATCCGGCTCTCATCTCCGACGAAATCAAAAAATACCTTTGGAGCAATTTGAACAATCAGTTGTTCCATGAAGTTCTGAGCAACACACTGCACTGCAATCAAACGTCCGGCGGTTCGTTTGGAATTCCAGCTGCCCTTCCCCTCAAATGGGTCACCCATGGTCAACTCCGACTCCCCACAAACGGCTACCCATTCACATTTGCGGCCGACGAACTCAAAGGTGACTACCAATTCAGCAAAAACATTGCTGACTGCCAACAAAAGGCTGAAGTGAGTTTTGCAGGCAAAACAGGCTTGACCTCGGTGTCAGGCAGCCACGCAGGGTTGGTCAAAGGATTGTCGGAGCGCGGATTCCATCGAGAGTATATTGTTGTGCTGAACTCCAGCTTGGGAAGTCGATTCACCGATGCGGATCGGCTCGACAGCGCGCGCGTCATCCCGTGTTTCGACAAAACTCAGTGTTACACGCAGCGTATCAACCAACTGGGTGCGAACATAGACTCATCACTCAAGAGGTGGCTGGATTCTTATGACAACATCACATCAGCTTCACGCAACCGCAACGACAACCGCAAAGCAAAAAGCAGATGATTTTCTCCTCGTGGCGGAGCAATTCCGGCTCGGAGACCTCCCCACAGAATCGCAGCACCCCAAAACAAAAAACCTTTCGACACTCTCACAGAGCGATCTGGCACAGGCGCTTCGCGTCATGCGCGAAGTCGATTGCGATGCCCTCAGAATCACTCACGAGAAATGCGCTGAAATTTTAAAAATGGCGCACGCCATGCAGGACACGCTGCGCAGCGGCGGAAGAATTTTCTTCGTCGGTTGCGGCGCCACAGGCCGTTTGTCGCTGAGCTTGGAAGTGCTTTGGCGGGAGAATCTGAGTGCAGGGCACCCGTGGTCCGATCGTGTTTTTTCGCTCATGGCCGGAGGGGATGTTGCTCTCATCCGCTCCATTGAAAATTTTGAGGATCACCCGAGCTTCGGTGCACGCATGTTGGTGGAATCGGGATTCCGAGACGGCGATCTGCTCATTGCCAGCACGGAGGGTGGCGAAACCCCCTACGTTATTGGGGCAGCGCTGCATGCCACTGAACTTTCGTCGCGCATGCACTGGTTCCTTTACTGCAATCCTGCCGACATCCTCACTGCCAAGTTGGAACGCTGCAAACAGGCACTGCTTCACCCTCAGCTCCAGAAGCTCAACCTCACCGTGGGGCCGATGGCCATTTCGGGAAGCACACGCATGCAGGCCAGCACGGTTTTAATGCTCGCTGCCGGCACGGCACTTTTCGAGACGCTGAACGAACACCTGACATTCGACTCTATTGAACAAAGCATTGATTCACTTCTTGAGCACCAGAGCTCACTTGACGTCGCTGCTTTGGCACCGCTCATCGAATTTGAAAGCGCCTGCTATCAAAAAGGTGAAACGCTCGTTTATGAAACGAGAGACTATAGCATCACGGTTCTGACCGACACAACGGAACGCTCTCCTACTTTCAGTTTGGCTGCATTTGAGAACCGAGCCGATGCCAAAAGCCCTGCGAGCCTCTGCTACTTGTGCATCCCGACGGCTGAGACCGCCTCTGCGGCATGGCAAACTCTTCTCAAGAGAAATCCGCGCCCGCTTGTCGGATGGGACGACTACGAGCAGATTGGCGGTCCGGGACGTCTGACCGGATACGACTTCTCCAAAACCTTACCTGCGTGGCGTCAGGCACAACGTCCCGATGTGATTCAAAACACTTTTACCATCGGCCGCAGCGGCGAGTTGCTCGATCTCTGCCTCGGCGGGCGCCGCGTCACATTTCCTGTCCGTGGACTCTCGCTTCTCAATGAGCACCTCACCCTGAAAATGTTGCTCAACATGCACTCCACACTCGTCATGGGGCGGATGGGGCGCTATCTGGGCAACGTCATGACGTGCGTGCGACCGAGCAACTTCAAGCTCATCGATCGCACCATCCGCTATGTCCAACAGCTCCTCGCTGCAGAAAAAATCAATTGCTATTCTTATGAGGAAATCTGTTTGCAGTGCTTTGTGGAACTCGAAGGCGCCGACATCAACGAGCCTGTGGTGATGAAAACTTTTGAATCCTTAAAACAAACGTACCGCGCGACTGCGGCAGCCTCATCCGGACATGAGAGGCATCCTCGCGAAACGATGGAATCGCGGTCGGCTTATCATTGCTGAAAAAAGCGGAATCGGTTCTCAATCAGACTGTGCGACAATAAGGGTGAATCCATGGAACAAATGATCATCGATGCCTTACAGTCCGTTGCCCATTCGCCGGCTCTTGTGTTCTCGTTGCTGTTTCTCATCATGTACGCCAGCAGTTTTGGCCTCCCTCTGCCCGAGGAGGTGACTCTCCTCACCTTG
>JBEGJP010000179.1:0-6205 GCA_041184525.1 Pseudomonadota bacterium | reverse complement strand
CAATGTCGGAAATAAAAAAGAGCATCGCAAAAATGAGGGAGCACAGGCTGAGGAGGAAAAACAAGCGGGCAAGGTAATCGAGCTCATTGCCATAAACCAGATTCAGAAACAGGCAAAAAATGGTGATAGAAACGCAAAAAATGCTCACCGCAACAGAAACTATTTCGGTACGGATGAGGCGCGCCCTGCGGTAGAGAATTGTGATTTCAGAAACGATGGCATTGGCTGATCGGGAGTCATGGTGACGGACACGATACTCCTGCATCAGGCTACGGATGCGGTCGGACGTCCGGCCGTAACGGTTGGTCATGGCTCCGAGCAACAGCCCGGCACCCGTGATGACTGTAACCGGTGCCAGCGACGCTTGCAGAATTCCAATCAGAGTCGGTTGATCGGTCATCGGAGGGGATCCTTCCTCAGAAGAAATTTTTCATCACAGTGGAGAGGTGCTCGAGACCCTCAAGCGACATCAAATGGCGCAATCCGTCACTCATCAGAATCTTGAGGCCAAGATAAACAAGCGCGCCAAAAAAGAAAACATTTGCCAAAAGAAAAGCATATGAGAGGAGCACAAAGAATCCGTTGCTTTCAATCATAGCCAAACAGGAAAAAACAATCCCCCAAGCAGGTATGCTGTTGCTCAAAGGAATAGGCAAAGGCAAAGAGAGCATCAGAGCCATGAAGACAATGTGCCACCCGAGAACACGCGGGTGTGCAACTAAATTTGAGAATCTTTTTCCGAGCTGCAAATGTGGAATTTTCTCGAGGCCGAGCAGAAGCTTTTCGCAATACATAAGAATTTTGATCACAGTAGCGTGCTCGATTTTCCTTTCCCTCAGCTTCTTTGGCAACGAGGCATGTCCCAAACCCAAAATTTGAAGAAGACCAATGACAGCCAAAAGGAGACCAAAAGGTGTGCTCAATCCGGGCAAAGGCACAGGCTGCAAAAACGGAGTCGCCAGAACGAGTCCGGCCAAGGCAAATTCGATAGGTTCCAGAATCACGAAAAGCTCAGTGACAGTGGAGCATGCAAAGGCGACTGTTCCCTCCTTCTCCAAGAGGACGCGCAGGGTCCGTATCTTCTGCAAAGTCGCATTCATTCTTTTGCATCCTGTCGCTATTTGTCTAAACTAAGGCGCAGCAGTGAAAATTCTCGCAGATTTTTTTGCTGAAAGGAATTCCACTTTGGCAGTTCACATGAAATTCAGCCTGCGGCGCTCTCTGTGTGTTTTTTTTGCGATATATTGCGCATTTTTTAATCGAATTCCAAATCTGTTTCCTTCAGAAGCGCGGGCGCAAAACACTTGTCTCGTAAAATACGAGACACCGGTGTTGTCGTACATTGTGAACAGGGAAGCATCGCGAAATTTCATTTTCATGAACAATCCGGAGTTTCTTTGGCTGACGAAAGAAATTTGCGATCTGGCTGATTCCGACTCGCCGCTCACGGCCGCACCCTGTGCCAGCCGACTCTTTCAAGTGGAATCTCTCCGGCCGGCGGCTTACCGTGCGTGGTGGGAGCATCGGAACATGATGCCGTTCTCTATTCGCTCAGGGCTTCTCCTCACAAACAAGAGCACTTCCGAAGCGCAAATCGAACTGGAGTCAGAGGCACTGGAAACCAACAGCACGCGCCGTGGCGGACATGAATTCGTCTCAGCATTGAACAGTCGCAAGTCCGGCGATCGTATTTCGCTGGCGGCCGGTGAGAGAATTCTGTTGGGTCACACCCACAGTAAAAGGATCCCATCCGGACATTTTTTCGCCGGTGTGTTGGATTTCAAGATCATCGCCGGAGAACTCAGCCTTGATGAAGTTGTTTTTAAAAACTCCCCTGCTGACGTTCTGCGACCCTCCGAATACTCCCAGCGGACCCATTGGGGTGTTCACGAAAGCTTGGTCTACAAGGGCATCGCAAAAGAATCAGCAGTGGTTCTGCGAGGGGCAAACTTTACGATTGATGCTTCCACTCCCGCAGGCCCACTGCCTCTGCGCTACAGTGCCGGACAAATAAAATCAGAAACGCAATCTCAAGGCACCTGTGACACGCGACAAGTGCCCGTGTGTCAGGGCTCTGCCCTCGAGAAGGAAACACAACCCTCCGAGCACACCTCATGGGTGACCCACATTGCCCCCGACCCGCGCGATTCAAATCCCAAACGAAAACGAGCGATCCTCGACGATCTCATTTCTTTGGTTCTCCCTGCCAGCAGCGCAGAGTGCGGTTTCCAGTGGCCGCGCACAAAAGAGGACGATTCGAAGTGTAAAATCATGTCACCCTTTTTCTTCTGGTATCATGACGACTTTCAAGCGTGGCGTCTGCCCAACTGGGGCAATTGGGGGGTGCACTACACCCATCCCGTGAGCATCACCAATCATGGCCACACGGAGCGGACGGTTGTGCTCAAAGTGACTGCCGACGGTGCATCACCTGTCGCTTTCCGCGGAACGGGTGTCAGCACGGCATGGCAACAAGCCTTCTTGAACCCGCGCTCTCGGGCGGCGGATGGCGGGACGCTTGTGATCGCGAAAAAGCGTTTGCCTCCCGCGGAGACGGTGGAGCTCACCGGTGAATTCATCTTGAGTGGTCCGGGTGCTGGAACCCTCGAACACTCCGTCGAAATTATTGAATAAAAGCCCTATAAAACCTGTTGCAACCACTGACAGTTGATTCTATGCCCCGCATGCGCAAAGCGCTGTTCGCAGTCCCGCGAACGTCATTTCAAGGGCCCTCTTTTCACGGCCCCATTGAAAGGGAGCAGAGAGATGCAACGCCGCGATTTTCTCAAGTCCTTCGGAATCGGTTCTCTCGGGTATTCGGTGCTCAATTCCAAAAATGCACAGGCCTTCCCGAGCCCCCCGCGCATCATCTCGCCACGGAATCCCTCGGCCCAAAGACTCTTGCGCAACCCCGGTTCGAAATCGGTCCTGATAGTCGGCGCTGGTTTGGCCGGACTCTCAGCTGCATTGGAACTCTCTGAACGCGGATATCAAGTTGTGGTGCGCGATGCCATGCCCATCGTCGGCGGCAAGCTCGCTGTGCGCCGTGAAACCAATGCCGCCGGAACTTTTATGGTGGAGCACGGACTCCACATGTGGTTCAACAACTACCACGTCTTCAAGAACATCCGCGATCGTCTGGGCATCAACAAGAATTTCCGGCCTTTCAATGAAGTCCAATTTAAATTCCGTGATTACGAGGGTGAAACCATCCGCAGCGAGCCGCCGGTGTACCCGATCAACTTGCTCAACATCCTCAAGAACTCTCCCAACATGAATGTGCTGGATGCTGCGGGCACTCTCAACACCATCCGCGAAGTTCTGTTCTTCAATTTCAAACAGAATTACGAGCGGCTGGACAACATCACGTTCGCCGAGCTCGCACGTCAGAGACAAGTCAACAAAAAGTTCTACGACATCGTGATGGAGCCGGCAGCTTCTGTCACTCTGAATGACCCGCACAAGATCAGCGCCGCCGAAATGTGTCTGTACATGCATTTGTATTTCCTCAGCCAACCGAAGGCCTTCCGGCGCGAGGTCACAACACACGATCACTCCACCGCAATACTGCAACCGTGGGTTGAGAAACTCAAAACATTCGGCGCAAAAATCGTACTCTCGAGCCCCGTGGAGGGTCTGGTCTTTTCCGAAGGGCGCGCGCGTGGCGTTGTCGGCGAGTCCCGTGAATATGATTCCGTCATTCTCGCGACCGATGTGGGTGCCACTCAAAAAATTCTCGCCAACTCTCAAGCAACAGACATTGCGTCAGGCAGTGCTCTGACGCGTCTCCAAACCCTCGTCGCACCGTTGAAAGTTGCTCCGCCTTACAAGGTTCTTCGTGTGTGGTTCGATAAGAAACCCAGTGACAGCATTCCGGACTGCCTCGAAACACCCCAACATCGTCCGATCAATCTGCTCGCGCGTTTTGAACTTCTCGAGGAAGAGTCACGCCAGTGGGCAGAAAAAACAGGCGGTTCGATTCTTGAGTTCCATTTGTACACAACACCCGAACTTGTCGGCCTCCCTGACAGTGAAATTTGGCCAACCATCCGCTCGACCGTGCTCGAAATCATGCCGGAAATGGCGGATGCCAATGTGATTGCCTCGAGTGTGGGGAGCTACGAGAACTTCACCTCATTTGAGTGTGGCCAAGGCTCTCTCCGTCCCAAATCAAACGAGCCTCAAAATCTTGGAATTGCCAATTTGCTCTTTGCAGGAGACTGGCTGAAAACCGACTACCCTTCTGCCCTTATGGAACGCGCGGTTTGCACAGGCCGTGAAGCAGCCAACAGCATTTGCTTTGCCGACGGCGTGAGGGAAGAGAGCCTGATGGTCACGTCGGATTACGGCCCGGGGCTCGTTTAAATTTCACATCACCGCATTCGAATCAATTTGCGATGAAAAATGGATGCTGTGAGGAAAACCTCACAGCGTCTGAAGAAATTGAATCAGAGCGCGTTTTTGCTCAGGGGTGAATTTTTCTTTACCACCCGAAGTGACAATACCTTCGTCGTGTCCTTGATTTCCGAGCCCGCGACGGTGTGTGTCGAAATGCCCCCAACGGTTGTTCTGCCACTGCGCAGGGGCCATTTCTCCTAACGGATAGCCGTTACACTCCCGATCGAAATCGGACTCCCTTGAACGAGCTTCTCCCACATCCCAAGCCACAGGCCGCAACTTTGCGGGAGTCAGCACTGCACACAGGGAAGGAATGGAGTTGTTGTGCATGTAGGGCCAGCGCGCCCAAATGCCCACCAAAGGGGGCGGCACGTAACCCTGTTGGACTTTCACCACAATTCCGTTGCGACGCGAAATGTCGAGAGCGTTCAATGGACCGGCCAAGGCGTTCATGCCTTCAGCACGCAAAGGGTCGGTGCCGACGTCAACAACCGGAGTATTGGTGTGGTACTCAACGCGGATTGTTTTCAACAACTCTCTTTGACTCAAACCCGCGGAATCCGCCTTCTGAAAACCCTTGACGTAAGTCCCGTGGCAAAAAGCACAGTTCTCAGAAAAAAGCCGCTGACCTTCCTTTACTGCGGCAAGATCGAAATGCTCTTCCGGAAAAAAATCGAGGAACTCGGGCGCCTGAGCAGAAAAAACAACAGCCGTCAGTGCGTTGACCACACTCTGATTTTCATCCAGCCAATGCGCGAGTTTTGCCAAGTCGGTGCCACGGCCGAGTTCATTCCAAAGGATGTTGGTGAAGATCGGATTGCCGGCCACCACCGAACCATCGAGCAACCATTTGTTCTTGAATTTCACGTTCCACCACACAGCGGGTTTGCTGTCGGCAGGTTGCTCACGCAGGAGATTGTCGCGCGGTTGGCGGACGGTTTCAGGGGTTTTGCTGGCGAAGCCGTCGTCTGCGCGGCGGGACAAGCTCAGAGCCACATGCGCCAAAGAGGTGTCGAGCCCCCGCACCAACGGCATTCTGCCATCCACGAAACGTGCGTTCTCACGCAACTGAGCAAACATCTGCGTGTCCTGCGGAGAACTTTGAGACCCCCATTGAAACATCTGCGGCGTGATGAAATGCGAGGCCATTTTTCCATTGAGGAAAAACTCATTGGCGCGCGGAAACCTGTTGGTGAGGCCGATCACTTTCTTTCCGAACAAGTTGCCCGCGTGACACGCGGCGCAACTGAAGGTGATCCCCTGCCCCTGAGGCGTCGCCAGAACACTGGTTCCCATGCGGTACCATGGCTTTTTTCCCTCGGGCATGGGCACATAGTAAGCACCACTGCCCTCTGCTTCCGGGTACTCGACAAGCCCCACCAAATTTTCCAGAGCGTCAAAGGAACTCAATTTCAACGTTCGTTTGAAGATGGTCTCCAAAAAAGAAAATAAGGGGCCGCGGTTGGTTTCAGGTTTAAAAAACCGAAGAGCAGTCTCCAAAGGCAAAAGCTCTCCCGTCACAGTCACGGGATAATGCAGGGCATGATGACGTCCCGCTTGGGCCGCAGCCTTCAATTCTTGCGAAGTATATTCCAGAGGATTGCTTCTACCTTGCGCCGGAATTTCTTCATTTTCACCCCACGTGGGTTGGGCGCGTCCCAATATGCTCCAAGAGAAACCCACAACCAAAGCGACGCCAAAAAAAGTGCGTTGCCTCAGCTGATACCTGCAAGAAGGGTTCCCGTTCATCACATTTTCCTCAGAATTTGCGGCGAGCAGTAACAAAAAAAAGAGGCTTCGTGAAGAA
>JBEGJP010000178.1:0-3346 GCA_041184525.1 Pseudomonadota bacterium | reverse complement strand
ATTCTCATTTACGTGGACGGACGTCAGGTGTTCCGTCGCGGCCGCGTTGACAGCAATGAAGCCCGCATCTGGAAAAACGCATTCGATGTCCCAGTGAAGTCCATCACAATCCCCATCGGGCCGGGTGCTGTGGAAGCGAAACTGGGTGTCCGTGGTGCAGTGGAAATCGACCTTGAACTCAATCCGGTGGCAACAGATGCTCCGGAGCCCCAGTTCGCGCTCGAGTTCAAGCCTCATGTGACAGCCGACGGTTATGTTTCGGGCGCCACAACACCCACCAACGTGGGCGATGCGGGTATCGAAGGTGCCATCACCTTGGCTGACAACACACTCAACATCAAAGGCACTGCCGCACTCGCACGCGCATTCAAGCTCGAAGTGAAAACGCTGACCGTTGACAACATTTTCGCCGGATTCGATGGCCGCATTTTTGCGTATGCCAACGTCAATGCACCCGGAAACGGCTCCGGCAGATTCCAGAAAAAACGCTTCGAAAAAGAGTTTTATTCATGGAATGGTGTGAAAGTTGAACAACGCTTGTATGAGTACAAAACACCTTCTCTGTAAGAACCGCGGGAAGGACTCCCTATGAAAACAGATTGGGCAGAAGATGATGTTCATGCCTTGGCGAGGCTCGCCTTGGGCTCTGACTCTGCTGTGATTGCCGATCTGTTTCCTCGCGTGGTCAACGCCATTTACTTGCAAGAAGTCAGCAACTCTCAAGCGAACTCCGACCAGGCATGGTCTGTCGGATACCGTCAGCTGGTCCTGAAGGAACTTCCCACCACGTGTGAGGAAGTTTTGCCTTTTTTTGTGCGGATGGTGTGGAACAAATCGTGGACACCTGCCACACACCCAGAGCAGGTGCGCGAATTGGCATCACGTTTTGTTCAGGTTGTGCAGCTCGCGGGAGGATCGCTCACGCTTGAAGAACTGATGACCGCCTGCGAAAGCGCGTTCTGACTGCTCTCAAGCCCTATCAAGGACCCCAGTTCCCATGGCAAAACTATCAGTTTCTGGGAGGTTCCGTCAGCTGCCCCGCCTGTTCGAGCCGTGAAACAATCCCCAAAACAAGCCAGCAATTTCCATTTTTGCACTTTTGTTCAAAGTGCTCATCGCGCGGGGAAGTGTCGTGCGATTTGACATTGCCCTCTGAGAGCTGAGGAAAATCTCAAGCAAAAATCGCTTCAGCTTCGACTTTCTGCACTTTTATCTCTTGCACTGACTGATGAGCTCAGGGGTCGGGAGCAAATCACACTTGAAACTCGCGTCGCGCTTGAACCACACCCTGCACGTGCGCCACTGTCCGGCAGCGACAAGCCGCGACACCGTGGTGGAAAAGAACGGCTTGCCATCGATGTGGTAAACTTCATCCTTCGTTGCATCAAATATGATTTTCCCATTGCTCGGATACGCGCTTTCACCCGTGACAAGCTGATCATCAAAGAGACCAGTGAAACTTTTGACCTCTGAAGATGTGGTCATGGGAAGTGAAGGATTGACCAGCTCAACAGCAATTGGAGCTGAAAAGGAACCTCGCTTGTTGCCGTCGCCACAGGTTCCGCCGGTCGTGCAATCGTTGTCTTGACCGGTCCACGACAAATTCAAGTTCTGAGCCGGTCCTTGCAAGTTCATTCCAGAATAAGCCAGCCCCGTGGATTTGCTTTCGAAGCCGATACAACCCGGCCACGTGGTTGTGTCCATATCAGGCTTGGAGATTTCCATTTTGCCGAGAAGATCGCCCACAACAAGTGGAGGCAAAGGTGGGTCGGTCATCTCAATGTACACATCACCCGCATCCCAATGATGACGCCGGAGTGAGGTGCTGGTTTCTTCGACGGTGAAGCGAATCACAGCCTGACGGCTCGCCATCAAACTGAAGGTGAAAGGAACCGGAGTTCCCGACGCACTCAGCGTCGCAGCCTCAGGAAGCGGAGTAGACGTAATTTGGCACCCTGCCGTCGTAGGGTTGGCCGTCGACATGTTCGAGGCCACTGTGCCTCCACAGTTCGAGGCCAACAATTCCATCGAAATTCGCGGGCGACTTTGAGAAAACCAATCGCCGTCAGCGGGTGGCAACAGAGGCCCCGCCCCGTAAACATTCACCGTCCACGTGACAATGTCATCTTGAGTTTCTCTGATGGCTGGAATGCAGACATCCACACCCAACTTTGCTCCGAACGTTTCCGACTTCAGATTGAAACTCAATGGCTCCAGCAACGGAAGGTTTTCAACACGTGAATTGAATTGCTGGGGGGTCAAGTAGGCCGCAGACTCACCGGAGATGGACGAAAAAATGGACGTGCCCGACGCCGGCGTTGATTTGGCATTGAACTCTGCAAAATTTCCCGATGCATCGCCCACTCCCGCCTGCTGAAGAAAGACGTTGCAGGGCCATCCCCTCGTGATGATGATATTGCCGGCATGTGCGTTCTCACTGGTGAACAAACCCAAACAAAGGACTGTCCACACTAAAACAGATTCAGAAATCTTTTGAGCGGTTCTCTTTTTCATGTTCATTTGCATTCTGCCTTCATCAGAGCCTGCGCTGGTGTGTTGTATTCCGGCGCAAATGAAGACTCGCGCCACACTCTATAATCCGCGGTTTTTCCAATTCCATCTTCAAAACCGAGCAAGGTGAATTCGACACCCACTTTCAACTTGGCTTGACCAGAGAGTGCATTTGCGCACTTTTCGGGGCCGCACATTTCTTCAATGTAAGGAGGCCAGTCGACACCCTTCAACAGAGCGCGCATTTGGTTCAATTCCAGTTGAAAGTCGTTACCACCTGTCGGTGCCAACGGCGAAACAACAGGCAAGGGTGGTGTTGTGCTGAGTGAATCGAGCGCAGGCAAGTGTGCAATGGGAGGAATGGGAACAAGCGGCGCATTGGGATCCAATGTCCACAGCCCGCGTTGAATGAGAAGGCTCTTAAATCCATCTTTGAACAGGCGGTGATAAATGGAAAGATAGGTGAGATCGGCCTCGAGCCGGTAGCGCTTCCCTGCTGCAAATTCAAAGCCGGAAATCTCGCGTTGCGATCCAAAAAAACCTTCCCACGCTGCAGGTGAAACACCACCCGCATACCACTGATCCAATGTGTGTGTTTTGCCCGAGGGCAGAAGCTCTTGAATTGTAAATTGCGCGCCGATGGGCAACGAGAATTGGCAGGAGGCCTGATTTCCGTCATTGCAGGCATTCGTGAAAAAGAGTCGTGTCAGCACATTCGTTCGTTCATTCTTCTTGCGGATGTCCATCTCCGCCATATGGACATCTGGGAAAGCACGCACCGGCCAACGCGGGTTTCCTGCACCAATGTTCACGGACAGGGGAACACTCTCGGGAG
>JBEGJP010000177.1:0-4377 GCA_041184525.1 Pseudomonadota bacterium | reverse complement strand
TGATCGGCATGGTGAACAGGGTCCTCGACGAGACTCAGATAACCGGGCTTGTTGATGTCCAACAGAGCTCTTTCCTCGGCGTCGAAATCGGAATTGGACATCAGACTGGACAAAGAGGCGGCGGAGCTTGTGAGAGAACAGGCAACAGACAACGAAAGCGCAGCAATGCGCGCGGCATGGACAGGCAACATGGAATCACTCCCTTGATTTTACCTATCAAATACCTTGAGTGCGCAAAAATACCAAGCTCTCCCATGCAGTATGATGTGAGTATCCAAAACGACTGTGCAAATTTTCAAAGGTTTGCTGGCAGGTTTGGATGAGGTCTTGAGGCAATTTTTCGAAGTCTTCTGTTCCCCACGTCAGCATCGCAGATTTGATTTTTTCTATCATTTCTTTCTTAGATTCATAAATTCGCTGTTCTACTGTTTGCAGCTCGGGCCGGAAGACTTTGTTGATATCAAGCTCCGAGCCGGGGTTCTCCACACGCCACGAAGCGATCTTTGCGACAAGGGACTCGCGAATTTCTCGTTTTTCTCCCGAGAGGTTGAGCAGTGTCTCCATTTCATCCATCAGAGTTTCACTGGGAGGCTCGAGTTTTTGGGTGATTTCGTTTTGGACATTTTCTTTCTTCAAGAACGCCACAACATTTTTTAGGTATTTCTGGAAGGCGGAGTTGTATTGCTTCTCGTCGAAGAGGTTGAGAGAAATCATAAACTCGCGTTTAAAACTTTGTGCATAAGTAAAACGGATGAATTTGTGGAATTCGCGGAAATCGTGATACCCGCCGCGCGGCTCAAACTGGAGGTAATCGTAGACAGACCTATCGCGAATGAGATTTTCGATTTCATCGAAGATGGCCAATGCGCTCACTTGATCGCGTGAGGCATGTTGTGACGCGAAGTAGAAAAGCATTTTCATTTCACGGGGTGAGGCTCCGAATCGCCCCTCGTAAAAGTGGGATGATTGTGATTCGCGTTTGATTTCAGAAACGAGCTTCTTCAGCTGGCTTTTTTCGGCCTCAGAGAAAACGAGGGAGGGCTCGAGCCCGTCGTAGAGAGCGAGTTTTTCAAATGGGTCTATACGAGCAATCAAGTTCCGTGTGTTGAATTCGAAAAATTCGGGATCAGGCGGTCTCAGCCGCGTGAGAACGGCCCATTTGGCGAGAAGATCGAGAGCGTGTGGACCGATGGGGCGGTTTCTTGAAATGGTCCTGACATCTTCCTCGTAAATCTTGGCTTCCAACTGGGATGACAAGAGGTAGGGGACACGGACCAGCTCGAAACGACCCTTGAATGATGGCCAGTCGGGCGATGCCTTGAAGGCGTCAAGGTGCTTTTCGTTGGCGCTGCCCATCATCACCAAATCAAGGTCGGCATATCCGGATGCCAAATTGATACTCATCTTTTCCACGGTGGTGAGCAGATATTTGAAGGCCTCGAGGGGACGTTTGAGGAGATCCGCGAATTCGATGAATCCCCGACTGGCGTCGACAAGGTCACCCGAGGGTTCATAGAATCGGATGTTTTGCAAAACCGGCGGAATGTTTTGAAGGTGCCGCTCCATCGTGATTTGTTTGTCTTGTGCATCAATTGTCATTTGCGGTTCGACGGTGGCGATTCCCGTCCTGTAGCGCGCGCTGAAGAAGAATCTTTCGACTTGAACATGTCGCAGCACTTTTTCGAGATCGCCATGATAAGCAACGAGAAGAGCTTCAAAAATCTTTTTGTTTTTTGTTCCCAGATCGTTTTCCGTCAGGAAGGCCGGAATTTCGTTTTCCGAGGTCTTCAGCAAGTTCTTTACGAGTGTGGTTCGCTTCTGAGGGGGAAGGAGGAAGATCGGGTTTTCTTTTAATTCGCTGACGATCTTGCAGAGTAGTTCATCATCGACAAGGTGAGCAAAACTTCCTTTTCCGTTGCGACCCGAGGGGAGGTCGCCGAAACCAATTTTTTTGCCACCCTCAGTGGTGCTCAGACCCTCATGACCCAGTTTTTCGTTGGGAAAAACCCAATTGAAGCGGTAGATGGCACCCTCATCGGTTCGGGAATATTCTTCCATGGCTTGTGCCAATGCTTCGGCAGTGGATGATTTGGAAGAACCGTTGGGGCCGTGGAGAAGAATGAGTTTGTCAACTCGGCCCTGTCGCACGAATTGCTCGAGAATTCGAAAAATGTGCTCGTGTGCCTCGTGTTGACCGACAATGGGAGGTCGATTCTTGCCCCTGTTCCTCTCGAAGACTTGAAAGTGCCTTCTTGTGCCTTCGTGGCCGTGTTCTTTTTCCTGTATTCCGAACGATTCAATCATGTCTTTGATGTACTGGGCAGACGAACGTAACAATTGGTGCGGCTTTTGGGAGACCAGCTCGAGGTACTCTTCGAAGGAGAGGAGATAGTTTTTTTCCTTGAAATCGCGTTTTGACTCGTTCGAAAGGGTTTCCAGGAGATCACGTGTCGGTTGAATTGAAGGCATGTTGGATTCCTAGATAAGAAAGTCGTGTGGCGCACCTTTGTTCTCCTGCAATGATAGTTTAATATCTTGGTCAAGGTAAGCCATCAGTGCCAAACGAACAGATACGAGGTGTTGGATTTGAAGAAGAAGTTTGTCCTCGACACCAACGTCCTGTTGTCCAATCCGAACGCTATTTTTTCGTTCGAGGACAACGATGTCTACATTCCCATATCCGTGATTGAAGAGTTGGATACATTCAAGAAAGGGTTGAGTGAGACGGGCCGCAATGCCCGGCACTTGTCAAGGATCATGGATGATCTGAGGTCGCGCGGTTCTTTGAGCACGGGTATCCCGCTCTTTCCCGACCGTGCCGACAGTGGTCATGTGTTTGTGACCCTCGACTCTGATATGGCTCTTCTTCCATCTTATTTTGAGAGGAAGGCTGACAACCTCATTTTGTCGGTCGCCCTCATGCTCAAGAGCAAATCCACGCTCCCTGTGGTGCTTATTACCAAAGACTCGAATCTGCGTATCAAGGCCGACGCGTTGGGTGTTGCTGTTGAGGATTTCGAGGCCGATAAAGTCAATATTGATGAGCTCTACACCGGCATTGCCGAGTTTGAGGTCGATGGTCGTTTGTTGCGTGATTTTCTTTCGACCGGTTCAGTGTCGTTGGATGGTTACGAGCTTATGCCCAACCAGTACGTGATTCTTCGTGATGCCGAGCAGTCAGCTCAGTTTGTTTATGGAAAATTTGATCACGTCACGGGCGCGCTGAGGCCATTGAATTTTGGCGGCAAGGATTACGTGTGGGGCATATATCCACGCAATTTGGAGCAGAGCTTTGCGCTTGACCTGCTTCTTGATGATGACATTAAGATGGTCACTTTGGTTGGCACCGCCGGAACGGGAAAAACTCTTCTTGCGATTGCCGCTGGTCTGGAAAAGACCACCGATGAGGCGCGGTACCAAAAACTCCTCGTCAGCCGTCCCATTTTTCCGTTGGGACGGGACGTCGGGTTTTTGCCCGGCACTTTGGAAGAAAAGCTCAATCCATGGATGCAGCCGATTTTTGACAATTTGGAGCTGCTTTTGGGCGGCCATGGTCAAGGCAGAGGCAAGCGCTTGTCTCAGAGCTATCATGAGCTCATCAGCCAAGGGATTTTGGAGGTTGAACCGCTCACTTACATTCGCGGCCGTTCCATTCCCAATCAATATTTTATCGTTGATGAGGCGCAGAACCTGACTCCGCATGAAATCAAGACCATCCTCACGCGTGCGGGCGACAACACGAAGGTGATTCTCACCGGCGACCCCTACCAGATCGACAATCCCTATGTGGACGCGTCATCGAATGGTTTGACTTACGTGGTAGAGCGATTCCGGCGCGAGGCCATTGGAGGTCATGTCACCCTCGTGAAGGGTGAACGTTCTGCGTTGGCAACGATCGCCGCGAATTTGCTCTGAAGGGTAGTTCGCTTCGAATGTGCGGAGAGTTATGAATATTTTTGAAGCCATTGTCCTTTCTGTTGTTGAAGGGATCACTGAATTTCTACCCGTGAGTTCCACAGGTCATATGATCTTGACCCAGAAGCTGCTGGGGATTGAGGAAACAGAGGCCGTGAAGGCCTTTTTGGTCGTTGTTCAGGCAGGTGCGATTCTTGCGGTCATCACTGTTTTTTGGCCGACGTTATCGGGTTGGTTGAAGGCTTGGCTGAGTTTGCTCTGGCCCCGCAGCGCTGAGCATCGGGCGTCCATGATAGGCGACCGATCCCGTTCGCTGTTTTTTGCCTTTTCTGTCTTTCCATTTGCAATACTGGGTTATCTCAATCGGGACTTTGTGAAGTCGCTGTTTGAGGTGCATGTGGTTGCCTATGCCCTGATCGTCGGCGGTGTTTTTATTCTCTTGGATGAGTGGCTCTTTTATCG
>JBEGJP010000176.1:0-2937 GCA_041184525.1 Pseudomonadota bacterium | reverse complement strand
GCACGGTGCGGTGATGGTGTTCCTTGTGATCATCCCGTCTATTCCGGCGAGCCTCGGTAACTTCTTCCTGCCCCTCATGCTCGGAGCAAAAGACGTTGCCTTCCCTAAGCTCAACCTGATGAGTTTTTACGTTTACATTTTGGGCGGCTCGTTCCTGCTTTTTTCGATCATCACCGGCGCTGTGGATACCGGATGGACGTTCTACACGCCCTACTCGTCAACGACTTCGACCTCTGTTGTTTCTGCCGTGATGGGCGTATTTATTCTCGGTTTCTCCTCCATTCTGACCGGCGTGAATTTCATTGTGACCATCCACAAAATGCGGGCTCCCGGGCTCACATGGGTGCGCTTGCCGCTGTTCGTTTGGGCGCAATACGCAACATCTCTTATCCAAGTCCTTGCAACGCCCGTTCTGGCCATCACACTCATGCTCCTCGCTATTGAGCGCACCATGGGCGTCGGAATCTTTGATGCCAAATTGGGCGGCGACCCAGTGCTCTTCCAGCACTTCTTCTGGTTCTACTCGCACCCTGCCGTCTACATCATGATTCTCCCCGCCTTCGGAGTGATCTCTGAGATCATCACGATCAACAGCCGCAAGCAGATCTTCGGTTACAAAGCGATCGCCATGTCGAGCGTTGCGATTGCCGTGATCGGCTTTCTCGTGTGGGGACACCACATGTTCACAAGCGGCCAGTCCGAATTGGCGTCAGCGGTGTTTTCCGTGCTCACCTTTGCCGTGGCAATCCCCACTGCCATCAAGACGTTCAGCTGGGTAGCCACTATGTACAAAGGCTCCCTGCGCATGAACTCGGCCATGTGGTATGCTCAGGCCTTCCTTTTCCTCTTCACCATCGGCGGTCTGACGGGCTTGTTCCTTGGAACCCTTTCGATCGACATTCACCTCCATGACACGTACTTCGTCGTTGCGCACTTTCACTATGTGATGATGGGTGGAACGATGACGGCATTTGTGGGTGCTTTGCACCACTGGTGGCCTAAAATGACAGGCCGCATGCTCAATGAATTCTGGGGCAAGGTCAGCTGCTTCTTTGTGTTCACCGGCTTCAACCTGACCTTCTTCTCCCAGTTCATTTTGGGTACCAAGGGAATGCCGCGGCGTTACGCCACCTATATCCCTGAGCAGTTCCAAACATGGCACCAAGCCTCGACCATCGGCTCTTATATTCTTGGCCTCGGGTTCTTCATCACCCTGTGCTACATGATCCAATCTCTCATCAACGGTCAAAAGGCACCTCCAAATCCTTGGGGTGGTCTGTCACTCGAGTGGGAAACCGATTCCCCGCCCATCGAGCACAACTTCCATGTTCAACCTGTCGTGAAACATGGTCCTTACGAATTCCCTGAAATTGATCATTCCATGGCATCGCGCGGAGGACACTGAGACATGAGTCAACAATCATCCCACGCAGCTGCTGCTGGTCATCACCATCCCAAGTACCTTGCCCACCATTTCGAATCGATGGAGCAGCAAAATGCTTCCGGAAAATTGGGAATGTGGCTGTTTCTGGGTCAGGAAGTTCTTTTCTTCAGCGGCTTGTTCCTTGCTTATATTCTTGCCCGAATCTTCTATCCGGACACCTTCCTTGCGGCACACGAATTGCTCGACTGGAAGTTGGGTGCACTCAACACCGTCTTTCTTCTGACAAGTTCACTCACGATGGCTTTGGCTGTCCGCGGAGCTCAGGTGAACAGCCAGAAGCAAATGTTCTGGAACATTTTTGCGACGTTGGTTCTCGGTGGAGCGTTTTTGGTGGTGAAGTATTTTGAATACTCCCACAAGCTGCACGATGGTTTGCTCCCCGGACACTTTTTCGATGCTGCCAAAGCGATGCACAATGGCCATCACATCACTATCCCCGGTGCTCCGGCCATCTTCTTTGCCATCTACTTTGTGATGACAGGAACCCACGGTCTGCATGTGCTCATCGGCATGGGGCTCATGCTCTGGTTGTTGGTGCGTATCAAGCGCGGCGACTTCAATTCGGAAAATCATGTGTATCTGGAAAACGTGGGCCTTTACTGGCACATTGTCGACCTCATCTGGATCTTCCTCTTCCCACTTCTTTATCTTGTGCGCTGAAACGGAGGACACACCCACATGTTTCAAAAGCTTCGTAGTCTCATCCAAAGATCAGCGTCTGCAGCGCACGCCGGCGCGCATGGAAACGAACCCCATGTGCTGCCGCTCAAAACATACTTTGGCGTGTTTGGTGCACTTCTTGTCCTGACTATTCTCACTGTGGTGGTTTCGGTCATTGGCCTTCCTCAGCCGGCGGCGATCATCGTGGCTATGGTTGTGGCAGTCATCAAGGCATCGCTTGTTGTGCTGTGGTTTATGCACCTCAAGTACGACGACCGCTTTTACAGCCTGATCTTCATTATTTCTCTGTTCTTTCTCGTTCTTTTCTTTGTGTTCACTTCCATGGACGTCTTCACCCGTGGACAGGTCAACCCTGAAGAGAGCTTCTTCTCGCAAGACGGCACTCTGCTCCGCCACGAGTACCAGAAGAAATAACGCTCCTGCGTTTCCTTGAGGGCAGCGAAAAGCCCCGCAGGTTGAGAGGCCTGCGGGGCTTTTCAGTTTTCCGAGACAACCTCAGCATCACCAGCGGATCAGATTGCATCCCCAAGTGAAGCCGGCGCCAAAGGCTAACGTCATTACCAACTGTCCTTCTTTCAATTTGCCGGCAGCCACCGCCTCTGACATGCAAATGGGAATCGTGGCTGCGGTCGTATTCCCGTATTTTTGGATATTGTTGAAAACTTTGTCTTCGGGAATCCCTAATTTTTCACGCACCGCTTCGTTGATACGCAAATTCGCCTGATGAGGAAGTACGAGGTCGATGTCTGAGGAAGAAACACCATTGCGTTCGAGAATCGCTGTGGCAGTTTCGACCATCCGCGTCACTGCGT
>JBEGJP010000175.1:0-3776 GCA_041184525.1 Pseudomonadota bacterium | reverse complement strand
GCCGCGTATACATTCTCTGCTTTTGTTTCTTTGAAACACTCTCTTGTGAATTCATCATTCCGCAACTCGTGCAGGAGGCGACGTTCATGTGCTCTAAATACCATGCACTTGCCATCGGCGCGGTCGGTTGTGTTGCCGGCACCCATTGCAAACCAGCGAAGACCTCAGTGGAAGCCACCACTGAGGTCCAATCAGGAACACGGTATGGGGAGTCGCTTCAGACTCAGACTTGGCGTATCTTGGAGCAAATCACAAAAGTCGCCCTGCACGAACAGTCGGACTATTTTGTGAATATTCTTTCGCACAATGAAAGCGAAGATTTCACTATTTTCTCCTTCCCAGATGGATTTTCCAAAATTTTGCACGGGCACCATTTGATGGAGAGCGACATCGCGCTCATCTATAACTCTCCCAGTGGTGCCAACAGTGAGGTTGTTGGAAAGATCAGATATCAATACAAGTCCGAATCAGACAACAAAAGGATGAACCCCGACTGCTACCTCATCAATGTGGATTCCATTGAGGTCCCTCAGAGGCAGATCAACATTCGTGCCGATCATATTTTGTTCATGAAGCAGCGCATCGAGCGTGAAAAACACATCAATCGAGACGTACTTTCAGAAATTTGCACAAATTCTACTGATCCGAGCGTGGGTGGATGAAGTGGCACGAGATTGCCTTCTCATGCGCACAACTCCTTCCTATCAGAGCAACTGAGGCCGTTGAGCAAAAGCCAATTCACTTCTGCCCGCAGCGCGTGCTCGGAGCGCCCGAAATTTCAAACGGCAATTCGGTTGTTTTGATATCGAAGATGGCATCGTTGAAATCGATTCCCAGCTCCTCGGCCAACGTCGGGTTGGACTTGGCTTCATTCAATTTGGCCAGTGGCTGATCTTCAAAATACACTCTCACCGTGCGCCCAGTGCCGCCCAATGCCGTTTCACTCAAAACAAAATTTCCACGGTCTGCAGCGGATTCGTAGCTGCGGGAAAAACGAGGCGTGGCCTCGAACGGTCCCATGCAAGAAAGACCGCTCTGGGCGCGTGTGGCACACTCGCTCCCCACGTTCACAAACGTTTCCATTTTAAGGTTGAGTACGGGGCACTCCGTACCCTCGGGAATGGCGATCTTCACAGTTTTGCCGATGACGTTCGCCTCTTTGGAACAACCAATGTCAAACGTTTTGCCGGCGAGTTCAATCTTTAGACAGTTGTTCCACCACGACTCGGGCTGGACTCCGGTGATTTGAAGTTGCAGCGTGCGGCGCGGATCCAAAGGAGGACTCTCCTGCCTCTTTTCCTCAGGTTGCGTCCCCGGCTCAGCAGGAGATGGAACCAGTTCAGAGCCATTGCGCTTCGGCGGTTCGCTGGGACGAACGGGTTGTGAACCTTTGAAATTGCTGTCGCTGCAGGCCCAAAGCGAAATTGCGACAAGGCCTACGACAGAACCCGCCACGACGCGTGGCAGTGAAAATTCCCTTTCAGAACGGGACGATTGTCGCACTTTGTTTCGTATCAAATTGATGCGGACCATGGGCTCCCCCCTCTCTCCTTCCGTGCCGAGGAGCAAGGAACGTGCCCCAACGAGAACCCGCTCTGAAAAGAGGCTCGTCAGATGAGCGGCATGCGCGGTGGCAAGAGAACGGCCCGCACCGGAGACGCATCGAAAGCCTCAAGACGGAGCGGCAATGCGACGAGCGTGTATTCCCCCTCGGGAACCTGCGACAAATCGAGTCCCTCAAGCACGGCGACATCGTGACGGTAGAGAGCCTGATGGCTTTCGAGAGCCTTCGAATCATGGGGATCGACGGAAGGGGTGTCGATCCCGACGGTGACCACCCCCTGCCCTGCCAGCCATGAAATGAGCTCAGGGCTGAGGGAGTTGAAGGTTTCAGACCACTGGTCTGGATTGGGAAATGAATCCGTACGGAAGAGCACGCGCGGTGCCGTGATGGCCCTGTTGCCGAGACTCTCGGGAAACAAGCGACCGGACGCGGCGCACCCTGAAACATGCAGAACCTGACAGAGGCCGAGATAACGACGCAAGTCGCGGGAGGCGATATCTTCGCCGTCCGGATGGTAGTGACACGGAGCGTCGGCATGCGCTCCCAGATGGACTGTGCTTTCCAATGCCGTCAGCATCAGATGGTGATTTTTCTCAAAGCTCAACAGCGTTTTTTGCTGCAACGGGGTGTCGCCCGGAAAGACCGCCGTGCGGGGCGTGAGTTTTGGCGAAATATCGTATAAGAGTCCCTGCATCGTTTCCTCATCGTTTTTGTGCATGTGACCAGCTGCGAAAGGTCGTGTCAATGCTCTTTGATATCTTCTTCTCCATTTGCCAGACTCCTGTCGACGGTGTCCAGCCCAGCGAACGTGCGATGTTCAGCAACTTCTTTGACCAAGTGCAGGCTGCGGATGAGCTCGGCTATGGTGTGGCTTGGGTGGCCGAAAGTCACCTCTCATGTGAAGTACAGAAGAAAAATCCCTATGCCGTGATTCCAAATTTCAAAGGCGAAATCGGCCTCAATACAGACATCCTCCTGCTCGCTCCTCATATTTTTGCGCGTACAAAGAAGATTGAAATAGGCTCAGCCATCAAGAGCCTTTTTTGCAACGGCGGACCTGTGGCTCATGCCGAATCAGTGAAAACCTTTTTAAATTTGCAACAATTCACACCCGATGCTCATCGCAAGCTCCATCTGGGAGTCGCCGCCGGACGCTTTCCCTTCTCCAGTGCCCCTTACGGCATTGTGCCCCGCAGTGAAGTGGAAAAAGCGGCATGGCCTGCCTTGAAAGGAAAAATCTTTGCCGAAGCACTCGAGGTGTTTCTCCGCTTTTTGCGGGGCGATATTTTTTCCTCCGACGAAGTGCGCCCGACGCGCCTCTCACGCGCTGACATGCGCAGCGATGAGGATTGGGCCAAAGTGTGTTCTGCCGCCGGAGTGCCAACGGCGAGCGAACTGACCATCCCTCACCGCTGGCAATTCCCCCGAACGGGTGTCATTCCCAAGGAAGTGTCGCTCAAATCTTTACAGCTTTATGTGGGAAGTCATGAGCCAAAAATGCAGGATTTTGCCAACAGCATTCTGCCCTGCGGTGTGATGAACCTGTCGATCACGCCCGGAACTGAAATTGAAAAAGCACACGAGAGAATGCCTGCCACTTACCACAAAGAGGGAGGCCCTTGGAAACGCGCTCTCATGCCCCGCACCGTGCTCGTTTTTCTTGATGCCACACCCGAACTGAGTCCTGCACAACAAAGCACGCGGGCTCATGAGAAAGCGCGCAAAGCGCTGCGCACCTATTGGGATGCACTCGAAGGCACGCTCGACTCGGCTCGCATCGAAAATGCGGTCCACAATGCTTTGGTAGGCAATCCCGAGGAAATCGCGGCGCAACTCCGCGAGCGCTTCCATGCTGACGACAGACTCATGCTCTGGTTCGACTTCTTCAACCACAATAGTGACGACGTCATTGCCGCCATGCGCGATTTCCAACGTCACGTCGCCCCGCTTGTGAATGGAAAAAACAATTCATGAATGAAAAAGCTTTATTTTGCCTTGATGGTTTGACGGCTCTTGTGTGCGGTGCCTCGCAGGGCATCGGACGCGCCACGGCACACATGATGGCAGCACAGGGAGCCCGAGTCGTTCTTCTCGCCCGCAATGGCGAGGCTTTGGAAAAGATCCGCAAAAGCTTGCCGTCGCCCGAGAAGCACCTCTGCGTGACGGCCGACGTGGCCCAACCCGCAGCTCTCGATGCGGCTCTCGATATCGC
>JBEGJP010000174.1:0-2866 GCA_041184525.1 Pseudomonadota bacterium | reverse complement strand
ATGGCGGTGGGATTGAATTGGGTTACTCCATTTTTGGCCTTGACGTTGCACTCACACAGCGCGCAGGGTTTCGCCCTCGGTTCATACTGACGACAGGATTCGCGTCGTTGTATGCCGGATGGGATCAGAACGGTATGCAGTTCGGCGTTCTTTTCAAGTTAACTTTCTACTACCGGGGCTTGTAGACGGCTGTGACCGACTGAATGTCGAGATTAAGGTGTTTGATTCCATGGAAGACTACGAAGTCAAACCGACAGTAGCCGCAAGCACTCCTGCGACGCATCAATGCGAACCAAGCAAAATCAGCGAACCCCGTTGGAATTTCTCAAACCCATGCGGTTCATTTCAGAGTGCCTCCGATTTAGAAACATCATTGAAGCACCTGATACAATCTGGTGGGCTGCCCAAGTGAAAGGGACAGCGGCGATGGTTCGACCGCATTTTTGGAGTATCGCCTTCTCAATCATCCAAGACAAACCCACTCCGCCAATGGCCGCAGAAATGCATGTTGATGATTGAAGTTAGGGTGATTCAGCATAACGGCCACTCGATTTCTCATAGTAGGCCTCAATAATGGCCGGAATTTTCTCAACAAGGTAAAGCGGTAGAGAAATGAGATCATAGGCCACCATCTTTGACGCGTTTCCAGTGCGGATTGTGGTCTGAATGCGTTGCATGCTTGGCAGATTTGTGTCTAGGCGGATGGCGAGCGGGATCTGCTTTTCGCCGACAAATTGGTGAAGTGATTTCAGACTGCCGCTGCTTCCGGACTTCACTTCAACGGGAACGATTTTACCATGAAGGGCAACAACAAAATCTACCTCCGCATTCGACTCCTTTCCTTCCCGAAGCCAATAGTGCAATCCTCTGCTCGGAGTATTTGCTGACAGGTCTAACAGATGCTGGCCGACAAACTGTTCAGCAATAGATCCTTCGTTCACTAAAGTTTCGTTGTCCATGCGCGAAATTGAAGACCAGTCGAGACCTAAGACCGCGTTTGCCAAACCAACATCCAAGAACAGAAGTTTAAAAACGCGCTCGTCTCCATCGGCCAGAAGAGGAAGACCGTTGCAATGGCTGTGTGTGACTTTCGTAAGAACCCTCGCCAAACACAGCAGCTCAATGTCGCCTTTGATGGTCGAGCTTTGATCGTCCCTTGAGAATGAAGAATACTTTACCTTTTTTCCGATTGTTTTTGCCGCGTGACTAAACACACGAATCATTCGGGTGAGGTTTCTCGAGCCTATGTACTTGGGAAAATCGTCGCGGTAGGTATCGATGATGGACTGATGGACATCGCTTGCATCTCGGAAGTTTTGAGTTCGCGCATATTGCTTTACGGCCTCTGGCATTCCTCCGACAAAGCAGTAGGATCTTATCAATTGAAGAAGCCGCACATGCGCCGTTGAGCTAATCTTATCGTTTAGAGAAAAACTTTGAACGGACCGCAATAAATTCTCTTCGTTCAGAGCGCGCAGATACTCCGTAAAAACAAGCGGACCCATGTGCAGATACTCAATCCGGCCAACTGGCATTGAAAACTTGTGATCCGAAAGCAGGAACTCAAGAAGGGAGCCCGCGGCAATGACCGCGAGTTCACCCCGTTCTTCGAAAAAATATCTAAGTGCTGGCATTGCATTTTCTGCTGCCTGAATTTCATCCAGAAAGAGAAGTGTCTTTGGTGAGACTGGCGGCATGTGAGGAAGAGCCTCAATTTCGGCGATAATCTTTGAGGGATCTTTTGTAGCAAAAACGGAATCAAGTTCTTGGTATCGATCGAGATTCACCTCATTGAGCACCCGTCCAGACTGTTCTGCAAAGAGCTTCACGAGGGTCGACTTGCCCACTTGTCGTGCTCCTCGGATGACCAAGGGCTTCCGATTCAAACGGCTGTGCCAATTTGCAAGAAAATCGAGCTGATTTCGATACATAGACGCTCCGAACGCAAAATCTGTAGACTCTCACTGCAAGTATATACCATATAAATAATATCCGGAATATTAAAAAAGGGGTGTCTTTTGATATTTACTTTTGAAATTGGGAATGCCTGGTCGGCAGGCTCTGCTGCTGTTTTCCCTGTTTTTCTATTCTTCCCAGACACCCATCAACCTCCCAATTTTTTGTACATGCGATATTGATCAGCTTCTGGAAGTCACACTCGATCGCCGACCGGCAGAAATTTGTGTCCAATTGAACGCAAACCGGACTGATTTGCGTTCAATTGGCCTGCAATTGGCTCGATCATCCGCAAATGCTAAAATTCATGCAGATCCTTCAGGAACTCAAAAAGTGAGAAGAAATTTAGGAAAGATATTTGCAATCTCACTCTTTTTTGCTTTGTGCTTTGCGGGTATCGGTCTTTATTTTTAAAGGCATTATTTCACTTTGTCTTGGTCCGATTTTATGTTTGCATGGGAAGACAATAAACAAGTAGAGCTTTTTCGCCCTGAAACCGGGGAAGAATATTACAATCGTTGGCTTTGCTTTTCAGCTCACGATTCTCGCATCTCGGATGCTATAATCGAATACAATTCGATTCGAACAGTACCACTTATTGAACTGCGGTCAGGAAATAAAACTTTTCAGTTCAATGTGGATCCGGAGATTACTTGGGATGTTGATGCTGTTCAAGAGCGCTGGCGGGCATCGGTGAACGGTCAAGATTCAATTTGTTTTTTCTCAGTGTATTCGGAGACTGACCATGATGGTACTGAGGTTCGATATATCCGCAGATTGAAATCCAGCGCCGGAATCTGGGATAAATTGGAAAAGCCTTATCGAAAATAAGTCATCTGCTTTATCATTAGACTTAATCAATTTCTTTCTGAGACGGCACGGATGCGCATTCAATTGAACGCAAACCAGA
>JBEGJP010000173.1:0-3763 GCA_041184525.1 Pseudomonadota bacterium | reverse complement strand
ATAAAATTTCGATAAATTTTTTCTGCAAATCGCCGATAAGACTCTGTGGATTCACTTTGTATCACGACCATTGGGAGAAAAATTTTATGAAAAGCACGTGGAAAAATTCAAAAGTCTTTTTGATCGCAACAGGTCTGACATTGGTCGGTTGTTCTGCCAACCAAGACACGCAGAAGCCCAGCCCAGAACTGCCGTCTGTAACCGTGCCGCCTGTGAGCGCACCGTCTGTGGCCGCGCCGTCTGTGAGCGCACCGTCTGTGAGCGCACCGTCTGTGAGCGCGCCGTCTGTGGCCGTGCCTTCCCCTTCCCTCTCACCTTCACCTCAAGAAACCGAGAGCCACCCCGCTTCAGAGGGAAATCGTTACTTCTATTCCTTTGCACGTTCCAACCCGAGCGACCCCGTGGGGATGATGAATTTTGGAGTCAATCAAACTTCTCAGGTGAATGAATCCATTTCAACACTCACCAAAAATCCGTTTGAAATGGACACCGAGCTTGACCCACTCGTCATGAACAGTGAGACGCTTCAAGGCAAATTTGCCGAACTCCGCGCCAAGCTGAAGCCAGAGGACACTTTTGTCCTCTACTCACACTCGCACGGTCTTATCCCCGGATTGGGCATGAATTGGGATGCTGCCAACAGGATGGACATCCCTTACAAATGGCAGACGTTCGCGCAGGAGATCATTTCTTTGCCTGCGAAAAATGTCATCATCTTCACCATGTCGTGTCATTCGGGATACCTGGCTGAAGCCCTCAACACTCTTTCTTCCGAGTGGAAGAACAAACGCAGCAGCGCTGGCCGCAATTTGATTGTGTTGACCGCCGTCTCGAAAGAGCAATTGGCTACCGCCACCGACAACGGCATGACTCTCGAGTCGATTGGAAATCCATTCACCTATGCGGTCAAAACCGCGCTCAGAGGCGCCGCAGATGGCTTCGGCGGAAAACCAAAGGACGGCAAAACCACCATGCAGGAACTGGTGAGCTATGTTCTCGCGACTGCAAAATCGCAAAGCGCTGATCAATATGCTGAACCTCAGAATGCAGGCGAGTTTACGGCGGATGATGTTTTCCTCCCGTGACCAGAGGCGAGGGGAATAAAGGCTCTTTGGCCCCTGCCGGTTGTTGAGTCTTAAAAACCGCAGGGGACTTCTGACATTCAAGATCGATTCCCCTGATGGCTTTGAGCCTTGCAGTAGCATGGGGCCGTGGCTACACATCCGCGTTTCATCTTGTCGACAATGAAGTCACCTTCCCCAGCAAAGACCTCATTCAGAAAAGCTCACTTTGTCGGGACGCGAGCTGGCGGAATGGATTGCCGATTTGGGCGCTGACGAAACATTGGTGTTCGTTCAAAGCTGCATGAGTGGAAATCTTCAAAAGGTCGAATTCGTTTCAAAATATGCCGAAACTCTTGCGAACGAAGCCTCCCGCAGACGCACCAACATCGCAGTGATCACACCCGTGAGTCAGCTCATCTCTCCTTTGAGAGGAATTGAACCGCTCATCGAAAACAGTCTCAATGACGCCACCGCGGGGAAAGATTTTATCACTTACGCGCAGTTCAAAGATGCTTTGGTACGCAGAGCCTGCGAACATCCGGAATACTATCCTTCATCGTCGATTGCAGACCCAACGTCTCTTGGACCAAGTCTGCTGCTCGGCTTCCACGAGCTCGCAGCTGGATTGGATCCACAGTTCTTTGAAAACATCAGACCCAACCTGCCCCTGATGCTCACACAGGCAGGATTGCAAAAATGGCAAAACAAAACGCTTGCCTTCCCGCCTGCTGCCCCTGTTTCAAACTCAGTGCCGGTGAGCGAAAAAACTCAAAGTATATGTCTCGAAAAGCGGAAGCTCATGGCCGACCGTTTCCAAAGAGACAACGCGCTGCGTGCGTCACTCAAAGAAATTTTCCATTCGTGCGAAAAAGAACCGAACCCCAAATCATGCGCAGAGAGTAAAATTGAGAAGGCGCAGATTCAGCGATAATGTCAGCTCCTGTGTCAATCCGAGCGCTACGCAACAGTGAATTAAATCCAAGCGAAGCCATTTCAAGTCCATACAATTTCAGTCTTCGATCGAGGAATATCTCTATTTCACTTTCCAATATTGCCAAGCGAGACAAGAGGTACTTTGTTTGTTATCGCAATCACCCATCCACTGTTCTATTTTTTTGCCACCGGACTTGCAGTGGAGCGGAAAGGTTTTACCACCGGATTTCCAGCACCCGCCAAGGCTGTATTCCACCCCGTTGCAAGTTTTTTTGCACGTGTTCTTTGAGCTCATTCCAAGTGAGTTTTTTTGCTCATCCGAAACAGAGGAGGAAAACTCAGCCACTGGGTCAGCAACCACGCTTTCACCCGAGTTCGCGTTCTTCGCTCCACATGAGATTTGAGCAGACAAAATGCCGGACAAAAGAATAACGCGCAGACATTTCTCCATATTGTCCTCCAATTGATTTCCGACAATTTCGGAATTCTGTGAATGCGACTTAAGGTAAAAGAGAACGCCTGTAACTATCTATCGCAAATTTAGCGCCTTAGCTCGCGCGCGTTATCAGATTTTAGGAATTTTTGAAGGATCTTTATCTTTTTCTGGAGAGAAACTGTCCACAAGCCGGCCGCCTCAGCATCATCACCGCATCATCACCGCATCAGTAGCGCCTCATGCAGACGTTTCATCAGCTTGGCCAAAATTGATATCCGCTGCAGGAGAGAAGAATTCTCCCACCGTGTGCTGCGCATTTCAGTCATCAGCACCGCTTGGACTTGTTCGCCGTAGCTCGAATAACCGGACTTTTCATCGTTCTCACTCCTTTGGGCCAATTCACCTGCACGCGTCGGAATCTCCATTTGGAATGAAAATTCTTCTGATGTCACATCGAAGGCCCGCCCCGGGAGAGCAAAATGAGCGATTCGAACGCGGAACTCGGTGTCGTTCCCACGCCATGAATCTTTTTGTGCTGAAAGACTCGGATCGAAGTCGTAACGGTCTTCAACTTTCGCTACTCCTTCAAAGCGCGGAACAAAGACACCCATTTCATTTTTTCTGAATTTGAGATCACCCTTCACGTGAAGTTGGAAATGACCCAAAGTGTTGCCGTAGTGGGTGGAAACTAAAATGGAATCCTCAAAATCGGTGACGTCATAGTCTTCGCTCAGTTCTCCTTCCCGACGGAGCAATTCTCCGTGCTTTGCAAATTGCAGGAAGGGATTGAGTTCATCGTCCACCAGAGCGACTGGCAATGCCCGAAATTGTGCGGCCGTCATCTTAAAAGGTTTGCCGCTGCAGCCCATGTAATGAGTCATCAATGCACGGCCCAGCTCGTTCTCCGGCGCATTGAGATCGAGCCACAGGTTTTTGTACCACTGAGGTGCTGGAGTCAGGCATTTGATGGAGTTGAAGACCAAAGGAAACTCTTTTTCGGGTGTGAAGGTTTCTTGCGTTTGAGATTGGGGCTGACTGACCGCAGACCCTCGCACACAGGCAGAACCCAATCCGGCGAGCACGATTGAAAAAATAACCCACAGAGCAGAGGTTCGGCCGTGTGTCTTTCTCATGCGCTCCCCCGAAGAAAAAAGATTCTCGAGAGGGTGCGAGCAAAAAGCGGGCCCGAAAAAGTCTTCGCGTTTTGGGACTCAAGGTCTGAATGCAGTGTCTATTCCTTGGACACTGCCTATGAGCAAAGCCCATGCAGCGTTTAAGGGACGGGACGCAGGGGCTGCTTTTCACTGGCTGCGTATAACTCAGCAACCGA
>JBEGJP010000172.1:0-2510 GCA_041184525.1 Pseudomonadota bacterium | reverse complement strand
CTCGCTGGTGTAGTCCAATCCGAAGCGAGTGGAGTAGCCACTCAGGAGCGCGCGCTGTGGTCCGATTCCCAGCTGATGTTGAAATTCTGCCGAGAGACAGAGTCCCAAACAGAAAAATGTATAACCAAAAGTCGCTGAAACACCGGGGCCGGAGCCGTTCTCTGCGACAATGTAACCCGCTGCCGGTATAATAAATGCGCCGGATTTGAAATCGAAGACGCGCCCCAGAACGAGGTGCGTGATGGAAATTCCAAAATCAAAATCATTTCGGTTTGTGAAGTGCAATTTGTACGAAAGCGGCGCAGTGGGATCGGTCGCATTGGAATGCCCAGAACCCACTCCTACGGCTCCCACTGCGATTCCTGTGCGATACGCCTGTGCAATGGAGGCCGGCAAAACAAGCACGATGATGAGCGCGAGGTGTGCGTACCGGAACATTCAAAAATCCCATCCTAAGCCGGCAGTCAATGACTGGCTGTGACCGAAGGTCCAAAACAGAACACTCCAACCGGGTGGGACAAAAAGGCCATCCCACGACAATCGAAAACGGAGGCTTTTGCTGAGGGATGGTGTCCAGCGCAGTCCTGTCGCCACTCCACCGGAGCGACTGATGCGAGTTGCAGGCTGACCTATAAACTCAAAGTTGACGATTCTGGTTCTGCTCAGGAGGGCGCCGAGGCCCACACTCGCCTGCACACTTTTGCTCTTGGAAAATGATTTTGCGTAACTGGCGTGAGCGATCATAGTTTGTTGGCTGAACGAGGAGTTTTTCTCTCCACTGTTGGTGGCTCCAACCAGTAAGCCGAATCCGGTTTGAAACCAACTCTGGACGGCCGGGATCGTGCGGGTGTCGCCATGAGAAACAAATCCGCCGCCGGCTCCTAATTCCCATGCCTGTGCCGGCGAATGTGCCGCACAGGAAAAAGCACTCAAGCAGAGAAGTAAAAAATATTTTCTCAATGGGTTGGTCAGCACCCAAGAACCTCGGCAACGTAAGGCAGATTGCGGTAATGCCCGTCGAGATCCAATCCATAGCCGATGACGAAGTTGCGGCCGATATTGAAGCCAACATAATCGGCTTGGATATTGGCGTCATGAGCGTCCGGCTTGTCGAGAAGTGCCGCAATTTTTACTGACGCAGCACCGATGTGTGTCAATTCTTGACGCAGAAAAGAAAGACTCCGGCCGCTGTCGATGATGTCTTCAACAACGAGGATGTGACGCCCGTGAAGGCGAGCGGGAAGTTCGGTGAGAAGTTCGACGCGTCCGGTGGATTGAGTGCCTTGGTAGCTGCGGATGCGCACGGATTCTATTTCTGTAGGCAGAGAAATGTGGCGAACGAGATCGGCTGCGAAGAGCAAAGCACCATGCAATACGACCAGCACCACCAGTGCGGATCCGTCCGGAGGAGGGGCTGCGTTGATGGCCTGAGCCATCTCAACAATCCGTTCATGGATTTGCTTTTCCGAAAAAAGCACGCGCACGTCACGTGGCTGACCGGCAACTGAAATTTTCATCACACCCTCAAGTGAACAGCAGTTTCAAGAACGAGCTCCGACATGGTTTTTGCCACAGAGGCACCCATATTTACAACGTCGGCGTGATCGAGACGCGAATCAGGACCCAGAAGTCCTGCACCGTAATTGGTGAGGCAGCTCAGGCCTACGACCCGTGCACCCAAATGATGAGCCGCAATGGCCTCGAGCACAGTGCTCATCCCGACCGCCTGTGCTCCCCAGACCTTGAGCATTCGAATTTCGGCGGGCGTTTCGTATGAGGGACCGAGAACTCCTGCATACACGCCGCGGTGGAGAGGAATTCCAAGTGATTGAGCCCTTGACTCGAATTCAGAGTTCCAAACAGGATCATAACAACGCGTCATGTCGCAAAAGCGTGGTCCGAATCCGTTGCCGTAAGGTCCGGCGAGAGGGTTGAGGCCCGAGAAATTGATGTGATCATCGATCAGCATGAATTCGCCCAGTGTCCAGTTTCTCTCCAGACATCCGGCCGCATTGGTGAGAATGATTCCCTTGACGCCCCATGTGATGAGGGCACGGACGTTGTGGGCAACGTCGCCAGCTGTATAGCCTTCGTAAGCATGATTTCGGCCGCGTAAGAAGGCGATGCGTCTCGTGGTGGATGCACCGACGCTGTTTTTGGCAGATTCAATCGAGCCGACCCTCAACTCACTCGCGTGGCCAATCACCTCACTGGAGTTGAATCCGGGAATATCACTGAACTTGAGGCAGGACATGGCATCGATGCCCGGAATGGCATTTCCCAGCCCCGAACCGAGAACGATGCAGATCTCCGGTGCAGGATCAGAAGACCAGTCGCGCAGAAAAGACGCGCTTTGTTCAACCCGCGCTTTGTAACTTGTGTCCATCTTTTTCTGTCCTTTTCTTCCAGCTGAAGAGCTCAAGAGCAGCCAACAAGACCAAGATGGTCAATGGGCCGCTCAGGACTTGGAATCCGACCCGAAGATAGCCGAAAGTGCCCAGAACCGCACC
>JBEGJP010000171.1:0-53908 GCA_041184525.1 Pseudomonadota bacterium | reverse complement strand
TGAAGCCGGCCTTTTTTCTGCTATAGGCGGGGTGTTTCAATCACACTTGAACCAGTCACTCCGAAGGGGCCGCCGCAGATGAATTTTCCGTCATCCTATCAGGCTCTTGCGCTTCAAGTTCGTTGCCATGCGGTGAACGCGTGCTCATCCGTGCCTGAGGCGCGGGAGCATGTGAATGCTCAAATCAACCGGCTGGCTCGTCTCGTGGCTGCAAACAAATCTTTCGTAGGCCCTCACTGCAAGCTTGTTGTGCTGCCGGAATACATTCTGACAGGATTTCCGCTCGCAGAAACATTTCCGCAGTGGCGAGAGAAGGCCTGTATTGACTCCGATGGGCGCGAGATGGATGCGCTTTGCAAAATTGCTCAAGACAACAAAATTTTTCTTGCACTGAATGCGTATGAACGCGATCCGCACTTCCCTGAAATCTTTTTTCAGGGGTGTTTTCTTGTTTCTTCCTCGGGCAACGTTGTTCTGCGCTACCGTCGCATGAATTCGGTCTTCAGTCCGACGCCCTTTGATGTGTGGAATAAATATCTGGAAGTTTATGGTGAAGATGCGCTTTTTCCCGTGGCCGACACCGAACTCGGGCGCATGGCTTTCATTGCAAGCGATGAAATTTTGTTTCCTGAAGTGGCGCGCATGGCTTTGATGAAAGGCGCAGAAGTCTTTCTTCATCCGAGCTCTGAAACGCACGGCCCCCTGCACAGCGGTAAAGATGTGTGCAAGCAGGCCCGCGCTGTTGAGAATCTGGCTTACGTGATTTCGGCTAACACAGCAGGCATTGAGGGAACTGATGTTGCCAGTGAGTCGGCCGATGGCGGCTCGCGGATTGTTGATTACCGTGGCCGCATTCTTGCGCAGGCAGGCACCGGCGAAAGTCTGAATGCGAACGCTGAAATTCACATCGGTGCACTGAGAGAGGCGCGTCGGCACACCGGAATGCAGAATTTGGTGGCACGACAAAAGTATGCTCAGTACGCCCCTTTTTATGCGCAAGCGCAAGGTGTGGAGCCGAATGCTTTGGCACCGGATCAGGCGTCAGTGTCCGACCGGTCCGCCTTGCTCAGTCTGCAGCGATACACCATTTCAAAAATGGAAAAGCGGGGAGTTTTACCATGAGTTTCCCCTTCCGAAATCCGCGCACGGGAGAAGTGGAAGGAGAATTCCGCGCCTCCACCTCGGACGAAGTCGCATCTTTGATCCATTCATTGCGACGTGCGCAGAGAGAGTGGGAAACTGCGGGTGTCGTGGCTCGTGCGAATGGCCTGCAGGCATTCCTCGACAGGCTCAATGATGTTGCGTGGCGCGAAAAGCTCCTCGCTGCATTGATGGCCGATACGGGCCGCAAAAACGAGAGCCTCACGGAGCTCAATGGGCTCACATCCACTCTGCAGCGGTGGATTTCCTACGCGTTTGAAAATGCCGGCCTGTGGCAACCCGAATCCAATGTGCCTACGAGTCTGCCCAACTTCACTCAGCAGTGTGCGCGCGATGCCGTGCCCGTCGTGGGCGTCATCAGCCCTTGGAATTTTCCATTGCTTCTGAGTTTTGTGGATACCATTCCTGCGCTGCTGGCGGGTTGTGCGGTTCTCATCAAACCGAGCGAGGTGACTCCGCGCTGGTCCTTTGTGATGCGCGATCTTCTGCGCAGCATCCCGTTGCTGGGTTCCGTATGTGACTTTGCCTTCGGCGGAGCATCGACGGGTGAAGCGATTGTGGATGGCGTTGATACGGTTTGTTTCACGGGGAGTGTTCCTGTCGGAAAAAAGGTGGCTGTGCGTGCAGCCTCCCGACTGATTCCCGCCCATTTGGAGCTCGGTGGAAAGGATCCGGCACTTGTTTTTGCCGATGCGGATCTCGATTCCGCAGTCCGTGCGATTCTGTGGGGAAGTACCTCCAACGCAGGGCAGTCTTGCCTGTCGATCGAACGCGTGTACGTCCAGTCCGCTCTTTATCCACAGTTTATCCACAAAATGACGTCTGAAATTAAAGGCCTTTTTCACTCCAGCCCCGTGTCGGAGTGGATGGCGCCCATCATTTCACAGGCACAGGCGGCGGTCATTGAGGAGCATCTGAGGGATGCCCGAGAGCAGGGTGCGGATGTTCTCACGGGTGGAGTTTGGGAAGAGGCCCCTGCGGGGGTGTTTTTCATGGCGCCCACGCTGCTCACTCGTGTGAATGAGACTATGAAGTTGATGCACGAAGAGAGTTTTGCACCTTTCATTCCAGTGGTGCCTTTTGAGACAGAGGAAGAAGCCCTTCGGTTGGCCAATGCGAGTCGTTACGGTTTGAGTGCGGCGGTTTTCTCCCGCAGTGCTGAAGTGACGAAGCGCGTGGCACAGGCTCTCGATGTGAGTGCCGTTTCCGTCAACGATTGCGGGCTCACCGCCTTTTTGCACCAGTGCGCCAAGACGCCACGCAAGGAGTCGGGTGCTGGTTTGTCGCGCATGGGAGCGGACGGCCTGACGCGATTTTTGAGAAAGAAAGCCGTTTTTAGAAAAGCTGCAGCCGACCAGCCGGATCCGTGGTGGTATCCGTGCACAATGGCGGCAAAGAACTGACCAGGAGATGTTGTTGTGGAGTTGAGAAAAGAAATGCCCCTGCTGGCGCGGCACGAAGGTCAATGGGTGGGAGTGTATACAACGGTGGATGCCGAAGGACGCATCATCGATCAGCACAAATCGCACCTCACATGCGAATTTTCAAACGACTCCAAGTTCCCCTACAAACAGACCAATCGCTACATGTGGTCCGATGGTCGCACGGAAGAACACTTTTTTCCCGCTTCCTATGCCAACAAGAAAATCTGGTTCGAAAATGAACGCATCAGCGGTGCCGCGTGGGAAGTCGACAGCGACACTGTTTTTCTGACGTGGAAACGCAATGACATCGCAAATTCAAAACTGGTGGAAATGATCCAATTGAGCAGCGACGGCCTGCGCCGTTCACGCACTTGGCATTGGTTTGTGAATGATGCGCTCGTCAAACGCACCCTCATTGAAGAAACCAAGGTGGTTTGAAATGAATGCTCTCGATGCTTTGGGTTTTCGTCACAAGTTCGGTGTTCTTGCGCCGAGCACAAATACGATTGTGGAGCCGGATTTCCATCGGATGGCGGTCCCCGGTGTGACCTCACACATGTCGCGCATCTATATCAAGAATCAGGACATCAGTTCTGATGAGAGGATACAAGATTTACTTGTACAAATCCGCGAAGAAATTTTGCGTGCCATTGACCTCGTCAAAACCGCAGAAGTGAACTCTCTGGTCATGGGGATGAGCCTCGAAACCTTCTGGGACGGCATGGACGGCAACCGCCGATTTGTCGAACGGCTCGAAAATTATTCAGGACTTAAGGTTGCTTCGGGAGCGCGTTCCTGCATGGCCGCCTTGGATGTTCTCAAGGTGAAAAAAATTGCGGTTCTCACTCCCTATCAACCCATCGGTGACGTCAATGTTCGCAAGTTTTTTGCCGACATCGGAATAGAGGTGGTTGCGCTCAAAGGACTCCGCTGTCCGACGGCCGTATCCATTGCTCAGGTGGGGGAGGATCAACTCAGGCAATCGCTGGTGGAACTCAGTGCGTCTGGTTGTGAAGCGATTGTTCAAGTGGGAACCAACCTGAGCATGCTGCGCTTGGCTGATGAGGCCGAGCGATGGTTGGGCAAACCGGTTGTTGCGATCAATGCTGCCACTTGGTGGTATGCACTGCGGAACCAAGGGATCCGCGATCAGGTGGACGGCTGCGGAGTGCTGATGCGCAACCATTGAAGAGGGAGGGGTGTCCATGAGTAAAATTCATTCCGGTTACGAAGGCGTGTTCGACAAAACATTGGTGCCCGGCACAAAGCCTGCACTGTTGGTTGTTGATGTGATCAAAGCCTACACCGATCCCACCTCACCCTTTTTTACGCCCGAGGCTGTTGAAGCTGTTGCACACATTGCTTCGGTGATTAAATATGCCCGCAGTTCCGGTCATCCGATCGTTTTCACGCGAGTGGAATACAAGGAGCCTCATGCCATCGATGGCGGCCTGTTTGTGGAGAAGGTTCCTGCACTGAAAGTGCTGACACCGGGGTCAGATTGGGCACAGTACTGCGATGAAATTGTCTCTCCGCAGTCGTTTGATGACCGGCCTGAATTTCATGCGCCGATTGAAATCATCAAGCAGTATCCGAGTGCCTTTTTCGAGACCTCTTTGGCACAGACGCTCACTCTGTTGGGTTGCGACTCGGTTTTCATTTTAGGTTTTTCCACCAGCGGGTGCGTGCGCGCCACCGCAGTCGATGCCATGCAGTTGGGCTTTCGTCCTTTTGTGATCAGCGAATGTGTGGCCGACAAATCGGCAGACGCGCATCGTGTTTCTTTGCTCGATATCCAAAGCAAATACGGAGAAATTGTAACCGTTGAAGAAGCGCAAAAGATTTATGACGTCATGCGCGAGAGGAATACGCCGTGAGCGATGCCTTGCAGGGAATCCGGATTTTGGATTTCACTCACATGCTCAGCGGCCCCTACGCCACTCTGCTGCTCGCAGATTTGGGAGCAGACGTCATCAAAATTGAACCCCTCGGTCAAGGCGAAGGAACACGCCGGTTGCTGGAGAACGACCCGCAGCACAGCGTGGAAGGGCAGGGAGCTTATTTTCTGACCCTCGGTCGCAACAAAAAGAGCTTGGCGCTCGATATGAAGACACCCGAGGGAAAAAAGGTCTTTCATGACTTGGTGAAGATTTCGGATGTCGTGGTTTTCAATTTCCGCGCCGGTGTGGGCGAAAAACTCGGATTGCACTTTTCTCAGTTGAAGGATGTGAATCCGAAGATTGTCACCTGCAGTATAACGGGTTTTGGCGAGAGCGGTCGCAACAAAGACTGCACCAGCTTTGACATGGTGGCTCAAGCCACGGGCGGCGGCATGACTCTCACCGGTGATGGGGTCCATCCGTTGCGCTCCGGAATTCCTATCGGTGATCTGGGTGGTGGTCTGATGGCCACAATTGGTATTCTTTCAGCACTTCAGGCGCGCGTGCGTACAGGTGAAGGGCAGCATGTGGATATCTCGATGCAGGATGCACAGGTGAGTCTGCTCAACTACATGGCTACGATGACCTCTCTCTCGGGTGTTCCGCCGCAAGCCAATGGCAATGCACATTTTGTGCACGTGCCTTATGATTCTTTTCCCACCGCAGACAAGCACATCATCATCGCCATCATCACCGATGATCTTTGGAAAGTCTTCGTCCGCTCCATGGAGCTGCATGAACTTGACACGGTGGAAAACCAAGGTCAGCCCGGACGCTGGAAAAACCGTGAAAGGATCACCTCGGTTCTCAGTGCGCGTTTGAAGTCACGCAGCTGTGGCGAGTGGCTCGCGCTGTTGCGGCCGGCCGGAATTCCGTGTGCGCCCGTCAATGATATTCCTGCGGTTCTTTCGGATCCGCATTTGCACGACAGAAATATGATTGTTCAAGTTCCGCTGACCGGAGGACGACACGTTCTTCAGGCCGGCAATCCCGTCAAGCTTTCTCAAAGTGGTGTTGATACATTCACCCCTCCGCCTCGTGTGGGTGAACATTCTGAAGCTGTTCTTCAGGATCTGCTGGGCTACGACTCTCGGCAGATAGTTCAATTGTGCGAGGCAGGAGTCGTTCAATGTCACCCATCAAACAGATCATGCGGCGAGAAAATATAGAAATGAAGAAACATCTCACGCTTTGGGAGGTGGGTCCGCGTGACGGTCTCCAAAGCGAAAAGAACACTCTTTCTCTCGAAGCGAAACGCGATTTTGTGTTTGCTTTGATGCAGGCCGGAGTGCGCAATATTGAAGTGGGAAGTTTTGTCAAAGCCATTCCACAACTGGCAGACACCGATGAGCTCGTCGCTTTGTTGGCGGCACACCCGTTGCGGAAAGAGTGTCGATTGACGGGGCTTGTGTTCAACGAAAAAGGTTTGGAGCGTGCCCTGAAATCGGGGGTGGACGGTGTGTGCGTGGTCGCAATACCATCGGATGCGCTGTCCAAGAAGAATGCTGGGGTCGGTGCATTGGAAGGATTGCAGCGTGCCTTGAACGTGGTCAAGATCGCTAAAGAGAGCGGCTTGTTCGTGAGAGTGGACATTGCAACTTCGTGGGTGTGCCCGTTCGAAGGGGCCATTGCGAAGGATCGGGTTGTCGAATTTGCTTCGAACTTTCTCGGCAAGACGGAAGCAGACGAAGTGGCGCTTGCAGATACCATTGGACATGCTTACCCGTTGCAGGTTCACGATTTGTTCTCGACGCTCGCCGATGCGTTCGGCACAGAGCGTCTCGCAGCTCACTTTCACGACACCCAAGGTCTTGCTTTGGCAAATGTGACTGCTGCTTATTCTGCAGGTGTGAGAATTTATGATGCGGCCTTGGGCGGGTTGGGTGGATGTCCCTTCGCACCCGGCGCTGCAGGCAATTTGGCAACGGAGGACTTTGTCCTCATGGCGCAGAAATTTTCGGACCGCGGTGTGGCGGGGATAGAATTGGCTTCACTTTGGTCAGCGATCACCTCACTGGAGGCTCATATCGGGCGTCCGTTGGGCGGGCGCAGCCGTTCGTGGTGGCGGAGCACACATCCGTGACCTCCGCTCGGACACTTTTTGACAAACTTTGGGATCGCGCGGTTGTTGTTCCGGAAACGGATGCACATCCGGCAGTTGTGTTTGTCGATTTGCATGTCCTGCATGAAGTGACTTCGAGTCATGCTTTTGATGCGCTGAAGAAGCGCGGTTGGACAGTGCCACACGCAGATAGGACTTTGGCGATCACCGATCACGCCGTTCCTACATCGCCCCGCTCAGCCGACGGACGTTGGACATTTTCAAGTGGAGCCAATGAAAAATCTGTGGAGCTGCTGAAGAAAAATTGTGCCGAGCACGGCATCCGTGTTTTCGATTTGGAACACGATCTGCAGGGAATTGTTCACGTCGTGGTTCCGGAGTTGGGCCTCACATGGCCGGGGAGCGTTGTCGTGTGTGGGGACAGCCACACCAGTACGCAGGGCGCCTACGGTGCTCTCGCATTTGGAATCGGCAGCAGTGAGGTGGCAGGAGTCCTTGCAACACAAACGTTGCTCATGAAAAAACCGCGCTCACTCAATGTAGATCTGAAAGGTTCTTCTCTTCCTCGGGGTGTGACGGCAAAAGACCTCGCTCTGGAAGTTCTCGCCACTATCGGAGTGGGCGGCGCTCAAGGCGGTGTGATCGAATTCACAGGCTCTGCACTCAAAGGGCTGTCGATGGACGAGCGCATGACGCTCTGCAATCAAAGTGTCGAGGCGGGCGCACGCACGGCTCTCATTGCTCCCGATGAAATCACGTTGGCTGATTTGGCTGCCCGCAGTGGAGTTCCTCAAGGTGCGGCGTTTGAGAGATTGTCTTCTGAATGGTTGAATTTGAGGTCCGATACGGACGCTCATTATGATGAGCAGTGGGTTGTCGATGTGAGTCGACTCACTCCGCGGGTCACTTATGGAACGCTGCCTGCACTCTCTGTGAGTGTCGGCGAGCCTGTGCCATTGCGCCCTCCTGCGGGGTGTCATCTCAACGTCTGGCAGGAAGGTCTGGAACATATGAAGTTGCACGGCGGAGCCGTTCTCTCGGATCGGCCTGTGCAGCATGTCTTTATCGGCTCCTGTACAAACGGACGTTTGAGCGATTTGCGCGCTGCAGCGCAAGTGCTCAGGGGCAAGACGATTGCCGACGGAGTGAAACTTTGGGTGGTTCCCGGCAGCCGGAGCGTGAAAAGGGCTGCGGAACGCGAAGGTCTTGATGACGTATTCAAACAGGCTGGTGCGCAGTGGCGTGAACCGGGGTGTTCACTGTGTGTTGCCATGAATGGTGATTTCATTCCTGCCGGCACATGGTGTGTGAGTACAAGCAATCGCAATTTTGCCCACAGGCAGGGGCCCGGCAGTTGCACTTTGCTTGCGAGCCCGCTCACTGCAGCAGCCACGGCTCTGCGGGGGCGTCTCACCGATCCGCGTGAGGTGTTGCCATCATGAGTTTTATTGGATGGACTCAGTGGACAGGTGTGCCCGTCATAGTGTCGCGAGACAACATCGACACCGATCAAATTTATCCGGGCCGTTTTCTTTCTCTCACCGACCGTGCTGAAATGAAGGAAGCGTTTTTTGCAGACTGGCGTTTACGCCCCATGGGTGAGGTGAATCCTGATTCACCCTTCACGCCGTCGCAGAGTGTGCTCGTTGCGGGTGAAAACTTTGGCTGTGGTTCTTCGCGTGAACACGCCGTCTGGGTGATGGCCGACTGGGGTTACCGCGCTGTGTTGGCACGTTCCTTTGCTCCCATCTTTCGCCAGAATGCATTGTCCAACGGCTTGGTTCCGATTGTCATTTCGGCAGAGATGCTTTCCTTCTGTGAGGAAAATCGCAACTCGATTCTCAACATGGCCATTGATTTGCAGAGTCTGAGCGTGACTGTCTTTGGTCACGGTTCTAGCTGCCTCCAGACTTTTTCCTTTGAACTCGATCCGTTCGATGTGCATTGTTTGCGCAACGGACTCGACACCCTGAGTTTCCTCAGGTCGCACGCGGACACGATAGATTCTTTCGTCTCTAAAAAAAGATCTCAAATTCATTCTTTGAATGTTTTCAATTCCGGAGGACACGCACCATGACTTTCTCTACGACAAAACTTCCTTCTCCTGCTCCTTTGCGTGCCAACCCGCGCACCTCGATTGGCCGGTTGCACGTAGAAAGTGAACAATCACTTTACTCCGTGGTCGAGTTTGCAAAAGTTCCTTTCGCGATTGGGAATTTCATCGGCGGTGATCGGGCCGAAACACAAATTCTGTCGCAGGATGCCTCCACAGGTGAATCCACCCAACGCGTGACAATCAAGAAAGGTTGGCAAGCGCCGATTGGCCATTTCGATACCGATGTCGAAATTTTTGTCCTTTCGGGCGAGGTCAAGCAAGGTGGTTTCAAACTGCGCAACCTGTCCTACACCTACCTGCCCGCCGGTTTGGCAACAGGTCCTTGGGAAGCCAGCGAAGACACTGTCATGCTGTTCATGCCAGACCGGAAGCCGAATTACGTGACCTCACCTTATGCAGAGCTGGAGCAGATTCCTGAGAATTCAGCGTATCATCTGAACACACAAATGAACGATCGCATGGTGGATTATATTCCCTGCAAAGAGATCAACTCCATGAACTGGGAACAAACCACGTTCCTTCCCGCGGGATCAGCCAGAAAGAGTCTGTTCAAGTGCCCGCGCACCGGCCGTGCGACATGGATTTTGGGACTTGTGCCCATGTGGATTGAAGGAAACTTTTTTGCCGGTCACCCCACAGCGGAAGAGGCCTATCTCATTCGCGGCGACGTGCAGGGCCATTGGAGCATGCAGGATGATCCGTTCAACCGTCGCTATGCAGCCATGCGTGACAACGGTTACTACTGGCGCCCTGCGCACATCGCACATGGGCCCTTCTGGTCGGAAAACGGCGCATTGTGCTTGTTCCGCACCAAAGACAAATTGGACTGCCACTGGGCACTGCACAACCCCGATATCACGCAACGCTGATCCGCTGAACATTTGAGATGGGTAACACGGTTTCCGAAGGAGCGTTTGTGCAAAAGATGAGTTCATACAGTTGGTTTGTTGTGCTGTGCGGTTTTTTAATTCTGCTCGTGACCAACGGCATGACTCTTTCGGGTTTGACAGTGTTCGACAGCGCTTTGTTGGACGAGTTTGGCTGGCAGCGCGGAGAACTCAAATTGCGTGACCTGATCACCTTTGCCGGTGCAGGTTTTATTGCACCTCTTTTTGGGTATTGGGCAGACAAAGGCCATATCAAGAAATGCCTTCTGGCCGGATGTTTGTTTCTTTCGGCAGGTTTTGTGGCTTATGCCAGCGTCAGGTCTCTGGGTGGTGTTTACATTGCGCACGCATTGTTCGGCTTGTCATTGGCCTCGGCAGGGATTGTGAGTGTTGTGTTTCTCGTTTCCTCGCAGGTGCCGGCGGCACAGCGCAGTCTTGCACTGGGAATGGCATTGGTGGGATCGAGCTTTGGGAATACTCTTTTTCCTCAACTGAACCTTGCTCTTTTGAAGGTCATGGATTGGCGGACGGCTTTTCTGTGTTTGAGTCTTGTTCCCATTGTGCTGCTCGTTGCTCTGCTCGGCTTTGTTCGGACTCCTTCTGTGGTGAAAGCGGGAAATTCACTCGCTCTTCCGATCACATCTGTGCTTCGCTCGGTGGTTTTTTGGCGCATCGGCGGTATCGCGATGATCACCTTTTTCGCCATTTTGGGTGTCAGCAGTCATCTTTTTCTTCGCCTCACCGGCGCGGGCGTGACGCCGCAAAGTGCCGGAACATTTCTCGGCCTACTCTTTATGATGGGCTTGGTCGGAAAATTATTTTCAGGCATCTTCGCTCATAAATGGGGTGTGCCCTCTCTCATGATGGCGGCTCTTTCTTTGATGACTGTCGGTGCATGGGGAATCGGGCAGTTGGTGTTCGACCACGCACTTCCTTGGGTGCTGTGTTTTGGTTTGGGTTGGGGTGCACTTTACACTCTCATTCAAATCTCCACCGTCAGCCAATTCGGTTGTGAAGGGGCGGGTCGCATTCTTGGTGCTGTTGCCTTCCTTGAGGCACTCGGTGGCGGATTGGGCCCGTGGTTGATCGGGCTCACATATGATCGAACGGGTTCTTATAACCTCGGTTTCTCATTGATTGCAGTTTTGCTTTTTGTCGCATTGGCTTTGAGTGTTCGTCTAGGAGTGGGAGCGGCCGAAATGAATAAAGCCACTCCAACCCTTGATGCCTCTGCATCGTAATGATGCCAGACAGAGCGGCCTGATGATTCCTTCCTTTTTGTAAGCATGCAGGCTCTCTTGTGAATTGAAATGCCAGAGCACAATAAGATCTTCTTCGCCACGGCATTTTTGTGTCGCTGGCTTGTATCGACAGCAAACCCGAGTTGCGACACCCTCAAAGTGTCAAAGGGGAGTTGCTGCCATGCGGATTGGTACTTTCTTGTTGTTGCTCGTGGCCCTGCTTTTTACGAATTCCTGCGGACGTTCGGCAGACCGGACGGCACAATCGCGCCTTGCTTCCTTGAATTCTTCTCCTCGTTTTTCACTCACGCGGGATGTTGGAAAAACGCTTGAGGAGGTGCTGGAGCGCGAACGGACTCAGCCCGCCTGTGAAAGATATTGGTCTCTGCTCGATGCGTCCGACGCTCCCCGCGCCGGCACGGCTCCTTCGGAAGTGCAGGAGCAGGAAGTGCTTTGCGGCAAATGGATGTTCTTGTCTTGGGAGACCAGCGGAAAACTTCCTCTTCCTGAAATACTCTTTGATGCGATTGAGCGCTCGTGGCCCGAGCGCGTTGGAAAGGGCTTTGCGAAGTTGGGTTTCTTGCCGAACCCGACTGATCCGGCCCAACGACCGTTGGGGATTGCGCGATCGACGACGCGCTACACCGGAATGCCCGCTGTCAATGTCACGTGTGCGGCATGTCATGTGGGCCGTTTGCCTGATGGTCGTTATGCAGTGGGTGCACCCAACACTCAACTGGATCTGAGCACCTTCAACTTGATGTCTTTTTACCCTCTTTATGCCTCGATGCTGGATGCGGACAGGGAGAAGCTTCCACCGGCTGCGCACTTATTTTTTGCCGAACTGGAGAGAACGGAGCGCAAGCGCGTGTGGGGTGGGAGATATGGGATCGACTGGTCCAATCTGGTTTTTAAATATTCAAAGTTACTTCACATGCTCAACATTGGACCCAAGGGCCTTCCCGACGTTAAGTTTGTCGTGATGCCTCCCGAGCGGGATTTGATGTCGTGGCTTGAGGGGCGGCCGGGGGTTTTCAATCCGGGAGCACCTATGCTCACGTTGCAGCGCGCAGGCGTTCCCAATCTTTCTATTCCGCAAATTTGGGGGTTGAGCGGCAAAGAGGAAGATTATTTGGAAGGTCGTGCAGCCCCGCTGGGGCAGACCACCAAATATGCATCACTGGAAAAGTTTGTTTCGTCTGCCATCGTGTATGCCTATCAGGATTTGAATTTGGTGAGACCTCGCCATGTCAGGCCGCTGGTGTCTTTTCTTCGCCAGTTGCGCGCGCCGCAGCAGCTTGAGACTCCGACACCCGACTTAGTGCAAATGGGAAGTGATTTCTTCAAAGCGTCCTGCTCTCAATGTCATGATGGCGCGGCAGGTGAATCGACGCGCCTCTATTCAGCTGGAGTGGTCGGAAGCCCGCCGGCACTGGAAAATGCACGCGCCGGTTACAAAGCGACAACACCCATCGCACAGTTGATAGATGACCTGAGCAAATCGCTTTCAGCCGATTTGAATCCACAACCTGAAGGAATTCGCAGCCGACGGTTGACCGGAATTTGGGCGCGCCGCGATTTGATGATCGACGGCTCTGTGGAAGATTTGGATGATCTGTTTTGCATGAAGAGTGGTGTGCGGAAAGTTCAATCCTCTGCTCACGCTGATCTTTGCACGTCCTTCGACACGCGTTCGAAAGCGGCTTTGATTGAGTACCTCAGGACGCTGTAACGCGTCTTTTTCTTCAGCGGCATTCACCTGCGACTGCACTCTGCGGAGCAGGCAACGGAAAGAGCGCGCGATTCAAATAAGCGTCGAAATTGTCTTTGAAGTAGGACCAGCTGGTGACATTGGGGCGTCCGTTCACAATGCACAGAGGCGCATCGGCATAGGCAGTCAGCTTTTCTTCGATTTGGCTGCGCACAAGTTCCGGAAGCTCAGTGTAGCCATTCACTTTTTGCACGATCGCATTGAAGACGAGATAGCCCGGCATTCCCTTCATTTTCATCCATGGGAGCCATGGGCTGACGCGCGTCCAGCTCACCTGAACATCTTCGAGACTCATTTTTTGAGAGAGAGCTCTGAGGCTTCCGCTGCTCGTGACATAGGTGAACGACTCGTGCGCCTTGTAGAACAGTTCGGGGGAGTGATCAGCAAAACGAGGATCACCGGAGAGCGGATTGGGATAGCTCAAAGGGACATCCATGCGGATGAGCGCAGTTTCGCCGAGGTTCTCGACGGGAATTTGAATGGCCGCAGGGATTTTCTGTTGAACAAGAATGTTTGCCACATGGACGACGGGCAGAGTTTCTTGAGTCCATGGGTTGTGCCATTCGTTCAAAAGTGTGCCTGTCGTCGGGTCGAGGAAGTAGGTGAGCTCACGGGAGGAGACGGTCCAATTGCCCGCGCTGTCTGCGTAGCAACGGGCCACATTGAATCCGACGATCTTAAAGAGTGTCTGTGCTTTTTCTTCCGCAGGTCCTGAGGTTGTGACTGTGCCTTGCCAACGTGTGTACGAGGCGCTGCTGTCTGAATGGCAGCGTACTTTCATAAACTCGGACGCAGTGAGCGTCCGTGGTGGCTGTGCCGTATCTGCGTGCGCTTTGAGCGTTGATGTCGCAAGAAGAAGGATTCCCAAGGAAATTCGAACGGGCGAATGGAAGGCTGATGTCAGGGTCATGGGCTCGGCACTCCGGAAACACCTACGGGGTTTTGGAAACGGTCTGTGGCACCAGCTCCTACTTCAGAGCGCTCGCCTGCTCAACGTTTCTTTGCCACGGGATTTTAACAATCATGGGTGTATTTTTTATTTAAATCACCGATTATACTTAGATAAATTTTACTTTGAAAAGACTCTTCAGAACTTGGGGGACAAGCGCCGATAATCCTTAGGGAGGGCAGCGATGATTTTAAGAGTGTTGCTCCTATTTGCCGTGGTCGGCTGCTCCGACGGGAAATTTCAGGCAGCTCCGCCGCGGCGGGTGGGCCGAGTTGCGAGCCAACCCGTGGGTGAAACGGTCACAAAACCGCAGAATGCGGCGGTCGGGGAAGCGCTCGCTCCCGAGAAACTTTTCAATGTGGCGATTCTCACGAAGGGCGTGGGGTGTCTTTTCTGTCACATGAAAATTGAGGGCGACGTGGGTGGGATTGAGTTCCCCAGCAATGACAAGATGCATGAGAGGTCAGGCGAGGCGCTCCGAATTCTGGGAACTCTTTATGGAACAAACACGGTGCCGGCGAAACTGACCGACTCTAAAATCACATCCTCTCTTTTCTCAAACTATAACAATTCGGAACTCAAGATTTTCCCCACAACAAAAGATTCTGCCGGAAGCGTCGTTTTTCCGGCCGTGCGTAAGGAATTGTTCGAAGGGAAAACCAAGGGAAGCCTGAAGCTGGGAACACTCTCACTCCAAGACAGCTTCTCGGGCGACTTGGTACTGGTGGCAAAACAAGGTGCGCTTGAGGTCGAGGGCGAAATTTATGTTGATGGTGATGTGATACTTGGAGGTGCATACAAAGGGACAGGAACCATCTACGCGAAAAATATTTTCATCGTGCGAGATTTGGTTGCGGCAAGTTCTCCGTTTCCTTATCCGACCGACCCTGCAGGGGCGAAGGCGAAGGCCAAAGAGGATATTGCCGCGAAAAAGGACGGTCTGTATTTGTTCGCACTCGGGCAAATCACGGTCGGCTATCCTGACCCCGAGTTCCAGCGGAGAAGAAGTGAATGGCGGGTCGACAATCCGCTGTCACAAGGCATCACGCGGGATCAACCTCATCTTTCGATGGACAGTTATAAGAATCTGGCTCAGACGAAAACCTGTGTGCTCACGGAAGGAAAATCTACAGATTACGGAGCTGTGCTCGTCAACCAAGTGGATGCATTCCTTTATGCCAGCGATTATCTTCTGTGGCGCACTTGCGGAGGCTTCACTCTGAACGGGGGTTTTGTCACCCCGTATGTGGCATTGGTGAATGCAGGAGATGCAGCCGAAGCGAACATAACGAAAGAGCCCACCAACCTTGTGCGCTATGATTACCGATTGCGTGCTGGTGTGAAGGCATTTTCTCTCTTGAAAGATTTCTTCGAGCAGGAGTGAACTCGAAAAGTTTCAGGGAGAGAGGAAGCGAAGATGGCACAAGAAGACGCCGCCGATCCCGCGTTTTAAGTCCTGACTTAAAAAAGGAATCACAAGTTCAGCGTGAAAGTGTTCTTGCTTGAGTTGCAGGACGCTGACGCTGAGGCTGAGGATGAATCAGCTTTTTTGTCTGCTGACTTGGCTGTGGAAGGCAGAGCGCAACACCGTTCCACATCAAAAGTCAGGGTTTTGCCTTTGAAGCTCGATGGCAGTTCGAACGTTCCGGACTCTCCTGTGTCGCCGAGCGGCTTGCCCGCAGAGTCTTTGATTTTTGCCGTCTTCAATTGGCACATTTGCCCTGGCATGAACTCCTCACTGAATTCGTTGAGAAGAATGCTCTCAGTGAAGGGGAATTCGAATCCTCGCCCCGAGAGGCCGAGCTTCAAGGCCAAAGAGCTGATCTGAGAATGGGCCGCATTTTCCGATGATTTTGAGAAACGGGCACAGCCAAAAGGTGTGGCCATTTCACAGATGCTCACTTCTTTTGCTGCGGAGTAATAAAACCGGAGTTTGTCTTTGAGAGGCTTCGGAGCTGCAGAGAACACGGATTCCAATTGCGTGGTCGTGAAATCGAAATGATTCCTGTTGAGGGCATAAGTGATGGCATCGCCGATAAATAGAATGCTCTTGGAAGCATCCACGCGCGCGGGCGCTGCCGTGAGGTCGGCCGTGAGCAGGTCTACGGCCGCAGCGAGTGCGGTTTGTCCGGCCTCCTGCAGATCGGCGCCTCCCTTGGCCTGCCACAAGCGGATCTGTTCGGAGAGACTTTTTTCGTCCGTGAATCCCACCTGAGCGGCAATGTCGTCACGGTATCCGATGGCAGCAAAGCGTGCATCCCAACCTTTGTCCTGACGCAGCCGCATGGCAAATTGTTCGACCCCGTTTTTCACTGCGTTCAGGCTGTCGTCCATGCTTCCGGTGATGTCGATCACAAACACAATGTCGGCAGGTGTTTTTGCAGCAGAGGCGTCTGACTGGCAGGATTTTGAGAGCTGAATGATTTCGGTCTTTGCATTCTTCAGACGCAACTGATCCGTGCGTTCGTCGGTGCAGCTGAGGCTCTGACTCACCTTCGTCCGTTCCGACTTCACATTGATGCTTTGGAAACTCGTGGGCTTGCAGCCAGTGCCGTTGGCCAACAGCGTGAGAAGCGCTGCGGTGAATGGCATCTTTTGATTGATGGTCTTCATGACGTAGGTCTCCTCAGGCCGACTTCTCCAAATCTAGTCGCTGTTCGTGACGCCGTTTGGGATGACAAAGATAAACAACCGCGGGAGGGAAATTGCGCAGCTCCACTTCACTCGTGATGATGTCGAAATATTTTTCGAGTTTTTTCCTCAACAGAGGAGTGTATTGGAATGCAACGAAGTGACCATGCGGTGAAAGGACAGCCGTAGCAGCTGCAAGGATGGAATTGGTCTTTGAAGGACCCAGGCTTGCATAGGGAAGGCTGGAGACAATCGCGTCTACCGAGGCGATATTGAGCCGGCCCAGAATCTGATCCAACTTCTCTGCATCACCGAGAACAACGGCGATATCCTGCGAAGCCGGCAAACGCTTTTTAAGAAGAGCAATGGAATCGGAATTGGATTCTATAATCACGACACGTGTGCCATGAGAAACACGGTCGAGTAATTCAGTCGTAATGGCACCTGTGCCTGCACCGAGTTCGACGACAACCTTGGCGTGTTGCAGGTCAAGACCGTTCATCATGCGTCGTGACAGGAACTTAGACGAAGGTGCGATGGCGCCTATTTCGTGAGGTGTCCTCAGAAATCGTCCCACGGTATGCATTATGTCGGACCAGCTTCGTGCCATCCTCCAAAGCCTCCGGATCAAAAACATTCGGAAGGTTATCGGTATTGTGAGGGAAAAAATTGAGATTATTTTTTTGCCGGCGATGGCGCCACCCCAAGAACGGCTGATCTGTCGGGAGTTTCCGCAATCGGGAGAGGATTTCAGTGCAAAGCGAAGTCACTCTCAACCGCCGCTTGCCTCCGGATGTTCTCCCTCCGGTCGGTGCACATCCGTTTGCCGACCTTCGGATGGAATTTTGCGTCTGCGCCATTGTCCGGTGCGTGCAAAGGCCTCTTGCTGGGGATTTGCCGGAGCCTGCCGTTCAGGCAAATAGCCGAGTTTTGCGAGGTGTTCGTGCAAGGGCACAGGTTTCATGTTGCCCAGATTCACGTTCACTTCATCCACGCTTATTTTTGATTTGAATTCATCACCCATTTGATCGCGCAGCCTTCCCAGAGATTTGCTCTCTGCTGCAATCACAAGATGAACGGCCGTGTTTTCTTGAAGGAATTGTCTCAAGCGGGTGGTGATTTCGCGTGCAAAGCGTTTGTCGATTTCCCTCAGATGGGAACTGAGGTGGTCATCAAAACCGTGAACTGTGTTTGCGTTGCCCGACAATCCCACATGATAGGAGAGTCTGTTTCCGCCCGTGAGACTTTCCTTCTCCTGTTCCAGCCAATGAATGTTGATGATTTCATCGATAGGCTGAAGAATAGGGCTCCATTGTTCGTTGGGGCGATCTGCTGTTTTGAGGAGATAAAAGCGCGCCTTCGTATGGTCAACTGACAGAACGGCAATGGGCTTCATGACTGTCCTCGCAATGGTGCGGATTTTGTTGTCGAGTTCCGATTTCAAGGTCCCCTGTGTTCCATCAGGCATCAGCTTCTGCTCTGGGCATCAGAGACTTCCCTCCCACTTCATTAACAGGGGAGCAGAATCCATTTCCAGCGCGGCTTCATTGCAAAACCCAAAGTGTTTTTTTGAAAATCATGTGTTGTTCATTTCGGTGACATCGCGGGAGTCTGAGCTTTTGGTAAGCTGAGCTCTTCAGGAATGAAAGAGTCGGGGGGAATCATGAGAGGTCTTTCTGCATCCATTTGTGGAGTGATTTTGGTTTTGGCCACCTTGGGGTTGTCTGCCTGCAAGCCTCGTGTGTTCAATCAGGGGAGCAACACGCAGAGCTTGAGTGCGGAACAATTTCAGAGTCAATTTGAAATCACTCGACTCACATCCTGCGCTTCGCCTGCGGGTGCTTCGAAGGGCGACCTGCGTCTCATCTGGCGGATGCGCACCAGTGCAGGAGCATCTGTCGTTCCCTATGTTCTCGGTTTCGGTGGTGATGCCGTCACAGTCGAGGGAAAGCGCGTTCGCTTTCAGATCATGACGGCCATCGATGCCCCGCGCCCTCTGTTGCCGGAAACAACACCTGTTTCATTTTCTTATGATCATTACTCCGGATATGAACTTCAGATTCCGGCAGACGAGGCGCAAGCACAGTGGGGATTTGTGGAAGTTGACGGCAAAAAAACTGTCTTTCCGGACATTGACGTCGGAAGTTTATTGTTGCCGACACGCGCTTCAGGAGAATCGTCAGCACGCTACAGTTACCTTGTCTTGAGCGATCGGACCACTTTGACATTCTCCTGTGACCCCTTGGACAGCACAAGTGTTGCAAGACTCCGTACGTTCGCCATTCGGGATGGGAGTCACGGATTCAAGGGCACCCGAGGTGAGGTGATCAGCCAAAGCCACGGTGCACAGACGCCCTCATCCGGCGGCCCTTCGGTGACTCAATGGAGCTGTGGCGGGAATCGGCGCAAAGCGGTGGATCATCTGTTGAGGCCTCTGGCGGGCGGGTGGCTCAACCAAGAGGAATATTGTGAGTGGGATCGCAGTGGCACGCCGCCGGCCATGGTGACGGGTGCAACTTCAAAGCCGAAGCAGCTCCAATGCATGGTGCGCACTTCGTTCGATCAAAATCGGAGTTATTTTCTCCAGCAGCGTCTCTACAGGGCTCAGGCTGATCAGCAGCAGGCTGAGGGTTTTCGAACGTTGTCTGAATTCAAAAGCAATTACTACGATACGAAGTTCAACGGGTATGCGTTTCTCGTTGGAGGCCGCGAAGGGTACCATGTGTGGGACACGCGTGTGTGGAAGAAGATGGGTGAAAAGGGCGATCCCCGAGGAGCTTATATTTCCGACACTCGCAAAGGGATCATCGGTCATTGCAAGCAGTTCACATGTGCGCAGGCGGATGAAACGGGCTACACAGGCAATTGTGTGGCGGGACGGCAAAGCGATCCGCTCATTTGCAGTGTCGTGAACAACATTTATTGCGTCGGCTCTGCACAGCAGAAAACTTGCACAGCTCCTGCAGAGCTCAATTTGACACGCAGACAAGTGCTCCACGCCGACGCCAACCACGAAAGAAACAACGGCACGTGGGATCCGCGTCTCAGTCCCACTTTGCAACTTCCTGCCGGTCCGCTCAATGCGCTGAATCCTGCGCCGGTTTTCAGGGAGGATGTTCTTTTCCGAAGCGATTACACCCCGCCAACGCGCTTGGGTGACACTCCCATCAAGCTCGATCTTGTGATTCCCGAGGGCCTGCCCGAATGCAAATGGGTTGTCGATCCGACTTTGCTGAACACCGGTCGTGTTAAAGACACTGCGGCCTTTCTCGCCAATGACAAGACACTCGTGCAGTGTTCTTTTCCAAAGAATACCCAATACAACAACTGCGACGAAGTCGCCTCCCAGCTGCAAGTGCGGATCGTTTTTGAAACACAAGCGAAGCGCTGAATCCGATGGGGCTTTGGCTTGCACCTGCAACTCTGCTTTTGTTTTTGCCGCCGTCTGGAACAGGGGCAGAGAACCCGTCTCTCAAAAGTTTCGATGCGCAACGGGCGAACGCCACGGTGATGCCGATGTGGCCTGCTGTGGGCAAGCAGGGAATCCTGAGTGCAGTTGAATTTTCTGACGTCTGGCATGCGTTTTTTGGAGATCTGCCAACGGATGCCCGTTGTGGCTCTATCTTGGCAACGTCCGGTTCCGACGCTGAACTCATCAAGATGGATGCTTTTCTTGTGAAGGAGAGGGGATTTTCAGGTCTCCTTTGCGACCCGCAGTCGTGGTACATCGCATCAGCGCGTCTCGACCCTTGTCGTGTGAGAGCGGGTGCACCGAACCGCGACTCCGCAGCCGTCTTGAGCTGCGCTCAAAAGGGGAAATACTCTGAAATCCGATTCGTTCTTCAGCCTGTCGGGCATCATGATCGCGGGGTGTATTTTCCCGATGCTGCGCTGCATCTCGCATTTTCAATTGATCCTCAGGGAACTCTCGTTCCATTGTGGAAGAACGTCCTGCAATCGGAAGCAAAGGAGACAACTCTTAAGTTCTCTGCGCTTCTCGACGCATTGAAGCATGACGCAAAGAGAAACGATGCGTCGCTGTTCATTTCGGGTGCAGGGCTGGAGCGCTGGACGTTTGCACGCATTCAATTCGAAAATGGTCGCTGGCGACGCGATCCGCTTTTTCATGGAAGCTTCTACGAGTCGATCAGCGACGCCGATGCGGTGAGTGGGCAAACCCGAACCTCTCTTCCGGAAAAGGAAGCGGCCCGCGATGCCAGCGAATTTTTAAACCCACTGAAAGTTCATCCTCTGCAGGGGAGCTGTGTGGGCTGTCATCTGGCTGAACGTGGACGCCCTGTGAGGCTCTTCCGGCAGTTGGGTTGGGGATTGCAGGGAGAACCCGTGGTGTCGTCGCGGGTGCGCGCAGAAGCTGAGCTGAGTGCAGGAGAATTGAATCTTTTTTCTGTCCCTGATTCCGAAGGCCCGCGTCTTCGCAGGCCGCTGCTTGAGAAACCGGCGCCGTCAGGTCCTCTCAAGAACTGATAAAAACAGCGACAAATTCTCTGAGTGTCTGATCCTTGGACACCCCGCGATTCTGACTATTTCCCTCGTTTCGGTAGGTTGTTTTGGCATCCCGTTTGCTTGGAAGCTAAGGGATTGTGTTCACGTGAGGACGGGGGACGCCATGAGACTGATGCTGAATCTTTGCTTTGCGATGACTGCGCTGGCCCTTGCGGCATGCGGTCGCAGTGAAGGACTCGATGCTCAAACACTGGCCATTGCGGAAGACGGACAGGGTGCGTTTGTCACCATCGGTGAACAAGACACCATGCTGAAAGTGTCGACTTCAGACTCAGCCGATATGAAATTGGGAACTGAAAAATGTGTTCTGGCCGCCGGCGGCATGTTGCTTCTTCAAGAACAACCAGAGGTCTCAGGCAGCCACTATTTTGTTAAAATTTTGAATCCACTGACTGATTGCAGTCTGACCCAAGGTTATATTTTTCGTGACCACATCAAGAAGACGAGTTTGAAGGCCTTGTTTTCAGGCAACATGCGTGCCTTCCTCGACACCTTGGCTTTCGCCGAAGGGACCAACGACAGTTACAACTATATTTTCAGTTTTGCGACTTTCAGCAGTTATGCAGGCCATCCGCGGCGCCTCATGTGCTCCGGCGGTTACTGTTCGGATGCTGCGGGGCGCTACCAGATCAAGTCGACGACATGGGATGAAGTCCGGCGCACTCTTGGTTTGACTGATTTTTCGCCTGAGAGTCAGGATCGTGCTGCAGTGCAGCTCATCAAGTGGCGCGGCGGCTATGACGATGTCGAGCGCATCAACAGCATGAACTCCTTCGATGACGCCGTTTATGCGGTGCGTTACGAGTGGGCGTCTTTGCCGCACAGCCCTTACGGGCAGCCTGTGCATAGCGTTGCCAAGCTGTGGTCCATGTATCAGAAATTTAGAGATCGTTATTGAAGCGTCAGTGTGCGCGCCCGTCGTCGAGTGAGGAACTCAAATATTCTTTGAATCCTCCCTCGTAAATTTGCATTTCGCCATGATCAATGCGGAACACACGGTTTGTGATTGCAGACAGAAAATGTCTGTCATGGCTCACGATCATGACAGTGCCCTCAAAATCTCCGAGAGCCTCCATCAAGATTTCGCGCGACCTGATGTCGAGGTGGTTGGTGGGCTCGTCGAGAATGATGAAATTCACCGGTCGGATGAGAATACACGCCAGCACCACTCGGCTTTTTTCTCCTCCGGAAAGCACCGAAATCTTCTTATTGACCTCATCGTCCGAGAAAAGAAATGAACCGAGGAGTGTTTTGAGTGTGCCGATGGAGGCATTGGGAGCCACCGATTGGAGCTGTTCAAGAATGGTCCAGTTGGGGTTCAAAATTTCGAGAGCGTGCTGACTGAAGTAACCGATTTCGAGACTCGCTCCCAAAGCACAGGCGCCTTCCGTGGGCTCCGTTTGTCCTGCAATGATTTTGAGGAGAGTGCTTTTTCCCGCACCGTTCACTCCGACCAGAGCAATTTTGTCGAGGCGCTTGACCATGCCCGTTACGCCTGAAAAAACGCGCTTCTGCCGGCCGTCACCCGAGGCCCAAACCTTACCCAAGGCGTTCATTTTGACGACGTCATCGCCACTGCGCGGCGGTTTGTTGAATTGGAATCTGACCATTTTTTCTTCGGCCGGAATTTCAATGCGTTCGATTTTGTCGAGCTTCTTCACGCGGCTTTGAACTTGCGCAGCATGGCTGGCACGTGCTGCAAATCGCGCAATGAATTCTTCTTCCTTGGAGAGCATTTCCTGCTGCCTGCGAAACGATGCGAGCAGCTGCTCTTTGCGGATGTCTCTTTCACGTTCGTAGAAATCGTAGTTCCCTGAATATGTGGTGATAGAGCCATGGGCGATTTCAACAATTTTATTGACGACACGGTTCATGAAGGTGCGGTCGTGGCTCGTCATGATCAGGATGCCTTTGAATTCCGTGAGCCACTGCTCGAGCCACATGATGGATTCCAAATCCAAATGGTTGGTGGGCTCGTCCATCAGAAGAGCATCGGGCTTCAGGAGAAGGATTCTTGCCAAGGCGATGCGCATTTTCCAGCCGCCGCTGAAATGCTCGACCGAACGGTGAAAATCGTCGATGGAAAAGCCAAGTCCGCTGAGGATTTCCTGAGCGCGGACATCGAGATCGTAGCCGCCGCGTGCTTCGAAAGTGGCTTGTGCCTCGCCGTAGGCATCGAGGAGGGCCGTCATGGCATCGTCATCCATGGGTTCACCCAAGCGTGTTTCCATGTCAGCAATCTGGCTCTTAAGGGCAGCGAGATCTTCAACGCCCGCCATGGTTTCTTCAAGAACGGATCGGCCGTGCATTTCGCCGACATCTTGCGAAAAATACCCGAGAGTGAGTGCGTTGGGGCGAATGATTTGGCCGTTGTCGACACCTTCTTCTCCCGTCAGGATGCGGAAGATGGTTGTCTTGCCTGCGCCGTTGGGCCCCACGAGCCCGATGCGGTCGCCGGCCTGTGCTTGGAAGCTGGCGTTTGAGTAGAGGGTGCGGCCACCTTGGTTTTTGGTGACATTGGACATTCCAATCACGGGCAAATTCTCCTTCGGGTTCAGGGACGACGTTATGAAGGACACCCGTCACTGGTCAACAGGAGAACACTACGTTCCTCTCATTTTTTTCAGGAACTCGGGCACCTTCTCAGTCGCAAGTCCACCGAAGTGGTCGTGAAAGGCCCGAGAATTTTCGGGAGGTTCCAGATTGATACTCACGGTGTGTGCGCCCGCTTTGCGGGCGACAGCTGCAAAGCCAGCCGCCGGATAGACGTTCCCGCTGGTTCCGATAGCGACAAAGAGGTCGCAGCTTGTGAGCTGGTCAATCGCGTGCTCGACCCCATGAGGACGCTCGCCAAACCATACAATGTCGGGCCGCAGGAGGGCTTGACAGCATGGAGAGAGCGGAAGGCCATCAGCATCACGCTTTGGCATGTCGAAAAGTGCCGGCACCGATGCGTTGGACCACAAATGGTCAGCGTATTTTTCGATTTGTTTCATTCCCGAATCAAAATAAATCCACCGGTCGGCATAAGCCTGATTGCATTTGATGCAGCGCGAGCGGGAGAGTGAGCCGTGGATGTCGATGAAGTTCTTGTTAGGCAATGCACCGAAAGCACGCTCATGGAGTGTGTCCACATTTTGCGTGAGCAATAGAGAACGTAGCTTTTCTTTCTCCAAGTCATGCAGCAACTGTGCCAAGGCGAGATGAGCCCGATTGGGTCTGACGTCGTTCGCTTGTTGGCGCCGCAGAGAATAGAATTTCCAAACAAGGAGCGGATTGCGCTTGAATCCTTGCGGGCTCGCGACGTCTTCCACGCGGTGATTTTCCCACAACCCTTGGGCATCGCGGAACGTGCGGACACCGCTTTCAGCTGAAATTCCGGCACCAGTCAGAAAGACGATTTTTTTGTATCGGAATCCCATTCCGCAGCTTCCTCACATTCGGGTCTTCCGATACTTTCACAGACAGTCCGTTTTTCAACCGATCCCAAGGAACCGCTCTGATCATCGTGTACATTTCGTGACGCGTCAGATTCCCTGTGAGGCCGACATGAATCCTGCATTGACTTCGACCCTCCTGCTCGCACTGAGCAGCGGTGTCATGACTGTCGCTTGGTATGCGCACCTGCGCTTCAAAGAGATTCCGTTGTGGTGGGCAATTTTGGGAAGTTGGTTGATCGCTCTTCTTGAGTATGCATTGCAGGTGCCTGCCAATCGCATCGGCCATACCGTGATGCCTGCGGCACAATTGCGCGTTATTGCCGAGTTCTTCACTCTGGCAGCGTTCATCGTATTCTCAGTTTTTTATTTACGAGAGCCGATGACCCTGAATTTCGTTGTCAGTTTCGCACTTATCTTGGGCGCTGTTTATTTCGCATTTTGGGGGCCGTTCAAGTGATGTTCCCGACTCTGCAGTCGGGAGCACGTGGCATGCGTCATTCGCCGCAACCTAAAATTTCGCGGTGAGTGAAAGTTTGCTCAATGAGCTTTTCCACGAGGTCGGAAGCTCCGTCTTCAGACATTTGTGCTTGAATGAGCAGAGCCCTTTCGTCAGCCAACGCATCGCAGGCATGCCGCAGATGCATATTTTCCACGCTCGGGTTGCTCGATATTTGTGCGTTGTTGATTTTGTAGAGAGCAAATGCGGCGCGATCGTGGACCTCTTTCGCCCACGGTTCCGATTCCTTTTTCAGCAATTCAAGCTGAGTCCGCAATTCCGACTCCACGCGATCCACTCGGGAGTGTCCGCCTTCCGTTTGAGCCAATGCAGTCAGCCCTGTGGCGAATAAAGTCAGAGTGGCGACAGCGACGGGTAAAAGCGATGGTTTCTTGGAAAAAGGAATGTTCTTCACAGTTCATACCTCTCGGTTGGCATGCGATTCGACGGGCACAACGCACCCATCCATCTGAACGAGGGCGTATGGGAAACAAGAAAGCCGCGCAATACCAAGCTTTTCGACAGTGTCGAATGCTTGGGCACTCAAATGCGGATGATGTCAATCTGGGATTATCGTTTTGAGCAGGGGGAGTTGCCGAGGGAGAGCTGTGCTGGTTACACTTCTACCGCCATCACACCACTGGAGGATTCGGATTTTGAGCACGCCGGCCGTTCCGTCATCCCTGTCCGCGTTTGTGAACACGTTTGGAAGAATCGTGGTGTTGTCCCCCCATATGGACGATGCGATTCTCAGTTGTGGCGGATTGTTGAAACACTTTTTACCGACCGTGCCTTGCACCACGCTCACGGTGTGCACTGCCGATCCCGACGACGTCAATCCTGCCTCTCCCCCGCACGGCATTGCACTTCCGGCATCACGCCGTCGGGAAGAGGTGGAAGCCATGAGAGCTCTCGGCTGTCATTTGGAACAACTCGGCCTGTTGGATGCAATTTATCGTCGCGATGCGAAAACGGGTCAGCTGCTTTATCCGACGCTCGATCATCTGTGGTGCATGCCAGTGGGTGAAGATGAGTGGCAACGCACAGCCCTTGCGGCACATTTGAAACAGTACACTGCCGCTGCCGATCCGCATCGCCCCACACTGTTCCTTGCCCCCTGCGGTATTGGTCATCATGTCGATCATATCCTCTGCACTCAAACACTTCTCTCGCTTCTGCCTGATGGGCAGAGCTTGCTCCTCTATGAAGACTTTCCCTATGTGGTGGATCAAGGCGCTCACGTCGGCGTGGCCGATACTGCTGAGAAAGCTTTGGCGCGTTTGAATGTGAGCGGAGTGGAGAGGTGGACCCTCGAATGTGACGTGGATGAAAAGATTGCCATGATCGACTTCTATCCCAGTCAAATCGATCCGATTTTCGGAAGCAGGGACAGCATGCGCCCCATGCTGTTGAAGAATGCCGGACAAGGACGCACGGCGGAACGCTTTTGGCGCATCAGAAAGAATTGAGAAGAACAATTTTTTGAGGGGGAATATTGATGGGGCAATCGTATATGCAGACGGAAGTGGTCGAGCAGCCCTCCCTCATCCGGCGCCGCTCTGCACAGTGGCAACAACGGGCCGATGAGGTTCGCAGCAAACTGTTGTCCAAGAAGCAACTTGTTCTGGTAGGGCGAGGCAGCTCAGGCAATGCCGCACTTTTTCTGACGTACCTTTGGGGGACGCAGATGGGCCGCCAGCCATTGGATTTCAGGCTGTGGCTCGCTCATGAGGGCAACACGACCGGCGATTATTCTGACTGCGCGGTGGTTGCTTTTTCCGCATCCGGTCAAAGCACAGACGTGGTGCGCAGTTGTTCTTGGTTGAAGCAGCGCGGCGCCTACATTTTGGGAGTCACAGCGGCAGCCGATGCATCCTGTCGGTTGGGCGAAGTGGCTGACGATCTCTTTTTGCTCAGTTGCGGTCTCGAAAAGGCCGTTCCTGCGACGAAGAGTTTTATGTCGCAATTGGCTGCGGCAGCGGCCATCTGTGGCTTTCCATTGCATGAGAAGGCCAATCTGATCGCGACAAGCATCGAGAAGACATTTGTCAGCGCAAATGCCTCAGCATTGGCTGATTTTATCGATGGTGCACGCACGGTAATCATGCTGGGTCGAGGCCTCATTCTGGGGTCTGTTCATGATGCTGCCCTCAAACTTCAGGAAACCACCGGTCTGGCTTCGTTCGCTTATTCGACAGCAGAGTTTTTCCATGGACCTTTGGGTTGTGTTGCGCCGGACGATCGTGTTGTGCTTTTTCTTTCCGACGATTCCGAACTGGAACTCCGTCTGTTGAAGAGCTTGAAGGAACGAGGAGTCCCTGTCCGTGTGGTCGTCCGCAGCGCCGTACCAACCGAAAAGCGAGCAAACTCCGAACTGTTCAACTTTCTTTCGGCCGAGGAAAAAGAAACTCACATTGCAGTGTGTGAACTGCCTTCCACCGGTGAAGCATGGTCTGATGCATTTGCTGTGACAGCATTGGCACAAATGACCTGCCTTGCTCTGTGTCAGAAGATGGGACGCAGTCCGGATGCGCCTCCGTCATTGAAAAAAGTCACTGAAACCTGATTCCCAAAGATGTTGTCCGCTGTTATTGATGACGCTGTAAATGATGATGGGAGAAGAACATGACCAAAAAAGAGATACAATTTCCCGCTGCGGTGAAGCACACGGAGGTCAAGGAATGGATCAGTTCCATCGTTGAGCTCTGTGAGCCGAAGGATATTCATTTCTGTTCAGGAACCGACGACGAGTACAATAAATTGTGCGCCGAAATGGTGGCACAAGGGACGTTCAAAAAACTCAATGAGAAGCTGCGTCCCAACAGTTACCTTGCGTGGTCGGATCCCAGCGATGTGGCGCGTGTCGAGGATCGCACTTTCATTTGCAGCCAGCGCAAGCAAGATGCCGGCCCGACCAACAATTGGGTCGATCCGATCGAAATGAAGAAGAAACTGACCGGTTTGTTCCGCGGCTGCATGCGCGGCAGGACGCTTTATGTTGTTCCCTTCAGCATGGGGCCATTGGGATCGCCGCTGAGCAAAGTCGGCATCGAGCTTTCTGATTCTCCTTATGTTGCCGTGAATATGAAAATCATGACGCGCATGGGCAGCGAAGTCTGGCAGGTGCTTGGAGCTTCGGGTGAGTTTGTCCGCTGTGTGCACAGTGTGGGAGCGCCATTGGCAGCCGGACAAAATGATGTTCCATGGCCGTGCAACAAAGACGAAAAATATATTGTCCATTATCCTGAAGAGCGATCCATTTGGTCTTTTGGCAGTGGCTACGGCGGCAACGCGCTTCTCGGCAAAAAATGTTTTGCCTTGCGCATTGCCTCGGCCATGGGCCGCGATCAAGGGTGGTTGGCCGAGCACATGCTGATTCTGCGGGTGGAGTCGCCTGCAGGGGAGAAGTCCTATATTTCAGCGGCATTTCCGAGTGCCTGCGGCAAAACCAATTTGGCGATGCTGATCCCTCCTGCCGAATTCAAAGGCTGGAAAGTGACGACACTCGGCGACGACATTGCATGGTTGCGTCCAAGCGAGGACGGCCGCTTGTACGCCATCAATCCCGAAGCCGGCTTCTTCGGAGTGGCGCCGGGCACATCCATGAAGACCAACCCCAATGCAATGCAAACCATCCGTGCCAACACCATCTTCACCAACGTTGCTCTGACTCCCGAAGGTGATGTGTGGTGGGAAGGCATGACCGACAAGGCACCCGCGCAACTCACCGACTGGCAGGGACAACCTTGGACTCCCGACTGCGGCCGCAAGGCGGCGCATGCCAATGCGCGTTTCACTGCACCGGCGCACCAGTGCCCCGTGATTGACGACGATTGGCAAAATCCGGCCGGTGTTCCCATCAGTGCCATTGTGTTTGGAGGCCGTCGTGCCACGACGCTTCCTCTGGTGGTGCAGGCTTTCAATTGGAACTTCGGGGTCTATCTGGCGGCCACGATTGGATCTGAAACGACCGCCGCTGCCACCGGAAAAATTGGTGAAGTGCGACGCGATCCTTTTGCCATGCTGCCCTTCTGCGGGTACCACATGGGCCAGTACTTCAATCATTGGCTGCAAATGGGCCGTGCGCTCTCCAATCCTCCGCGCATTTTTTGCGTCAACTGGTTCCGAAAGGGTCCTCAGGGAGAATTCCTGTGGCCGGGATTCGGTGACAACATGCGTGTTTTGAAATGGGTTGTTGAACGAGCTCAGGGCCGCGGCGCCGGCATTGAGAGTCCGCTCGGATGGATGCCTCAATACGCTGACCTCGACTGGCGCGGGCTCAACTTCTCGGCGAAGCAGTTCAACACCATCATGACCATCGACACCGAAGAATGGAAGCAGGAGTTGTTGGGGCATGAGGAATTCTTCCACAAACTCTATGATCAGCTGCCGCGCGAATTCGGCCACATGCGTGAATTGTTTCTCTCCGGTTTGTGGCGTTCGCCATTGAAATGGGAGATGGCGACGGAGCGCTACGCCGAAGAAACCTGACATCAGATTTCGTTCACTTGGCGATCAATCAGGGGAATTGTATCCTCTCCGGACACGACCGGAGAGGTTTTGTTATGCAAGTGGGAATCATTGGCGGTGGATTCGCCGGACTGGCCTGTGCGAGTGTCTTGGCAATGCACAACGCCGATGTTGTTCTCTATGAGAGAAATGAAAAATTGGGTGGTCTTGCGGCCGGCTTTCGTGAGTTGAACTGGAAGTCGAGTCTGGAAGTTTTTTACCACCACTGGTTTCGAACTGACCTGCACGTGCGCAAATTCGCAAAGATGTGGAATGCAGACGAGGGTCTGGTGTGGCGTCGTCCTTCCACCGTATTTGAGACCGACACACACGGATTTGTTCCGCTCGACAGTGCCCGCGCACTTCTGGCTTATCCTGAACTTTCTCTGCATGAAAAGCTGCGCATGGGGGCCTCACTTGCCTATTTGAAGTGGACGCGGAAGTGGAAAAAACTTGAGAATGTCACTGCAGAAGAGTGGTGTCAGAGGTACATGGGTGAAGCAGGTTACAGTCAAATCTGGCAACCTCTTTTGCAGGGCAAGTTCGGTGAAAAAGCTGCTGCGGAAGTGAACATGGCTTGGCTGTGGGCACGTCTTCACTGCAGAACTCCCGAGCTCGGCACATTTCAGGGTGGATTCGATTCCTTCGTCGAGCACGCTGAGAATTTTCTCTTGCGCAAAGGTGTCCGCATTTTCAAAGAAGCGCAGAAAATTCATCTGGCACCCACCCGCAAAGGGTGGACAGTGGCAGCCCAGAATCATGGAATTCAGGAACACGACGCTGTTGTTGTTGCCGCATCGCCTGCGACATTTGCCCGCTTGGCCTCGGACTACGCACCAGAGCATGTGCGCGCCACATTGGGACGCCCTTCATTGGGTGTGCAGGTGGTGATCCTCGCTTTAAGTGAAAAACTCGGCGAACATTATTGGTACAGTTTGAAAAGAAGGCCTGAGCAGCCTTTTCTTGCGGCCATCGAGCACACCAATTTCGTGGATTCCTCAGAGTACGACGGTGAGCACTTGCTCTATTTTGCGAAATACGTCGACGTGAGAAGCAGGGAGTGGAAACAAACGGATGAAGAGCTGGTTGAACTGGCCCTGATGGGATGCCAACGTTTGCGCCCGTCGTTCAAGGCAGAATCACTCATCCGCAGCCGCGTGTTTCGCGAAGAATATGCTCAGCCGATTGTCGGAGTGAACGCGTCGCGATTCGTTCCGCCGGTGGATGTGCATGGCGTCCCGTGTCTCTTCCATGCCAGCATGGCGCACGTTTATCCGTGGGATCGCGGAACCAACTTTGCGCTCGAGCTGGGTGAGACAGTGGCTCATAAAGTTTTGAAAAGCACCGGTCATACTGCGTCTTGAGAGCGCTTGTGTAAATCCAATATCATCAGGCTGCCTGCGAGCAGAAGCAGCGCGAGTGCGGCATGGCCAATCAGAAAGGCCCGCTGAGGCGACCATGAATTCAAGGCGGCCTGCAGTCCCCAACTGAAAAATATAGCGAAGGTCATCCATTTGAGGATGGCTCTGCCTTTCCCGCGGTATTGCCCCAAAAGCATCAGGGGAGCAGCCAAATTGAGCAAGGCATGCAGGCTGGTCTGCAATTGGCTCAAGGGAAGAACACCTTCGTGTCCTAAGGGGAAAAACCATGCCATTCCTCCTGTGGTGTGAGCCAGCCACAAACCGCACAACATGACCGCAGCGAGTGCGAGGAGGCGCAGTGCAAAGCGGAGGAATTCCCTTTGAACGTTCGAGTTCTTTTCCCTGATCCACACGGTCACCGAGGGGAGCTGCATTTGCACCAGTGTTTGAAAGGCCAAGATGGCCGGTGTTGTCACAGCTGTGCTTGTGTTGAAATCGGAGAGATTGGTTTCTCCGACACTGCGCACCATGAAAGATTGTCCAACAAAGGAATGCGTCACTTGGAGGGCGATGAAGAGCCCCGCGATGGTGCTGCCTCGGATGAATTCAGGCACATCCACGCCCACGCTCTTCCATTTCAAAGCGCGGAAAACAAAGAAGATTGGAGCATCAGGGCTCGCCTTTCGGAATACTGCATTCCAAGCCATTCCTGCAAAGATGACGAATGACAAAGTAAAGGCAGACGCTGCTATTTTAAGATTTTCTCCCTTCGTCAGCCAGACACTCGCCATGAACGCAATCAGGCCCAGCAGCCGCGCCAAACGCGACAGAATTGCCTTTGCAAAATCTCCGGAGGCAAGGAAACAGGAATCAGCCGTGCTCATGACAGCGAACGGAATGAAGCAAAATTGGTAGATGAGGAAGGCCAGCGTGAGATCGGAGCTGAAGTGAGCGGACAGCGCGTAAAAATACGAAACGACAAATGCCAAGCCACCCAACGCAAGGCGGCATTGCAGCAGGAACATGCGCCATGCCGGCTTCACCTCAGACGGTGCATCTGAATAGTTCTTCAGGAACTGCGCGTGTGTCCCGAAGTCCGTCAAAATTTGAAAGGTCGTAAATGACAGCAACAGAATGGAAAGTTGAGAATAGATCTCTGCGTTGGGGACAAGATGATGCAAGCCCTTGAGAGCAGCGAAATTTGCCAAACCGCTCGCAATGGAAAATCCGTACAGAATGAGACCGCCTTTTGTGCGGCCGGCAGAGAGTGTGGATTGTTTATTCACTCTCCTGTCCCTTCACTTCTAATTTTTTGCATTCAGAGCAAGTGAGAAGTTGAGGGTGTGGATCTGGTTGTCGTTGTAGCCGTCTGATCCGGCATTCGGACTCTTGCTCGTGCCTTTGCCTCCGCCGCCGATGTAACGCGTGACGAATGCGGCATCCAACCATGACGCGACAGGGAAACCCAGTTTCACAGAAACATCATGGAAGGAGCCCACCACATCGGAGCGTCCTCCATTCAGATAGCGGACAGGGACATAGATGGTGTCGATATCCGTGCCCCACCAGACGCCGTCGTTGAGTTGTGTGGTGCTTTGGAATTTGAAAATCGGCACCGGCCCTACGTTGCGGTTGCTTCTGTGTTTGGTTCCTTCAACGTTGGTGAATTCAATGCGCGCATTGCGCAATTGAAGGCTCGCTCCCAAGGCGATTTGTGTGCTGTCGAAAGACCACATGTCTCTGAGCCAGCTGAAACGGTAAAACGGGAACGAGTATTTGAAGTCGACAGGAGTGCCGGCGTCGAAAACAACATTGTCGACCTGCAGAGTGTTGCGCAGGGTGACTCGCGTGTTCAATTCGAGCGGTTGGTAAAGAAAGACAAAACGGTCTTCAGGCGTGGTTCTCAATGTGACTTGTGCACGCGCGAAAGGAAACAGAATATCTTGTCCGCCGTCCTTAACGTAATTGAACCGAGTTCCTGATTTGCCGAATTGAATGTCATGGGAAACAACAGCGGAGTACCCGCGCTCGACCGAGCCGACGGTTTCCGGTGCCTTGGCGAGTGCCATGACCGAAGGAGCGAGTGCAACTGCAGCCAGAGCCGGCAGAGATGCGCGCAGAGTGCCAAACACGGCCATAATTCTTTTTCCTCATTTAAAGTTCACTGTTTTCGGGAGTGTAGCCGGTGAACCGGCCGACTGTCATCCGGATGGGCCTTCTTCTTATTGAAAATGATTTTCAATACCGATAAGACAAGAAAGAGGCGCGGAGGGGTGTCCCATGGGAAGTGTCAAGCTACTGAAAGATTTGAAAAAAAATAGTGCAGCCACCATCTTGGATGTCCGCTCCGGACATCCACTCTCGGAGAGACTCTTAGAGATGGGTCTCGTGGCGGGCGAGCGTGTTGAGATTCTTCATGAGGCCCCCCTGTCGCGCGATCCCATCGTGGTTTTTTGTTGCGGGACTCGGCTGGCGCTGCGCCGCAATGAGGCTGAACTTGTGACCGTGGATGAGGGTGAAAAGGCGTGAGTGCATCGGAAAAAATTCTGGTCGGCTTAGTCGGACATCCCAATTGCGGCAAAACAGCACTCTTCAATGCTCTCACCGGACTTCGACAGAAGGTGGCCAATTACCCGGGTGTCACAGTCGAGCGCGTCGAAGCCGATCTGCGTCGTGAATGGAACGAGTCCATTCGGTTGGTGGACCTTCCGGGCACCTACAGTCTGAATCCTCAAAGTGATGACGAACGTGTCACTCACGATGTTTTGCTTGGAGACATGGGCAAAGAGGTGCGCCCTCGCGTGTTGGTGATTGTTCTCGATGCCACCAATTTGCGTCTGCACCTTCCGTTTGCGCTTGAAGTGAAAGAGCTGGGCCTGCCGTTCTGCATCGCATTGAATATGTCGGATCTCGCGCATTCGGCAGGATTGAAGATCGATCAGGCAGCACTGGAAAAAGAGTTTGGCTGTCCTGTCCTGCCGATTTCTGCAACGCGTCAAGAAGGTCTGTCGGAGCTTGTGCGTGCATTGCAGGAGATTGCGACGAAGTCAGGTGAACCTCCCGCTGTGAAATGGCAACCGCCGACGCGTTCTGAAATTCTTGCACGGCGCAAAGCGGTAGAGGACATTCTGAGAAGGGCTATCTTGGCACCCGGAAATCCATCCGAGCGGACAGCGCGTCTTGATCGCATTTTTCTTCATCCCGTCCTTGGGCCTGCTGTTTTGCTCGTCACGCTCTTTCTGATCTTCCAAGCCATCTTCACGCTGGGTGCGATTCCAACGGACTGGATAGATGGTCTTGTTGTGCAGTTCGCTCAGTGGACACGGGCGCATCTTCCCGCCGGCTTGTTTGCGGATCTTCTTGTGGACGGCGTCATTTCCGGTGTGGGTGCGGTGATTGTTTTTCTGCCTCAGATTCTCATTTTGTTTGCCTGTCTTTTGTTGTTGGAAGACTCCGGATATATGGCCCGCGCCGCATTCCTGATGGACAGGGTCATGGGCCGCGTCGGTTTATCCGGCCGTTCCGTACTTCCCATGGTCTCGGGGTTCGCCTGTGCGATACCGGCCATTCTCGGAGCGCGGAGTATTCAAAATTTTCCGCAACGTCTGGCTACAATTCTCGTCACGCCCTTGATGACGTGCTCTGCGCGTCTCCCCGTGTACACAATGCTCATCGCAGCTTTCATTCCCAACAAGCCCGTTTTAGGCGTGTTCGGTTTGCAGGGTGTGGTCATGACAGTGCTGTACGTCGCAGGTGCCGCGAGCGCATTTGCATTCGCCGCGCTGCTGAAGTCTTTGAAGTTGGTTGGAACGGGAGGCTATTTTCTTCTCGAACTTCCCACCTATCGTGTTCCCTCGTGGACCAAACTGATCCGCGGCCTTGTCGATCGTGCGCGCGCTTTTCTCACGCGCGCAGGGACATTCATCCTTTCCATTATGGTATTGCTCTGGGCCATCTCGACCTTTCCGCGTCCGCCTGAGGGTGCCGACCGGCCGGCGATTGAATACAGCCTCGCGGGAAAACTGGGAACAGCTGTTGCACCAGTGCTTGCGCCACTTGGCTTCGACTGGAAGCTGTCCGTCGCACTGATTCCCGGATTCGCAGCTCGTGAGGTGCTCGTGAGTGCGCTGGGCACTGTCTACGCAGTTGAGGACACAGAAAATCAAAGTTCGCTTCTGACCGATAAATTGAAAGCGGACTGGAGCTTGCCGACGGCTTTGTCGCTGATGGCGTGGTACGTTTTTGCTCCGCAGTGCCTTGCGACCTTTGCTGTCATGCAAAGGGAAATCCGGTCGTGGCGATGGACGCTCTTCGGTTTTTCCGTCCTGCTGGCTGCCGCTTGGTTGGCTGCCTTCTTGACCTTCCGTCTGGCGGGGCTTTTTTCATGACAGCTTTGCTCAATGGATGTGTTGTGCTCATCGTTGCCGTTGCGGCTCTCGTGGTTCTGCGTAAGCTCCTGAGTGGCAGAACCAACAGGGGGTGCGGCGGATGTTCTTCCTGTTCCAACGAAAAGATCAAACCCGCACCCTGACTGAAACGGTGCATTCATCCGACATGAGCTTTCATCAACGCGGTCAGCTGGCCGTCGAGGTGAACGACTGGCTGACTGAGATCAGCGGTGCCGGCATCTCCGATTTGGGACTCCACGCCGAGGCCTACAAGGAAGACTTCGATCTCGACCTCTTGCCCGAGGGGTGGGGGCCCTACACATCGCTCGACTCAAACGATGTGCGTGCCAAGTGGGTCGGTGCCGTTGGAATTGCCTTTGCGTGGCGATTCGGCGCGATTGTTTTTGTCGAAGTCCCCAAAGAAATGAGGCATCGCGAGGTGGGGCTGTTGCGAGAGTCGTTGGGATTGTCTCTCAAGGAGCCGCGTGTCACAGCCGAGAAATTCTTCATTCATGTGGCATCCGATCGTGCCGCACAGGTGGAGTACAATCGTCTTGTCTTACCCTCTGTGAATGAGGAGCGACTGGGCGCAGTGGCTCAAACTCTGGCGCAAAGTGTCGCCATGGAATTTTATGAACAGATTGTCACTCAGGCAAAAGCGCAAGTTTTGAAAATTCTGGAAACCATTCGACTCAAGGGCCGCATCACAATTCCAGTTGTGAGGCTCAATCGCCAGATTGCAGATGCATCGATGGCCCAAGCCGAGGTGGTGGGTGTTCTTCATCTTCTCGATAAACCCGAAACTCTCTGGAACGATGCTGAAATGGAATCTATTTACCTCGATTTGCGCAGTGCGTTCGACTTGGAAGAACGGTTCAAATCGATTGAATATAAAATTGATACGATCAAGGAATCTCTTAGGATTGTGCTTGAAGCAAGAAACAGCATTTTGGCGCGAAGACTCGAGATCATCATCATTTTGCTTGTGGGTGTAGAAGTGATGTTTTCTCTTTTTGCACGTTTTCATTTGTTTGGCTGGTGATGGCGAGTGCGACACGAGCCGATGCTTCCATGCGCTCTGCCTGAGCGGTCGACTCATCGGCTGATGCATTTTTTGATTTTTTGCGAGCCGCTGCAAAATTGAAAATTTGTCGCAACAGGTTCTGCGGGAAGTGTTCGGCCATGGTGATCCGTCCGGAACTGATCAAATCAATTCTGTCTGTGGACTGTCTCAAGAGAATCCCCGGTGTTCCGAATGCAGCGCATTCATCAAGAAGTTCTACTGAATCACTCAAAACACAAAGCGCGTTTTGAAGAATGCTGCACCGTTGGAGATGGGAGGCACCATCAATGAAGACCACATTGCGTTGCCCACTTTTTTCCTCGAACAGGCCGCCGACTCCCAAGGAATTTTCAACAATCCAGAGAAGGTCAGGGATCTTCGAATTGAGCTCAGAACAGAATTCCGAGGAAAAGAACTCCGTGCGCTCCGGTTCAGCAAAAGAGAAGTAGATGAATTTTGATGAGCTGTTGCAGAGAGGAATCGCGTCTGACTCAGAACTACATATTGCGCTGCTGTGTGTCAGCCAGTTCTTCCGAATGGCTCCGGCAGATTCCGACAACAGGCTCCCGACCACGTAAATCTTCCTTTCATCAATCCCATCCTTGATGAGAAAATTCCTGATGTGAGCGTTGGCAATAAAATGAAGTGCGCACATCGTATTGATGGTATTGCGCATCTGCGAGTCAGTGCGATCTTTGGGGTGGGGATGATCGGCGTCGTAGATGTTTGCTATCGGAATTTGCTTCTCGGCTGCCGCAAATGCGCAGGAGAAAGCGAATGGAGAATGACCGTAAATCAAAACCCACGATGGAGAATTCCTGCTCCAAAGGTCACTGAGAAAAATCAGGATTTCACCGATGAAAAGAGAGGGCTGGTGATGAATGCCGCGAAGGCGCCATGAGATGTTGGGTGTCAATTCGAGGGTGCTGAGCGCTGAATCGAGGTCTTCATCATCGTACTGCAAGACAAGAATCCGCGCATCCCAAAAAGGAATCTTCCGCAGTGCGTGCACGACAGGTGCGAGATGCATGGCATCCCGTCGGCTTGAAATCATAATATCGACGAAGTTCTGAGGATTCGAGTCCATGGCGACCTCCTGCGGAGGCAAGCAATAAGAGCGCAGGACTCGGCAGACAATGGACTATTCTTGTCAGGACGAAATGTGGTGTCTGCCGTTCAGGAATGCTTCTGCCGAAGAAGATGACACATATAAATAAAATTCTTCAGAAGTCGGTCGCCGTCGCGGGTGGGGTGTGGAGTTTCCGGATGGCTTTGAACAGAGTAGATTGGCTTCTCAGGATGCACCAGAGCATCAATATGGCATTCCGGACTTGTCATCGCCACATGCAAATCCCACTCTACATTCGGAGCCTTCACTTCCTGCTCATGCCACGTGTGGCTCCAGAAATCCTTCGGCCAAAGTGAACGGATGGTTTTGCGGATGCGTTCGTGGGTCGGCAGAAGAGGGTGTTTTGAGTCATCTCCGGAAAAGGCATTTTTCCAATCTTTCTCAGTCCAGTGGTGAGTCTGACGGACGGCCTCTGCGAAGGAGAGATCTTTTCGATTGTGGGAGAAGTAATCCGTGTCCTGCAGGGTGGCAGTCAGGAGTGCCATTTTGGGCGACACCACCTTTTTCCCTCGCGGCGTTTGATAGCGGCGCGTGGGGAGGAGATGGCGGTTGTCAATATAATCGACTTTCGCTTTGTGCATGTCTCCCAGCATTTGGTGCGAGAAGCAGATGCCGAGGAAAGGAATATTCTTGTCCAGAATGTGGTGTGTCAGGAGCTGCCGCATGTGTGGCAACCACGAGGGATTCTCGGTGACATTCGCCGTGCTGCCAAGCCCGATGACGCCGGCATAGTCGTGGTCGTGAAAGGCATTCTCCAGAGGGTCATCTCCGGAAAGAGCCGGACATTTGATGATGATGGCGCGCATGGAGAAGTCATGATGCTCAGCGAGTTCGCCAAAGAGCATGGAGATCCGATTGTAGGCGGCGGTTTCCGGCTCGTGTGCCGCAGGGTCGATGATCAATAAATCGTGTTTTCTGCGTTTCACAGGTACAAACTCCTGAGAGAAAGAGAATTTCCATTCTTCCATCGCATTCTCTGTCACAAATTTGCGTTCTGCGAAAGATTGTTGTGCGTGAAAAATACTTTCGGAATTTCAATGAACTCAATGCGGCCAAGGCGGCCCGATGTGGTTATTGTCTGTCCGGAGGTCAGTCCGGATTGGGCCGGAACCTTTCCGCGATTTAAATCCAGCACAGACAGGGAGAAATAGGAATGCCAGCTATTGCAAAAAAGAAGCCGACGATCGTTCTCCAGCGTACGCGCCATCCTTTGCCCGAGTCGAACCGTTCCGAAGTGGTGCGCGCATTGCAGCCGATCCAATCTGGCTCCATTGAGTTGTACCTTCAATTCAAAAACGCACATTGGAATTTGCGCGGGTCAGCGTTTGGCAGCCTTCACACTCTTTTTGATGCCACTGCGTCTGAAATTCTGAATTTTGCCGACAATCTGGCCGAACGCATGGCGATCGTCGGCGGCGAGCCTGTTTCGACGGTGCAGAAACTCTCGGCTGTTCCCCAACTGGCCGATGCACCCATTGGAATGAGGCAGCAGGATGAATTCATCAAGCTGCTCGTCGATCGCGTTTCCTACTTTGTCGGCATGGTCCGCGATTCGCTTCAGATTTTCGAGCGAAACAACGACCCTGTGACCACAGACACATGTTTGCGCGGACTGTCTGTGCTGGAGAAGAAGCTGTGGATGATTGAAGCGCACCAGTCAGTCAAATCCTGAACGTTGCGTCACCCGTGAGGGTGTTTGCAAAAAGGCGGAGCCGATCGGCTTGCCACATCAATTTCGCAATTGATACCCCGTTTGGCACCGGCGTGATTTTCCACGCTGGTGTTTTTTTTCTCGTTGAAATTCGTTGATGGATTCTTGCACAGGTCGAAATTTCAAAAAATAAAGCCGAACGTCAGTTTGAATGCCCCGCCGATCGTGTGTCCAATCACCAAATCGAGACCAGCACCGGCATCGAATTTATTTTCAAATCGATAGAGCCAGCCAGCCTCGGCAGCAGGCTCCAGCCGCAGCAACGGACCCAGCCCCAAAAAAAGCTTCCCCCCGCCATAAAACCCCGAAAAACTGGCGGGCCGCTCCCAGATGAGTCCGCGTGCCGCGAGGAGATGAGTTCCGAAAATTTCACCTCCGAGGGTGATGTTCTTATTGAGCAAGGGTCCCGCATCGAGGGACAACGAAACGTTTCCTTCGTATGCTGTTCCCAACGAAACGCCCGCACGCAACGGAACTGCGGCAACGCCGGCCTCGGCTGCCATGGGTGCAAGGCAGAGGACCGGAAGGACAGTGATGAATCGGATGATCTGTATTCTCATATAATTGCCTTTTGCATGAGTACATAGTTGTTCACGCCGGAGCTTTTGGCAAATGACTCGAAACCTTGTCCAAGACGCTCACTTCGATTTCCGCTGCGCACCAAAGCACCCACGCATTTGAGGAGATTCTGTTTCCTGCATTGCAGTGACATTTCGTATGTCAGGGCGAGACTGATGCCGAGAGATTGGTACTCCGGAATCACGGCCACTGTTTTGTAGACCATGGTTGCATCCAAAACAAACGCAAAAAGAAATCCCGCGGCCTCGCCCTGAGGGCTCAGACAGAGCCTCGAGGCTCCCGTGTCGGATGAGTTGCCCGATGCCTCGGTGAGTCGCAAAAAGATATCCAGCGGAATGTCTTCGTACATAGGGTTCTGCGCAAAGGCTTTCTTTGAGACAGAGTGGATGTGAACAAGATCCTCTCTCAGTTCAGCGCCTGTCCTGAAGGGGCGGATCGTGAATCCGGAGGAAAGAAGGTCATGGTGTTGTCCTCGGATACGTGCCAGATAGGGATCCCAGTCTTCCGTGCGTTCCAGTGCAAAAAAGAAGCTCGAAAAGTGGATACTGTCAGAGAATCCGGACGCAGCGAAGATCTCACGGTGTTCAGTGGAGGCGGAGGGTTCCCAAGGCAGATCGGCATCATCATGGCCCGAGCCATTTTCTCTGATTTTGAATCGATATTGAAACCAGCTGTTGAAATCCATAGGGCCAAAGACTGTCTGGGCACCTCCGTGTTTGAGCCAATCAAGAGCGACTCTGATCAAATGCAATGCCGCGCTTCGCCCTGCATCCGATGATTCGCAATCGAAAAATCCGATGCTGCCCTGATTGCCTCGTGTTGCGGGGATGTCTGCTCCAAGGCGGGCAAGAATGGTGCCCCTGCTTCTGGAACGTGCCAGCCAGAACTCGCAATTCCTTGCCTTGGCATGATGGAAAAGGATCGTGAGATATGCGCGCTGGTGATCTAAAAATGAATTTTCCGCTGAGGACGATCCGCGAGAAGAGAAGTTCGCAAATTCAGATTCAAAGAGAAAGGCATGAGACGTGAGCCCGTGAGATTCGACAATCAGGTCGGATTCCATCTTTTCCCTCCCCAACAAATCGAGCAAAGCATCAGGCGATTCTTTTCTCTTCTGAGGGCTTGTAGGTCAGGATCACAGCTTGCATAGCAGAACGGATGTCTTTGTAGTCGTCGAAGTATGAGAAGGTTTTCGGAAAATTGCTTCGGGAGAATTGAGCCATCTGGTAGGAACTTTCCCCATTCTGCGACCTGACTTCACTCGAAAGGCGATGCAACTGCGAGCGAAGCCGCGGGTGCAGGACGCAGAGTTCTTCGACAATGGCGATGTTTGCCCGCCGCGGATTGGTGTAGTTTTTCATCATTTTTCTGAGCAATGAGATATTGAGGTTTCTCAGTATCGAGTTTGACTTGTCGAAAATGTATCGAAGCAGATGTTCATCAATCTGTACATGCCTTGCTTCGTCGAGCATATGAAACTGGTGCACTTGGTAGTGAAGATGATCGAGCTTGGGTGCTGTATCGTTGCGGATTTGCGATCGATAGTGCGTAAAATAATCGATGGTTTTCTCCTCGAAGAGCATTGCGACCCAAATCCAATAGTTCAGTACGCGAGGGAATTGCGACATGGTGTTGATGATCTTTTCCTCGTACTTCTCGAGCTTGAGGAAGTGAAAGTCTGTGTGGGAATATCTTTCCGGATTGCAGTTCTTCAGTAATCGCCTAAACATCTCAGTGTGTTTGACTTCCTCGGCCAAAAAAATTTCGAGACAATTTCTCAGGTCCCACGACACTCCGGATGCCCAAGGCAACAACTTCTCGACAACGCGACACAGAAAGCGATCTTCCAAGAAGATGAATTGCTCGGAAACGTACTGTGCATAAAGCTGGTTGTAGAGCCGCCGGTCGTCTTCATCCAACACGCTCTTGTAAGATGGGCAATGGAAGAGGGGAGTGAGAATCTCAGGGAAAAAGTGGAGACCTTTATTCACGCCTTTGTGCCATTGAATACGATCAATATTGTAGGAATCCTTACGCGCGTTTTCAGCTATCGTTCTTAAATCTGGCAGAGTCATAACGAAGACCTCAAAAGCTTGCGAACTGACGGGTCTCTCGGAAGGAAGAACCGCGGGCCATAGGTAAATTTTTAAAAATCTTTTTAAGTCTAAATTTTTCAGCGAATTGCCCGAAAACTCCTTTTGTCAGCCGGTGAGGAGGGGAGCGACCCGCATGTCAACAAATGGAAACTGCGCCAGCAGGGTCTGGAACAACATCGCAGCTCATCCCGACAAATTGGCTCTTTGGTCGGCATCGGATGGTGCCGTGAGTTTCGCTGCGTTTGGTAGAAAGGTGGTCCACCAGCAACGGACTGTCGAGGAACTTGGATTGAATGCCGGTGATTCCGTATTGGTGATGGCCACCCCGAGTGCGGATCTGTATGCGACTGTCGTAGCTCTACTTGGTTCTGGGGTGGGTGTGGTTTTCTTTGAGCCGTGGATGCCTCAAACACATGTCGACAGGGCGCTTCAACTTTCAAATGTGAAGGCCCTGTTCGCTGATCGTTTTGGTCAGATCTGGCGCCTCAGACACCGAGGACTGAGACAGTTGCGTCATGCTGCCGTTCCCATTGCACCGGAAGAGGGAAAAACGGCAGGGAATTTTCAACTGGTTTCTGTGGATCCCTCGGCTGCTGCCATCGTTTCTTTCACCTCCGGCACAACCGGTGTTCCCAAGGGGGTGGTTCGAAGTCACGGTTACCTCTGGAACCTCCATGAGCTGCTTGTAAAATATGGAGAAGAAGAGAAGCTCCTTGGACCTGATCTGACGGTCCTGCCCAATCTTGCTTTGTTTCATTTGGGCACAGGACGAGGTTCGATCCTCGTTCCGACGCAAGCGTCGTCGTCTGTTTTGGAGCGAATTTTTTCCCTCGAAAAGAATTTGCGGCCGCAATCATTGTCGTGCGGACCTGCGTTTCTCAAACAATTGCTCGACAATAATTTGCAACTGCAAAGCATCCGAAAAATCAATTTGGGCGGAGCTGTCATCGATTGTGATCTTGTTGAGAGGGCGCTCACATCATTGCCTCATTGTGACACGAAAATTGTCTACGGTGGCGCGGAAGTTGAGCCCATTTCTCTGATTGATGCGAAGAAAGCTTTGGCCCATTCCAGAGAGAAGGGATACATCCAGATTCTGAATGTGGGCGAGCCCATTTCTGAACTCAAACTGCGTTGGGATGAAGATGCGATTCTTTGGGTTTCGGGTCCCAACGTTTGTCAGGAGTTTATTGGGAGTCTGGAGGAAAACGCACGACACAAGGAACGCGATGAACACGGCGTGCTCTGGCATCGGACAGGCGATCGGGTTTTGCAGGACGAAAACGGACTCTGGTTTATGGGTCGTGATGATCAAACGCTCGAAGATTTTCTCAATGAGCAGAGGATCTTTGTCAAACTTTCGCACACGCGTGGATTCCTCAGGCGCGACAACAACCTCAGTCCGATGCTGATCGTTGATGACGATGTGACACTGGCGACACGAGCGGCAGAGGATGTACTCAAGGAAAAGGTGACCGTCTGGCAAAGCGTGATGTTTCGCGACCGCCGGCATCGATCGCGGATCGATCGGAGTTTGACATGGCGACGCGGACTCCGGATGTTGCGTTGGTGGACCTATTTTAAGGAGCGAAGCCCCTTTTTCATCTTGCTGATTCTTGCATCCGGTCCCGTGGTCAGCGGTTGGCTTCTTGCTCTGACGAGAAATGTTTGCGACCTTTCTGGTTCATTCCGATGCCTGCCGCGTGATGAACGTTGGTCCGCCGCGGCGCTCACTGTTGTCTCTTCCATTGTTTTCATGATTCAAGCTCGTCTTATGGATGAGGCAAAAGACCTAGAGAAAGATCAGTTGGCGAATCCGAAACGCCCCCTGCCCCGTGGGCTTCTGACGCCTCAAGAAGTTCACGGTGGAATCCGCTTTCTGATGTTGCTTCTATTGGCGTGCTCAAGCCTGTTTTTTGTTTTGGGAACTCCTCTTGGAGGTTTTCTGTTCTTGGCTGCGTCGATCTATCTTTGGCTGATGTTCAAAGAGTTTTACGCAGGCGAGGCGTTGTCGAAATCGCCCCTCTTGTACGCACTTTCTCATCAGATTGTAGGTATGCCTCTCTACCTTCTTGGGATTTGTTTTTTTGCTCCTCCGATGGCTCGGCAGAAAGATGCGTGGGTTTTTGTAGGACTCAATCTTTTTTCATCAATGGCTTATGAATTTTCACGCAAGCTGCAACCGGATGCCCACCCTGCGGCAAACACGTACCGACAGGTTTACGGTCTTCCGTTCGCTTCCGCACTCGCTCTGACTTTTCAACTGGCGGCCTTGATGATGAGTTGGATTTTCTCTGACGTTCTTTATGGGATGAGCGGTTTGATGGCACTGCAGGCGATCTCGTGTCTGGCTCTATTTTTACATGCAGTGAGGGACGGATGGCATAGAGCGACTGAGGGCTTAGCCGCAATGTGTCTTTTGGCGGCAGGATGGACTGGATTGTTGGTGTTTTTGCGCTGGTAGCGGGTGGGAGTCGTTCATGAAAGATGCGTCCGTCAGATACGTTTTGAATTCCTCATCGAAGTCGGAGGAAGTGCGCAGCAGAGCCGGCGGGAAGGCATTCAATCTGGCGCGACTCTCGCAGGGATATTTTCCTGTGCCCGATTGGCTCTGCGTCACCTCAGATGCCTTTGAAGCGTTTCTCACTCACAATCGTCTGAAGAGTGGTCTGAGCTTGGGCGGCGAGAGCCCTGAGGAATTGGAAAAGTCTATCGAAGATCTTTTTTTGTCGCACTCTATTCCATTGCCCATCCGCGAAGAAATTCTCATGGAATTGGAGAAGAACAATTTGCTCAGTGGCTTTGTTGCTGTGCGCTCCAGCGGCTTGGAAGAGGACTCGGAGAGCCATTCCTTCGCAGGGCAATTTTCTACATTCCTCTTCCAGCGCGGACCAGAAGCCATATTTCGAAGTGTGATTCGCTGCTGGGCGTCAGCATGGTCGGCACGTGCCATGTCCTACAGGCGAGAGCGCGGGATTCTGGGCTTGCCAGTGAAAATGGGCGTGATCATCCAGCGCATGATCAATGCCGATTCGGCCGGAGTTGCCTTTTCAAGGAACCCGATCGACGTTGTCGACCGAGACAATGTGCTCGTCAGCAGCGTCTGGGGTCTCGGGGAGGGTCTTGTCAGCGGTTTACTCGCGGCAGATGAATATAAGGTCCACAGAATAAATTTCGACGTCATAGAGAACACTGTTGCAAAAAAAAGCGCGCTGCGTTGTGCAGAGGGTGGTGGTTTGGTCGAAACTCCGGTGCAAGAGCATTTGGTATCGGCCTCCAGTCTGACACCGCAGGAAGTCAGGTCTATTGCCAAGTTGGCTCTTGACGTTGAGAAGCGTTTTTCATCACCGCAGGATATTGAATGGGCGGTGAGCGAAGGTCAGGTTTATCTCTTGCAGGCAAGGCCCATCACGACTCTCCCTCCCGAATCGATTTTTGATGAGAAATGTGCCGGTGGCGGATACATCCTTTGGGACAACTCAAATATCATTGAGAGCTTCTGCGGTGTCACGACGCCGCTCACTTTCAGTCATGTGAGTCGCTGTTATCAGGAGGTTTACTTTCAGTTCTGCCGGCTCATGATGGTTCCCGAAGCGGTCATCGCCAAGAACGAATCGACATTCAGAAACATGCTTGGCCTCATTCGCGGTCGCATCTATTACAACCTTGCCAATTGGTACCGTTTGCTTTTTCTCTTTCCGGGCACGGCACACAGCCGTTCTTTTATGGAGACAATGATGGGAGTGAAGCAGGGGCTGAAACCCGAGGTGGCAGCGCTTTTTGACTTCACACGCACTCCCGAGAAATATTCTGCTTTTGCCAGACTGCGATTGGCCGTCACGGTGCTGATGCGAATGCTATACATTCGTCCACTGATTGTTGGATTTGAGCAGCGGATCGACACCATTGTGGCGGAAGGACGGCACAAAAATTTTTCCGGTATGTCCCTTCAGGAACAGGCTTCCTACTATCATATGCTCGTGGAAAAGGTTCTGAAACATTGGCAGGCACCCATTGTCAACGACACGCGCTGCATGGTTTTTTTTGGTGTGCTCAAGTCATTGGTTTCGCGTTGGATCGGCGATCAAAAAGAGTTTTCAACACTGCAAAACGATCTCCTTTGCGGTCAAGGTGAGCTTGAGAGTACAGAACCGACCCGCATGTTGATGAGGATCGCAGCCGAAATCGACAACGGTCCTGAAAACAGGCGGAGTTGGTTTCTTGCCGCATCATCTTCAGCTGTATGGAAAGACTTGCTTGAGCACGGGGTCTTTCCTGAGCTCTTCCTTCGATTCAAGGAATTTCTCGATCTCTATGGCTTCCGCTGTGTCAATGAACTGAAATTGGAAGAGCCTGACCTGCATGACGATCCTTCTTTTGCTCTGGAGGCTGTTGCCAGTTATCTGCGCATGAAGAGCTATTCGATAGAGGCCATGGAGGAGAGGGAAAAGAGGATCCGTGACAGAGCCGAGGCAGTGGTAGAAAGACGCCTGAGCGGATTTTTCGGCTTCATCAGAAAGCCTCTATTCCGCTTCGTGCTCAGGCATGCCAGAAGCGCAGTTCGGGATCGGGAGAATCTTCGTTTCGACCGGACCAAGACGTTCGGAATCGTCCGGCATTTGTTCCGAGGCTTCGGCCGGAACCTGCATCAGTTGGGGGTTCTCAACCATCCAGAAGATGTTTTTTATCTCACAATAGAAGAAATTCTCGCCTATATCGAAGGTAGGCCGTGCAGCCTCTCGTTGCGCAAATTGGCAGAAATCCGTCGTTCAGAGTTCGACAGCTACCGCAACACTCCTGCACCTCCGGATCGCTTCACCACCCGTGGTGCTGCAGGCGCCTCCATGTCTTGGCCGCAGATTCTCGACAGCGCCGACCTTCTTGCAAAAGAGGCCCCAGCTTCGGACGACCCAAACCTGCTGGTGGGTACCGCTTGCTGTCCGGGTTTCGTAATAGGAGTGGTACGTGTGGTGAAATCCATGCAGGACGCACAAGGACTGAATGGTGAAATTCTCGTGACCGAGCGCACCGATCCGGGCTGGGTGCCATTGTATCCGGCCTGCAGCGGTCTCCTGATCGAGCGCGGCAGCTTGCTCTCACACTCTGCTGTTGTGGCAAGGGAACTGGGGTTGCCCACGATTGTCGGTGTGCGCGGCGGGCTTGTCGATCGTCTCAAAACGGGGATGCGAGTGTCCATGGATGCTGCGCGCGGTGAGATTCGCATCCTCCCTGATACAGTTGAAGATCAACAGAATCCGAAAACGGGGATATGAGAAAGATGGCTGAAAAACTTTTCGTCGGCAGGAACCTTTCGCTGCAATACAGAATGGGCGATGTGATGGTGGATGCTTTGCAGAGCCTGAATTTCGAAATTGATGCCGGCGCCTTCACCTGTTTGGCGGGTCCTTCCGGCTCAGGAAAGTCGACATTGCTCAATGTGCTTGGATTGGTGGAACCTCTCCAGTCGGGTGATCTGCTCTACGCAGGAAAGTCATTTTCTACTCTGAAGGAAATGGAGATGAACCGCATTCGCCGTTTTGAAATTGGCTTTGTCTTTCAGAGCTTCTACCTCATGGATATCCTCACTGCAGAGGAAAATGTTGAGTACTTTTTGGCCAGACAAGGACTGCCCGCGGCCGAACGGGAGAAGAAAGCGAGAGCCGCGTTGGCGTGGGTCGGCTTGGAGGCGCACAGGCACAAGCGTCCGGCCCAAATGAGCGGAGGACAGCGTCAGCGCGTGGCTGTGGCGCGTGCCTTGGCAAAGTCGCCGCGTGTGATTCTTGCCGACGAGCCTACGGCCAACCTCGATTCTAAGACAGGTCAGGAGATTCTTGATCTCCTGCAACGGTTGTGCAGCGAAGGAGTGTGCAGCGTCGTCATGGCGAGTCATGACGCGAAGGCCATTCAAATGGCGAATCGCGTGATCCGACTGAGCGACGGTCAAATCGCGGAGGGTGAGTGAGGTGTTGTTGAAAGTAGCTTTGAGAAGTTTGCTCCGCAATCGAAGGCGCACGCTTGTGTCTTTGGCGACCGTGGCGATCGGCACGGCGGCTTTGTTTCTCTTCCGCGGATTCAACACAGGACTCCTGAACGAATACAGAAAAAATGCGATTCATGCTCATTATGGCAATGGTCAGGTGAACACCCTCGGCTATCGGGACAAAGTGATCGCGAAACCTTGGGACGCTTGGATCGCAACGCCTGATTCGGTTTTGCAAGGATTGCGTGACATCAGGGGAGTTGATCTCGTCTTTCCGCGCGTCGAACTGGCTGCACTTGTTTCGAATGGGACACGCTCGCTCGGTTCACGGGGCGTGGGCATCGACGGAGTTGCGGAAAGTGCATTCTTCACCACCATCAACGTCATCGAGGGCGTCCCACTCGGTGCCGCACCCGACGGCATCGTTCTGGGGCGCGGGCTCGCACATGCACTGGATGTTCAGGTGGGGAGCCGTATCACTCTGCTGACAAATACGATTCACGGCACTCTCAACGGTGCCGACTTCAATGTGGTGGGCATCTTTCACACGGGGTCGCGCGAACTCGACGATGCCTTTTTTCAAATACAACTGCCGCAGGCGCAGAGGCTCCTTGATACGGAAAAGGTGGAAAAGATTTCGCTCGGATTGGCACAACATGACGACTGGGCGCGTGTGGCAGCCGACATTGGAAGAAAGTTTCCTTCGCTTGAGGCCACGTCTTTCGAGGTCCTCGACAAAATCTACTATCAGAACTCAGTTGATTTTTTGAATGCTCAATATTCCATTGTCCGGCTGATCATCCTCTTTGTGGTGGTGCTCGGCATTTTCAACACCGCGACATCTTCCATTCTGGAGCGCACACAGGAAATCGGTATGATGCGCGCCAACGGAGAAGCGAAGGGCGACATCGTCAAGCTCATTGCCTTGGAAGGATTTGTAGCCTCACTTCTGGGTGCATTGGCAGGGATTGTCGTCGTCATCGGGTTGAATCTCCTATTTCTAAGAGACGGCTTTTTTATGCCGCCCGGACCGGGAATCACACGTTCTTTCAAAACCTACATCGACCTCCAATACATGATGGCTCAAGAGGCTTTGCTTCTTGTTCTGGTGGCGGGCGTCTTGGGAAGTGTTTTGGCCGTGCTGAAGGTTCTCAAGATGCCCATCAGTGCCGCCCTGCGACAGGTGAGTTGAAATGCAGCCGGCTGTCGCTTGGTTGGAGTGGAACGGAGTCGTCTACTGGGCTCGATACCGTCGTGCGTGTTATGAGCCACGGACAGCAGTTTCCCATCTGATTGAATCAATTTGGGATCGGTTTCCGGGATCCGCACACTTCATGCTGCGCAGCCGAATTTTCACAACCGCTGACCCCACGGAATTGTGCCGAGGGATGGTCATTGTCTGTGCGAAGCGGATGTCCCGCGTGGCAAAAATTCCCGAGGAAATATCGGAACGGATGGAGATGGGCTCAGGGGCGGTGGATCTTTCTGCTGTTGTGCACGACGCGCCCGTCCACCTTTCATCCGTGTCTGCCGGCGTTTCATTGCTGAAGGCAGAACGCGATCGCTCCATCGAGTGCTGGCTTGTGTCTGCCGAAGGGCGCCTTTTGGGCTGGGCAGTGAATACGGCCGGACGCAACAGGACCCAGCACGCCGAAATGAATTTGCTGCGCACGTGGTGGAAGAGGGAAGGCCGTCCACTGCCTGTCGGAAGCCGCGTTGTGACGACTCTCGAGCCTTGTCCCATGTGTGCCGGCGCACTGTGGGAGTGCGCAGCATCGCGTGAGGCGTTTGAGGTTCTCTATCAACATCCCGACAGCGGGACTGTTGTGCGACGTTCGGTGCTCAGGAACACTCCGATCCTTCGACAATGTCCAATCTCTGAACATCTTTGAATCCACCAAAACAACATAATGATTGAACAAATTTTGGCATGTGCGTTGCTTCCGAACGCTTTCAATCATCTCGACTCGGCAGGTCGGATCCTCATTGGGGGGCAGGACAATGAACAAGAAGAATCTGTCTTGGCAGAAGAGACGTCTCACTCTTTTAGGCTCTGCAGGAATTGCTTTGCTCACGAGTCTGGGCTGCACCCCGCGAAAATCTATTCCGTCGGCGGATGTTCAGGGGCTCTTGCAGGGAAAACCCGACAGCACCGCTGTCAGCAAAGCTCTCGCCTCAAACTTGGCATTGCAAATCAACTTGAAAACAAATCGTGTGACTCTCTACAGGTCAGGCAAGGCTGTCGATCAGTGGAATGTGGCATCGGCGGATGTGACGGGTGAATTTCATGACAAAGTCCCGCAATCCACGCCGACCGGTATATTTGCCGTAGAAGATATGCAGGCGTGTCCTGTCTGGTTGCCGAAGAGTCCAAAGAATCCGGCAACGGGAAAATTGGCTGCCGACGAAAAAGAACGTCAGGAGATCTTCAAGAACAATCCCGAGATTTTTGGGCCCTGCGGCGCGAAGAACCCGTTGGGTCAGTATGTCATTTGGTTCAATGGTGAATACGGAGTTCATGGCAATGCAGCCGAGTGGATTCTTGAGCTTCAGAATCCGGAAGAAAGGCGCGTTTCGGGCGGATGCATCAGGAATCCAAATGAGAAGATCAAGGACCTGTTCCATCTCGTATTAGATTCATTTTCCAATCTGGCAGCCTTCAAAAATCAGGTGACTGCAGTCGAAGGCTCTGCGGTGAAAACGACTCTCACGCAAAGCCTCGCATCTGTGGATATGAAAGTTGTGGTCGGCCAATGGGCAGCCGATCCTGCAGTCGTCGGAAAAAATTCAAAGGACAAAAGCACAGACAAGGATTCTGCTTCGAGTGGATCTCAGGGCGGGAAAAAACCGCGCAGGTGCATTGTGTCTGCCGTGGTGAACGATTGGGGGTACGCACCGACATATTCCTCCTTGCCGGCAGCCGATTCCAACATCGAAAGTTTTTACAATTTGGGTGATCAAGCCTTCGTTCAGGAGGACGTGACGGGAACTCCCTATGTGAAAACTGTGCGAGGTTTTCTCGAAAGAAAATATTTAGGTTCCTGCCAAAGTCAAAACTGATTTCGTTCTTCTGAGAGCAATCAGTTTGGCCTCATGCACGTCGCCTCGGACAGATCCCTGTCCGAGGTTTTCTTTTCATGGTGCTGGGGGTTTATTTCTTATTCACGAAATAGTGCAGAGTTCGGTATCTTCTGTTTCTGAATCGCCGGTCCTTTGAAAAGAACGTTCAGGTCTGATTTTCCTGAGACCTGAAAATATGAAACCTTCAACTTGTGATAGCCAGCCGCAAGATAAAGACTTCCTGAACGCTCGCGCAGATTGTGAGTGCCGCCGTTCTCGACCACGATCGTGTTGTCGATCCAAAGCCGGCTGCCATCGTCGGAGGCCGTATAGAAGGTATAATTTCCCGCGGTTTTAATCTGAAGCCAACCTTCAAAAAGGAATCCGAAATTCATGGCCTGCGTTCGAGGAGAGAGGGAAATGTTCGGCAAGAGACCCGATTTCTTCGGAGTTGTCCCCTCGAAATTGGGAACATCACTCCACGCCACGGGCGTTGTAAAGTAGGAGTAATTGATCCCCTGTGTCAGCGGTGATGAGGGTGTGGGAGCAGCAGTCGGAGTGCTCGTTGGCGTGGAGGTCGGCGCACCGGTGGGCGACGCGGTCGGCATGCTGGTGGGAGAGTTCGTGGGCGTCGTTGTTGGTGTGCCTGTGGGCGCTGTCGGAGGCGTTTCTGTTGGTGAAATCGTAGGTCCCGTTGTGGGTGCGGCCGTGGGAAGCCCCGTTGGTGTGACATCGGGTGTGGGAGTGGTCTCGGGAGCAATGACAAGTGAGATTTTGTCGAGAGCTTTTTGCGCATGGATGCGCGCGCCGCTGCTCACTTTGCCCGTCAATGCGGGTATCACGTCGGCTCCCGTGAGGAGTGCGTCTTTGACTTGAAGGTAAGAGAGCGAAGGGTCTTTGCTCCACAAGAGTGCCGCGAGCCCTGCCACATGCGGGGTTGCCATCGATGTTCCGCTGTACGTTTGATAACTATTGTTAGGCACAGTGCTCAGAATATTGCGTCCGGGCGCTGCCACGTTCACTCCGTCGCCGTAGTTCGAGAATGAGGAGAGTGTGTCGTTGGCATCGGTGGAAGCGACCGCAATCACGTTGTCATACGTCTTGCTGTAATAAGCAGGGTAGTTTGCGGATGATGCTGCACTGTTTCCTGCCGCCGCAACAAACAATACTCCTTTGGATTTCGCCGCACTCAATGCCGCGGCAAGAAGATTGCTCGCACCGCCGCCGCCATAACTGTTGCTTGTCACGTGCGCGCCATTTTGGACGGCGTACATGATGCCGTCATAGATATCGAAATTGTAGCCGGAGCCGTCGTCACCGAGAACTTTCACGGGCATCAGCTTTGCGCCCCAAACCACACCCGAAACTCCAAGGCCGTTGTTGCCGCGTCCTGCAACGGTTCCTGCACAGTGTGTTCCGTGGCCGTTGCCATCCATGGGATTGTTGTTGTTCCAATAGAAGTTCCATCCCATGACATCGTCCACATAGCCGTTGCCGTCATCGTCGATGTTGTTGGCTGGAATCTCTTTGCTGTTCTTCCAGATGTTGTCTTTCAGATCTTCATGGGTGTAGTCGATGCCGGTGTCGATGACCGCCACAGTGAAATCTTCATTCCCTTGCCATGCGTCCCATGCCGCCGGAGCGCCGATCTTTTCCATGCCCCAAAGCGAAGGCCATTTGGGGTCGTTCGGTACAGCAATCGCGTTCATCTCGAAATTGGGTTCTGCCAGCACGACGGATCCCAAGGTATGAAGAGCATTGATGGCGCTCACCATGCCTTTGCCGGTGAGATCTTTGAGGTCGAGGCGGACAACTTCAAAACCCGATTCCTCGCCTGTTTTTTTCTGTTTCAATCGCAGAGAATTCTTGGAGAGGGTCATGCCGCGCACGTCGACCGAGCCGAAGGCTGTAATACTGGAAGTGTCTTTGCTGTTGCGGAACGTTCTCACGTCGCCGGAACGGTGTTTGAGCGGCATGGTGTCGCGCCAGTCGGCTTTTAAAATGGCGACAATCTGCCCCTGCTTTGATGGCTTTTCAAGATTTTCACGCGAATAGGTCCGCATCAGAAATTCTGTGTCTACGCCCAATTCGGCTGCAGCCTGCGGAATGGCAATGTCGGCATCGCTGCGTTGGTCAGTGGAGGGCTGTTTGATGCAACCTGCGGTCACGCTGCTGATGATGAACAGCGCGAGAGTCAGATCGAAAAATCCGGAGACATTGCGGCGCATGGGCTTTCTCCCCGTCGTTGCGCTGGTCGGCCTGCACTTGTTCATGTTATGTTGTTCTCTGGTCTCAGAAGCCCCATTTGTGCCGGAATTGACGCTGCAAGAAAGGTTTTGGAGGGTCTGTGCTCGAGTTCCTTCGCGTGGATGACATCTTCACAGTATATCCCGAGGTGTTTGTGCACCCTGTGAACTGTGTTGGCGTGAGCAAGGACATTCTTTCTCGGCAAGTGAAGAAATCGTGGCCCGATTACTTTCGTGAGTACACCCGCCTGTGCATTCGGAAAAAATTGCAGCCCGGCGATCCGCTGTGGCACGAGGTGGGCGAATTGTTCGGCACGCGTTTTGTGGTGGCCCTTCCGCTGAAATTCCATTGGCAGGAAAAGATGAGGCCCGATGTGGCGCGTCAGGCGTTGACTCATTTCTCGGAAGGTGTGGTGAGCCGCGGGCTTTCCAGTGCGGCAGTTCCGTTGTTCGACGGCCCGCCCGAGGGTTGGCTGGAGCGCGAGCTGTCCAAGCTCGTGGAGGGGACCTTGAATCATCCCTTGCAGACTGTCTATCTCTTCAACACGACAACGGTTTGAACACTCTGCACGGCCTCGGACAGTTTTGTATTCGTCTAAAAATCGAAAATGACACTGTTTTTCTTGGGTCGTGCGCTGGCTCGGAAATTGCATTCCCTCGGGCAGGGAGGGTCGGGCTATGTTTTCGGTGAAACCCACTTCGTTGCTGATGATACTTCTTGCGAGTCTGACATTCACGGGCTGTGGCGCACCACAGGCACCCGATGTGGCGTCCACACTCGCCGTTTCTCCTTCCGAAGATGATGAATTCGAGCCCTACAAAAACGATCGTCTCAGAACGACCCTCAATGGCATTTTCGACCGTGGGTCTGATTCAAACACGATCTGGAGTGTGTCCGTGCGTGCCTATGGCCCACAGGGGCAGAAACTCTCCATCTACCGCTCGGGCGAGACGCAGGTGGTGAAACCCGCCTCCACAATGAAAATCCTCACCAGCTGGACGGCATTTCAGAATATTCCCGCCGCTTCGCAAACCGGCTCCTATGAATACAATTATATGCGGGAAATGATGAAATACTCGGACAATGTGATGGCCGAGACTGTGTTGGGCTGGTGTGGCGGAGTGAAGAGCACCTACAGCATGC